>BCRI01000077.1 GCA_001552515.1 Sphaerimonospora mesophila NBRC 14179 = JCM 3151
CCCACCCCCGCGGTCTCCCCCTCCCCCACCGCCTCACTCTCCGCCACCGCGTCGCCCACCGTCCTCGCTCAGCAGACCGAGCCGACCGCCTTTCCCGCGAGCTTCGCCGGAACGTGGCGCGGCCCGGTGGACTACGATCCCGGCGCGGAGGACCGGCTGGTCGTGACCATCGAGAAGGGCGGCACGACCATCACAGAACGGTTCCTCGACTACCGCTGCACCGGCACCTCGGCGATCAAGAAGGTCAGCGGTACGGTCGTCCGGCTGAAACGCACCGGTATGCGCGGCAACTGCGTGCACAACGGGGAGATTCACCTGACCCTGAACCCGGACGGCACGCTGTCCTTCGAGTACGCGGGCCGCGGCGAGAACAGGTACACGAAGAACGTGAAGTTCTTCATGCACGCCACGCTCCACCGGGACCCGTGACCGATCGGGACGGGCCGGTTTCCCGATCGGCCGGGCGACCCGGACGCGAGTGTGCTGCACTGTTGAGAAACGATCGACGGAGGGTTGGCAGTCCATGACAGTGCGCAACGGGCAGCGGCGGACGATGGCGGCCCTGGTCGTGCTCTGCCTTCTCACGTCCGCCTGCGGCGCGGCGGAGAAGGCCCCCGATGCGGAGCGGCCGCCGGGCATGACGGCGACCGCCGTCCCTACCGACGGTCCGGCCCACGCTCCGTCCGCAGACCCTTCCGGCAGCCCGGCCGCCCCGGACACCGGCGACGCCACCGGGCCGAGCCCCTCCCCCACGGGCGACGGGTCCCTGGTGGCCGGACGCTACCAGCCGCTGTGGCCGTTCGCCGATCGGGCGCAGGCGGACGCCTGGGTGCGCTCCTACCGTGCCGGAGGCCACCAGCCATGGCATCTCGACGCGGACCAGACCGCGCTGAGCTTCACCCAGGGCTACCTGGGATTCAAGGACATCGACCAGGTGATCAGCCGCACGATCGAGGGCGAACACGCGCGCGTGGCGGTCGGATTCCGCGGTGAGGAGGGCGGACGCGCGCTGACCGCCGCCGTGCTCCACCTGGTGAGGTTCGGCGACGGGACCGACGCGCCGTGGGAGGTGGTGGGCACCGACGACACCACGCTCTCCCTCACCACCCCCGCGTACGGCGCCCGCGTGTCGTCGCCGGTGAAGGTCGGCGGACGCGTCACCGGTGTGGACGAGAGCATCCGCGTCCAGGCCCGCCGTCCGGGGAGCGACCAGGTGCTCGGCGAATCCCGGCCGGTGCAGGCGGGCGGCACCGATCAGCCGTGGTCGGCCACCGTCGCCCTCCGCGAGGACTCCGGACCGGCCGACTCCGGCCAGACGATCACCCTGGTCGCCTGCACCGGCGGTCACATCGCCGAGGTCGAACGGTTCGCCGTCACCGGCGTCCGGGTCACCCCCGGCGGGTGATGACGGCCGGAGCCGGCCGGGCGGCGCCGGAAACCGTGGTGAGGAGGTGGGCGGCGGCATCGGCCATGGCGTCCCGGGCGGCGGCGAGGCGGGGGCGGGGGTCCGCGCCCGGGTGACGGGAGCCGTCGACCGCCGCGGTGAACGCGACGTTCAGCGCCGTACCGATATTGATCTTCTTCATGCCCGCGGCGACGGCCCGGCGCAGCTCGTCGTCGGGGACGCCGGAGGAGCCGTGCAGCACCAGCGGCACCGCGACGGCCTCGCGCAGCGCCGCGATCAGCCCGTGGTCGAGCCGCGCCTCCCGGCTGGTCATCGCATGGGAGCTGCCCACGGCGACCGCGAGGGCGTCGACCCCGGTCGCGGCCACGAACGCAGCGGCCTCACCCGGGTCGGTGCGCACGCCCGGCGCGTGCGCGCCTTCCTTGCCGCCCACCTCGCCGAGCTCGGCCTCCAGCCACAGCCCGCGTCCGTGCGCCCACTCCGCCGCCGCCCGGGTCCTGGCCACGTTGAGCTCGTACGGCGCACGCGACGCGTCGTACATGACCGAGCCGAATCCGGCGTCGGCCGCCTCGCGCAGCAGTCCGTCGTCGGTGACGTGGTCGAGGTGGAGTGCGACGGGCACCGACGCGTCGGCGGCGAGGGCCCCGGCGGCGACGGCGATCGGCCGCAGCCGGCCGAGGCGGAACCGCACCGCGTTCTCGCTGACCTGCAGGATCACCGGGATGCCGGTCCGCTCTGCGGCCAGCACGATGGCCTCGGCGTGCTCCAGGGTGATGACGTTGAAGGCGCACACCCCGGCGGGGGCGGCGTCGATCATCGAGGCTGTCGTGACGAGCGGCATGAGATCTCCTGCGAGAACGCGCGGTAGGCGGCGAGGTCGACGTCCCCGGCGACGGGGACGAGCACGGCGGCGGCGGACAGGGCGACGGCGTCGGCGAGCGCGACCGGCCAGTCGACCGGGGTCTCGCCGCACAGTGCCCGGGCCAGCGCGGCGGCCGCCGCGTCCCCGGCGCCGGTGGGGTTGCCCGCCAGGGCCCGGGGCGGGCGCACCGACCAGGTGCCGCCGGAGGTGACGCCCAGCAGACCGTCGGCGCCTCGGGAGACCACCACGGCGCTCGTCCCGGATGCGGCGTCGAGCAGCGACCGCGCGGCCTCGGTCACCGGGCCGGGACCGGCCACGCGGGCCAGCTCGGCCGTGTTCGGTTTGACGACGTCGGGCCCGGCGGCCAGCCCGAGCCGCAGCGGCTCGCCGTCCGCGTCGAGCAGGACGCGGACGCCGCGGGCGCGGGCGTCGGCCGTGAGGAGGGCGTACGCGTCCGCGGGGACGCCGGGCGGCAGGCTGCCCGACAGCACGACCACCTCGGCCTCGGCGCACAGCGCGCGGAACAGTTCGCGGAACCCGTGCCATTCCTCGGCCGTGACGACCGGCCCGGGCTCGTTGAACATCGTGGCGTCGCCGGACGCGACGATCGCGACGGTCCGGCGGGAGTCACCCGCGATCGGGGCGAACCGGGCCGGAATGCCCGCGGCTGCGAGCTCCGCGGTGATCTCGGCTCCGGCCGGGCCCCCGGCGAGGCCGGTGGCGAGGACCCGTTCATGGCCGAGCGCGGTGAGCACGCGGGCGACGTTCACGCCTTTTCCGCCGGCGCGCTCGTGGACGGCGTTCGCCCGGTGCGTGCCGCCCGGCACCAGCTCCGCCACCTCGTAGGTCACGTCGAGCGCCGCGTTGAGGGTGACCGTGAGGATCACGTCGAACCGAGGATCACGGACCGGGTGAGGTTGCGCGGGCGGTCCGGATCGAGGCCGCGCGAGCGGGCCAGCTCCACAGCCAGGCGCTGGGCCCGCACCAGGTCGGCGAGCGGGTCGAGGACGGCCACGGTGGTCGCGGCCCCGGTACGGACCACCTGGTCGAGCAGCCCGTCGGCACCGCCGAAGAACCAGACCAGGCCGCCCTCGTCGGCGATGCTGATCGGACCGTGGCGATATTCCATGGCGGGGTAGGACTCCGACCAGGCCAGCGCGGCCTCGCGCAGCTTGAGCGCGGCCTCGGCGGCGACGCCGTTGCTCCAGCCGCTGCCGAGGAAGGTGAACTGGCGGCGGGAGAGGGCCTGGTCGGGCAGGTCGGCGGCGAGCGCCCGCTCGGCCTGCTCGGGCAGGTCGGCGGGGGCCTCGCCGAGATGGGCGCGGAGCATGGCCAGGCAGCTCGTCGCGAAGCGGGTCTGCACCACCGAGCGCTCGTCGGCGAAGTCCAGTGTGATCAGGGTGCCGGCCAGGTCGGCGACGGGGGTGACGGGATCCGCCGTGATCGCGACCGTGGGTCTCCCGTCGTCGACGGCGCCCAGCGCGTCGAGGATCTCGCTGGTGGTTCCGGAGCGGGTGATCGCCACGATCCGGTCGTAGCGGCGGGCGGGCAGCTCGGAGGCGGCCCAGGCGTCGGTCTCGCCCTGCCCCGTGGCCTCGCGCAGCGCGGCGTACGCCTGGGCCATGTAGAGCGAGGTCCCGCAGCCGATCACGGCCACGCGCTCACCGGGCAGGGGCAGGCCATCGGGGGCGCCCGCCCCGAGATCCAGCGCCCTGCGCCAGCACTCGGGCTGGCTGGCGATCTCCTCCTGAACGTGTGTCAACGGACGCCTCCTTGATGTGCATTTCTGCTCATAAGATGCCACTAACAGTCAAATATGCGCAAGACGCGGGTTGGCTACGCTTTGGGGCGAACCGCTGAGAGGAACCCATGACGAGCCACGAACGGTGGAACGCGCTGCTCGCGATCCTCGCGAGGGACGGCAAGGTCGAGGTCGAGCCCGTCGCCGCGGAGCTGGGCGTGTCGGCCGCCACCATCAGGCGCGACCTCGACCACCTGAGCCGCCAGCAGATGCTCACCCGCACCCGCGGCGGTGCGGTGGTCAACGCGATCTCCTATGACCTGCCGCTGCAGTACAAGGCGGCGCGCAACGCCCCGGAGAAGCACCGGATCGCGGCGGCCGCCGCCGCGCTCGTCCCGCCGGGCTCGATCGTCGGGCTGAACGGCGGGACCACCACCACCGAGGTCGCCAGGACCCTGGCGAGCCGCGCCGACCCCGGCCCGCCCAGCGGAGAGCCCGGCCTCACCGTGGTGACGAACGCGCTCAACATCGCGAACGAGCTCGTCGTGCGGGGGCACGTCAAGCTGGTGGTCACCGGAGGGGTCGCGCTGCCCGCCTCCTACGAGCTGATCGGCCCGCTGGCCGACGGCGTGCTGCAGGGGATCACGCTCGACTACGCGATCCTCGGCGTGGACGCGCTCGACCCGGAGCGCGGGGCGTTCGCGCATCACGAGGGCGAGGCGGGCATCAACCGGCTGATGGCTGCCCAGGCCCGGCACGTCATCGTGGTGACCGACTCCACCAAGCTGGGCACGCGGGCGTTCGCCCGGATCTGCTCGTGTGACGCGATCGACACCCTGGTCACCGACCGCGGCGCCGCTCCGGACCTCGTCAAGGCGTTCACCCAGGCGGGCATGGACGTCATCGAGGCCTGACCGCCGCACCGCCGCGCTCGGCTCACCCGTGGGAGCCGAGCATCCGGTCGATCTCCGGCCGGTGCGGCATCGAGGTGCTCGCGCCACGGCGCCCCACCGACAGCGCGGCGGCGGCCGTGGCGAACCGCAGCGCCGACGCCGGCTCCCGCCCCTCCGCCCGGGCGACGGCCAGGGCCCCGGCGAAGGTGTCCCCGGCCGCCGTGGTGTCCACCACCGGCACCGGCAGCGCGGGCACCCGCAGCCGCAGCCCGTCGCGGGAGCCGTACAGGACGCCACGGACGCCCAGGGTGATCACCACCTCGGGCACCCGCTCCAGCAGGGCGGCCAGCGCGCTCTCCGGGTCGGCGGCTCCGGTGAGCGCGACGGCCTCGTGCTCGTTGGGAACGATCAGGTCGACCGCGTCGAGCAGGTCGTCCGGCAGCTCCCGTGCGGGCGCCGGGGTGAGCACGACGGGGACCCGAGCGGCCCGGGCCGCCGCCGTCACCGCCTCAAGCGGCAGTTCGAGCTGCAGCAGCAGCGCGTCGGAGCGGGCGATGACCGCCAGGTCGGCCGGGTCGGGGCCGGTCACCGTGCCGTTCGCGCCGGGCACCACGATGATCGAGTTGCCGCCGGCGTCGTCCACCACGATGTGCGCGATGCCGGACGGCCCTGGGACGGTGCGCAGCCGTGCCACGTCGACCCCGGAATCGGTCAGCGCCCGCCGCAGCCCGGGGCCGAACGCGTCGTCTCCGACCGCGCCGAGGAACGCCACCCGGGCACCCGCCCGGGCCGCGGCTATCGCCTGGTTGGCCCCCTTCCCCCCGGGAACCGAGCGGAAGTCCCGCCCCGTCACGGTCTCGCCGCGCTTGGGCGCCGTCGGCACGTACGCCACCAGGTCCATGTTGGCGCTGCCGAACACCGAGATCATGCTTCCTCCTCCGCTCCCGTCAGCCCGTCAGCGCGACCGTGCGCCGGGCGAGCTCGTCCAGCCCGATCCCGTCGAACCCGGCCAGGCTGCTGGCCAGCCGGCTCCGCCGCGTCGTCCATTGGCGGGGGACGCCGCCGTTCAGCGCGCCCACGATCGACCCGACCGTGGCCCCGGCCGAGTCGGTGTCCCACCCCCCGGCCACGGCGGCCGCGATCGAGGTGGTGAAGTCGCCCCGGCCGTGCACCACGGCGGCCGCGATCAGCGCCGCGTTGTTGATCGTGTGCACCCAGTGGAGGGCGCCGTGGCCGCGGTCGCCGTGCCGTTCGTACAGCCGGTCCACGACCCGCTCGAAGTCCGGTTCTTCCCGGGCGTCGGCCACGGCCGTCCGTACGGCACGGGCCAGCCGCGACTCGGGCGGCACCACCGCGAGACCCGCCTCGATCACCTCGTCGACGCACGACGCGGTCATGGCCCTGGCGCACATCGCGGCGGCGAACATCGCCCCGTAGATCCCGTTCGCGGTGTGGCTGAGCCGGGCGTCCCTGTGGGCGAACTCCGCCGCCGCGACCGGATCGCCCGGGTTGGCCCAGCCGTACACGTCGACCCTGATCAGGGCGCCGATCCACTCGCGGAACGGGTTGCGGTACGTCGCGGTCTCCGGCGGCTCGATCCCGGCGAGCAGGTTGCGGTAGGCCACCCGCTCGGCGGTGAACACCCGCCCGCCGGGCAGTTCGTCCAGCCAGAGCCGGGCGACGTCGTCGGTCGTGAAGCCGCGCCCGCACCGCTCCAGAAGGGACAGCGCGAGCAGCGGGAAGTTGAGGTCGTCGTCCTCGGGGATCCCGTCGATGTTCTCGGCGAGACTGGTCGCGGCGCTGCGCCGGTTCCACGGCCAGTGGGCGGCCACGTCGGCAGGCAGGCCGATCGCGGTGAACCAGCCGCGGATGGGCCAGTTGCCCGTGGCCTCGGCGATCTCCCTGATGCCCGCGCGCGGGATCTTCTCCACCGGCTTGCCGAGCACGCACCCGGCGGCCCGGCCCAGCCAGGCGCCGAGCACCCGGTCCGGGTCCGCGCCTCCCCTCCCGGGGCGGGAGGACGGCCACGACGGGCAGGCCGCCACGATCTCGTCGAGCGACGACGGCTCGGGCAGCGGCGACGGGATCGCGGCGAGCTCGTCGAGCACCTGCCCGGCGAGGCGGCGCAGCTCCGGCGGGGCGGGCTCGGGTGAGGCACCCGCCCGGGGCGGCGCGCCGGGCCCGCCGGCTCTGCGCCAGCGTTCGGTGATCGCCGTCACCTCCTTGCGATGCCGGTCGTAGCGGCCGTCCTCGAAGGCCTGCCGCAGCTCGTGGCCGACCAGGTCCTCCGGCTGCACCCAGGTGAGCCTGATCATCGGATCAGCTCCGCGAAGGCGGCCTCGTGCGCCCGGCGGCGCGTCAGGTCGGCCTCGTGGATCTTACGGGCCACCCCGGCGAGCGCGAGGCCGGGGGCCACCAGGTCCAGGCGGCTGGCGGCGGAGACGTCGGCCAGCCAGTCCGGCGGCACAGCGGACAGTCCGGCGAGCGCCCCGGCGATCGCGCCGCCCATCGACGCGATCGAGTCGGCGTCCCTGCCGTAGTTCACCGCGCCGAGCACGGTCTCCCGATAGTCGCCCCCCGCGATCACCAGGAAGGCCAGCGCGAGCGGCAGCTCCTCGATGCTGTGCAGCCGGCTCGGCCGTCGCGCCCCCAGCCCCTGGTCGCGGTAGGTGTCGGCCACCGTGTCGTACGGGCGGACCGCCTCGCGCAGCCGTACGAACGAGCCGTCCCAGTGGCCGATCCCGCGCGCGGCCTCGCACACCGCCTCGATGGCGGCCCGCGTCCCGTCCCTGGCCAGGCGCAGGCAGGCCGCGACCACCGAGTCGGGTGTCGCGCCCGGCCGCATCGCCTCGGCCACGGCGGCGGCCAGCACCCCGGCCGCCTCCCGTCCGTAGCTCGACTGGTGCGCCCCCGCCAGGTCGACGGCCTCGGCGTACGCCCCGGCCGGATCGCCCGCGTTGACCACGCCGACCGGGGCCATGTACATCGCGGCCCCGCAGTTGACGATGTTGCCGACGCCCGCCTCACGCGGATCGACGTGACCGTAGTGCAGCCGCAGCACCAGCCACTTCTCGGCGAGGAACACCCGGTGCAGCGGGAGCGCCTCGGCCTCCAGCTCGGGGATCCACCGCTTCTCGCCCATCATCTCGGGCACCAGGTGCTCGGCCGCGTCGTAGGCGGTGAGGTGATCGCCCGCCCGCTCGTACACCCGGATCAGCGCGTGCGTCATCAGGGTGTCGTCGGTGACGTGACCGTCGCCCTTGTGGTAGGGCGCGATCGGCCGGGCGTTGCGCCAGTCGGCGTGGTAGGGGGGCACGATCCCGTCGACGCGGCCGCCGTAGCGCGCCCGGATCTGCTCGGGGGTCCAGCCCTCGGTCGCGCCGCCGAGTGCGTCCCCGACCGCCGCGCCCGCGACGCAGCCCGCGGCCCTGTCCTCCAGCGGCGTCATGCCGCTCCTCACACGGATTCCCCCGGACGTCATGCCAGTCCCTTCGCGATGTCCAATAGGTCGACCCCGGCCAGCTCCGGCAGGCAGCAGCCGAGCAACGTGCGTGCCGCCGCGCTCCATCCCCGGGGCAGCGCGGCATGGCCGCTGAACGCGCCGGTCAGCGCCCCGGTGAGGGCCGGGGCCGAGTCGGCGGCCGGCGACAGGCACGCGGCGGCGGATACCGCGGCGGGCAGCGCCCCGCCGGACACCTCCGCGAGTGCCAGGGCCGCGGGCACGGTCTGCGCCGCTGCGACGCCGTAGCTGTAGACGTGGTCGAACAGCACCGCGTCCAGCGCCGGGACCGCGGCGAAGGCATCGCCCGCCCGGCGGGCGGCCGCCAGCGCGGCCCGTGCGGCGTGCCCGATCGCGGTGTCGTCCGGCAGCTCGGCCAGCGCGGCGGCGACGGCCGCCGTCATCGGGGCTCCCCCCACCAGCGCCGCCACCGCCGCGGCCATCGCCCGCGCCCCGAGCACGCCGTCCCCGGCGTTGGTGACCTGCGCGTCCCGCGTCGGGTCGAGCCCGGCCGCGCCGAACGCGACGGCACGTACGGCTGCCGCGTCGTCGAAGAAGTGCGGGTTGTCGTGCCCGCTCGCGGGTGGAGGCCGGCCGCCGGCGAGGTTGTCGAGCGCGGTGCGCACCGAGATCCGGGCCCGCAGGTCGTCGCGGCCGGCGAGGCGGCCGAACGCCTCGGCCCGGTCCTCGTGGAGCGTCGAGGCCGTCCAGGCGAGCCATTCCGCGTCGTCGGACGGGCCGAGCGCCAGCGGCCGCACCGGCTGGTTGAGCGTGAACGGCACCGGCAGCGTGGTGACCCGGTGCTCCTCGGCGAACCCGTCGAGCTCCCGGTGCAGCCGCCTGCTCCACGGCGCGAGGACACCGGAGCGGTGCCGTGCCGACGGCCAGCCCGCCGCGTCGCCGATCGCGAGCCCGATCACCGCGCCCGCGATCCGGTCGCCTCGATCATCTCGACGATCCCGGCGATCAGGGCCGATCTCCCCCGATGACATCTCTCAGGTCCCTTCCACCGGTTCCAGTGCCCTTTCGACCAGTTCGTCGGCGACGTCGAGGACGTGCCTGCCCGCCACACCCGGCAGGCACGCCCCGGCGACCGGGCCGATCTCGGCGGCCCAGCGGTCGGGCACGCCGTCATCGCCGCGCCCCGCCCCCGCGAGGGCGCCGGCGATGGCCGCCGTCGTGTCGGCGTCCCTGCCGAGGTTCGCCGCCACGACCACGGACTCCTCGACGTCGCCGCCGCCCGTCAGGTACGCGGCGAAGGCCAGCGCCACCGCCTCCGGCGCGAGGTCGGTCCACGGGTAGTGCCGTGCCACCACGGCCTCGTGCAGCTCACGGGAGAGCGCCTCGTGCGGATCGCCGATGACGGCGGGCCTGCGGGGGTTCAGCGCCGCGACGTCCGCCCCGTGGGCCGCGACGACGGCGACGGCTGCACGGAGGTTCCTCGCGGTCCAGCTGTCCTCCGGCACGGCGGCGAGGGCGGCGGCCACGACCGTGCTCGGCTCGGCCCCGGTCATCGCGACGGCGACGGCCGCCGCGACCGCCCGGCCGCCCCAGATCCCCTCGCCGCTGTGGCTCACCGCGCCGTCCACCGCGACCAGCCGGGCCGCCTCCTCCGGCTCGCCGGCCGCGAAGATCCCGTACGGCGCCGCCCGCATGGCCAGCCCGTCCGACCAGCCGTGCGGATGCCACCGTCCCGTCATCGGCGGCGCCAGACCCCGGCGCAGCGCCTGGACGGTGCCCAGCTCGGAGAACCCGGCGCCGCGCATCGGTCCCTCGATCTTGCCGACGATCTCCTCCCGCCAGGCCCGGGCGACGTCGTCACCGGTGAGGGCGCGACCGTACCTGACGAGCAGCGAGGCCGCGAAGATCGCGTATTCGGTGTCGTCGGTGCCGCCCCGGCCGGGTTCGATCTCGGTCAGGCGGCCCCAGCGGCGGGCGATCTCCTCGGGCGGCAGGTTCTCCGCCGGCCGGCCCAGGGCGTCCCCGACCGCGAGGCCGAGCAGGCAGCCCCGCGCCCGCTCGGCGTACTCCTCGCTCATCGTCTCTCCCTTCCCCGGGAAACCCGTGGTCTCGTGTCCGTCCGCCGTGGTGCGCGCACCCCGGCGTCAGCGGGCGTACCGCTCCAGTACCTTGTCGCCCTCCTCGACCAGCCTCCGGGCGGCGTCATCGAGGCTGATCTTGTCTGCGAAGTACTCCTGCAGGGTGGGGGTGGCCACCTTGCTCTTCCACTCGTCGAAGCCGTTCACCTTGAGGTAGGGCGCGACGACGAGGTTCCCGGCCGAGGCGGTCGCCACGTCCCAGCCGTTCTCCTCGGTGGTCATCGACGGGTCGCCGGCTGCGGCCCTGCTGGTCGGCAGCAGCCAGTCGCCCCTGGCCAGCTTGGCCTGGTTGGGGCCGTTGAGGAAGAAGGAGATGAACTTCACCGCCTCGTCGGGGTGCCTGCCGTCCGCCGGGACCGACAGGGTCTGCGAGGTCGCGCCCTGCTCGGAGGTGGTGCCCTTCAGCGGCGGAAGCGTGATCCACTCGAAGCCGTCGGGAGCCTGCTCGACGACCTGCTGGCGGAGGTAGACGCCGGCGGGCAGCAGGGCGTACTTGCCCGCGTAGAACCCGGGCAGCGGGTCGGCGGTGCCCATGCCGAGCGCGGAGGGGTCGGCCGTCTTGTCCCTGTAGAGCTGGTCGTGGATGCGCTGGAGCACCTCGCGCTCCTGCGGGCCGACCTTCACCGTGGTCTTGCCGCCCTCGTTCGAGAAGAACGTCCCGCCGAAGTTGAGCGCGAGGTTGAGCACCTTGTTCACCGGGGACTTCATCGGCCAGGCCACGCCGTACGTGCCGTCCTTGGTGAGCTTCTTGCTGATCTCGGCGAACTCGTCCCAGGTCCACGGGTCGGCGGGGGTGGGGATGCGCACCTTCGCCGCGTCGAGCAGCTTCTTGTTGGCGATGACGACCTGCGACTCCTGCAGGAACGGCACGCCGTAGACGCCGGTGCCGCCCCTGCCGTCGTCGAAGGTGACGGTGTCCCAGGCCGCCTGCGGGATGTCGTTCTTCAGCTCGGCGGGCAGCCTGCCCGACAGGTCGAGCAGATAGCCGCGCGAGGCGAACCCGGCCAGCGCCGGCGAGTCGTCGTGGATGACGTCCGGCGGGTCGCCGGCCTCGAACGACGTGACGAGCTGATCGTTGACGTTGTCCCAGCTGCCCTGGACGTATTCGACCTGGATGTCGGGGTTGGCGGTGTTCCACTCGTCCACGAGCTGCTTGTTGGCGGAGATCGACTCCTTCTGCCAGGCGAGGCTGAGGAACTTCAGCGTGACCGGCTCGCCGGGCGCGGCGCCGCCGTCTCCGCCTCCGCCGCCGCAACCGGCGATCAGCGCTGCGACGGCCGTCGCCGCCGCCGCGAGAGCGGTTCTCCTGCGCATATGACTCTCCAATCGGGGGCTATCCCTTGACGGCGCCGGCCATGAGCCCGGACTTCAGCCGCCGCTGGATCGCGGCGAAGAACACCAGACTCGGGATGGTCGCCAGCAGCGAGGCCGCGGCGAGCGGGCCGAGCCGTACGACCCCCTCGGCGCCGGTGAACTTGACCAGCGTGAGCGGCAGGGTCGCGATGTCCGGGTCCTTGAGTACGACCAGGGCGAACAGGAACTCGTTCCAGGACGAGATGAAGGCGAAGAGCAGCGTGGCCACCACGCCGGGCGCGAGCAGCGGCGCGACGATCTTGACGATCGAGGTCGCCTTCGCCGCGCCGTCGACCGCGGCCGCCTCCTCCAGCTCCCGCGGGACCGCCCGCACGTACCCCTGGAGCATCCAGAGCGCGAACGGCAGCGTGAACGTCACGTGCACGAAGGTCAGGCCCGGCAGGGTGTTCACCAGGTCGAAGCGCCGCAGCACCATGAACAGCGGGATGATGATCAGGATGACCGGGAAGACCTGGCTGACCAGCACCCAGCCGATCGCGATCCTGTTGACCGCGCCCCGGTGCCTGGCCAGCGCGTACGCCGCCGGCAGCGCGAGCACCACGGTGATCACCGCGCTGGCCGTCGCGACGACCAGGCTGCGCAGCGCGCTGCCGACCAGGTCCTGCTCGGCGAACGCGTCGGCGAAGTTGGCGAGCGTCGGGCGGCGCGGCAGCCACGCCGGGTCCAGCGAGGCCATCTCCTGCGGCGTCTTCAGCGCGGTCGACAGCAGCCAGATCAGCGGGAACGCCAGGAAGACCAGGTAGCCGAGCAGGGCGAGGTACGACAGGGCACGCCGCATGTCAGTTCGCCTCCCGCATCTGGCGCCACAGGTAGAGGCCGAGCACGGCCAGCACGACGATCACGATCGCCACACCGAGCGTGGACGCGTAGCCGAAGAAGCCGAATCGGAAGGCCTCCTCGTAGGCGAACAGCATCGGCAGGCGGGTCCGTCCGCCGGGGCCGCCCTGGGTGAGCACGTAGACCAGGCCGAACTGGTTGATGTTCCACACGAAGTCGAGCGAGGTGATCGCCACGATCACCGGGCGGAGCTGGGGCAGCGTGATGTTCCAGAAACGCCGCCAGGTGCCGGCCCCGTCGACCTGGCCGGCCTCGTACAGCTCTCGCGGCACGTTCTGCAGGCCCGCCAGCAGCACGACCGTGGTCTGCGGCATGCCGGTCCAGACCCCGACCACGATCACCGCGGGCAGTGCGATGGCGAAGTCGTTGAGCCAGTCGACGTTGTGGCCGAGCAGCCCGGCGTCCCGGAGCACGGCGTTGAGGATGCCGGCGTTCGGGTGGTAGACCAGCCGCCACATGAGGCCGATGACGACCGGCGGCATGGCCCACGGCACCAGGGCGAGCACCCGGGCGAGGCCGCGCAGCCGCAGGTCCCGGTCGAGCAGCAGCGCCAGGCCGAGGGAGGCGAGGAACTGCAGCACGGTGACGGAGATCCCCCAGATCATGCCGATCCGGAACGAGGTCCAGAAGTCGCCGTCGGTGAGCAGGTCGCCGAAGTTCGCCAGGCCGACGAACGAGGTCTCGGCGTTCCGGCCGGACCTGGCGTCGGTGAACGCGAGGAAGATGCCGTAGAGCAGCGGTCCGACGCTGAACACCAGCACCGGGACCAGCGCGGGCAGCATGAGCAGGAACATCTCCCGTCCGCCGCCGCGGCGCGGCGTACGGCGCGGGCGGCGCGGCGGGGCCGGGGCGTACGCGCCGGCGGCCGCGGTCACGGCCCGCCCTCGGTCGAGGCGCGGGTGACCAGGCGGGGCGGGACCATGACGACCCGCGGCGGCCGTTCGCGGTCCCGCAGCCGGTCGAGCAGCAACTCGGCCGCCGCCCGGCCGCGCTCGGCCGAGCCCAGACAGACGCTGGTGAGCGCCGGCCAGGCCACCGCCGCCAGGTCCGTGTCGTCCATGCCGACGACCGCCACGTCGGCGGGAATCCGCCGTCCGGCCCGGCGCAGCACGTCGTAGGCGCCGAGCGCGATCAGGTCGTTGGCGCACATCAGCGCGTCGACGTCCCCGGCCCGCCGGAGCAGGCGCGCCGCTGCCGCCGCCCCGTCGGTACGGTAGAAGTCGCCGATCTCGACCAGATCCTCGTCGTACGGCAGGCCGAGCGCGTGCAGGGCATCGCGGTAGGCGGCGAGGCGCGCGGCTCCCGGCACCGTGTCGAGCGGGCCGTCGACGAAGCCGATCCGGCGGCGGCCCAGCGCGTACAGATGGTCGAGCGCCAGCCGCACGCCGGTCCCCGAGTCGGCGCGGACGTTGTCGACGGGAGTGCCCTCCGGCACCGAACCGATGATCACGACCGGCGCCCGCGCGGCCGTGATCGCCTTCAGGTGATCGTCGGTGACCCGCAGCGGACTCATGATCATCCCGTCCGCGTAGCGCTCGCCGAGGCTGCGCAGCACGTCGATCTCCTCCGCGACGTCGGCGTCGGTCGAGTGCAGCACGAGCCGGTATCCGGCGGCCTTCAGCACCGGCTGGATCTGGCGGATCATCGCCACGTACACCGGGTTGCCGATGTCGGCCATCGCGAACGCCACCTGGAGCGTGCGGCGTGACTTCAGCGATCTGGCCACGGCGTTGGGCACGTATCCCAGCTCGTCGGCGGCCGCGAGCACCCGCCGCACGGTCTCCTCGCGCGTCGGCAGGCCGTTGAGCACCCGCGACACCGAGGCGATCGACACCCCGGCGCGCTCGGCGATCGTAGTGATCGTCGGCCCTTCGGCCACGGCCCACCTCCTGTCCGTCGATTCTGTAAACGTTTACGGACGGTTGGAGAGCCTGCTGTAAACGTTTACGGGAGTGGCTCCCATGAAAGCGGCAGGGGATGCCGCACGTCAAGTCACGACCACATAACGGAGATGCCCGGCGGGCACGACCCCCCGGGGACGCCCGCCCGTGCCACGTTGCCACTGCCACCCGGTCGACGTACGCTCAAAATCGCGCGAAATAGGGTAATTTTGCGCAGTATCGCGCAGACCATCGCCGATTCGCGCACTCCGGCTCCGGCGAAGCCCCCGACTCCCGCCCGGCTGGTATAGACCGGTGATCCAGGACCGACACCCTCTCGTTGTAAATCCGATATTCGCCGGTATAGACCGGCCGGTTACCTCGTGTTTACCCTGGCTTTCGATAGTGCGGATCAGAGGTCTGGCCGTCATCTGTCACCGGGCCGGTACAGACCAGTCGATTTCGAGGTGGTTATCAGATGAGCAAGAGGATCGCCGGCGCGGCCACGATCGGCCTGGCGGCCGTACTGGCCCTGTCCGCCTGCGGGTCGGGGAGTGACGGCAACGGCGGCGGCGATGGCGGCGACAAGGCCGCGGGCGGCCCGGTCACCCTGAAGATGGTCGCGGCCGACTACGGCGACGGCCCGACGGCCGAGAACAGCGGGGACAAGTTCTGGAAGAGCGTCGTCGACGAGTTCCAGGCCGCCAACCCCGACATCAAGGTCGAGGTCCAGGTCATCAACTGGAACGACATCGACAAGCAGGTCGCCACGATGGTGCAGAACGGCCAGGTGCCGGACATCCTGCAGACGGGCGACTACTCCGGCTTCGTGCAGGACGGGCTGCTCCACAAGGTCGACGAGGTGCTCTCCCCGAACACCCAGTCCGACCTGCTGGAGAAGTTCGCCGAGTTCGGCAAGGTGGACGGCACGGCGTACGGCATCCCGTTCGTCTCCTCGGCCCGGGCGCTGTTCTACAACAAGGACCTGTTCGAGAAGGCCGGGATCGCCGAGCCGCCCAAGACCTGGGACGAGCTCAAGGCGGACGCGGAGAAGCTCAAGAAGGCGGGGGTCTCCCAGCCGTTCGGCCTGCCGCTCGGCCAGGAGGAGGCGCAGGCCGAGTCGTTCCTGTGGTTCATGGGCAACGGGGGCGGCTACAAGGACGACTCGGGCAAGTGGGCGATCGACTCGCCGCAGAACGTCGAGACGTTCACGTTCATCAAGGGACTGCACGACGCGGGCCTGACCACGCCGAACCCCGGCACCAAGGACCGCAAGACGGTCTGGGAGGACTTCGCCGCCGGCAAGGTCGGCATGGTCAACGGCGGCCCCATGTCCATCCCGATCTTCGAGAGCGGCGGCCTCACCAACTACGGGGTCACGGCCATCCCCGGTAAGAGCGGCCCGATGGACACCACCCTCGGCGTCGAAGACTGGATCATGGCCTTCAACAAGAACGGTCACCAGGAGCAGATCAGGAAGTTCTTCGACTTCTTCTACTCCTCCTCCGCCGTGCAGAAGATCAGCGACACCTACAAGCTCCTGCCGGTGACGAAGTCGGGCATCGAGAAGCTCTCCTCCGACGAGAAGCTCAAGCCGTTCCTCGACGCCCTGCCGAACGCCACGTTCTACCCGTTCACCGACCCCAAGTGGTCCGAGGTGAACACCGCGATCAAGCAGACGATCGGCAGCGCCGTCAGCGGTGACCCCGCCAAGGTGCTGGGCGAGATCCAGAAGATCGCCGAGGGCAGCTGACCCACCGGTACGGCTCGCGCCGGGGAACCCGATCCCGGACAAGGCGCGGGCCGTACCCCTTTCTTCCCGAAGCAGGAAGCAGGAATCAATGCAGCAGATGCCCGCCCTCAAACGGGTGGCCCGCAAGCTGGAACCCCTCGCCTGGATCGGTCCGGCGATGGTGCTGATCGCCGTCGTGGTCGTCTGGCCGGTCATCGAGATGATCCGGTCGTCGTTCCTGAAGATCAGCCGGTTCGGCGTCGTACAGGGCTCCAACGGCACCGGCAACTACGCCAAGCTGTTCGACGAGGCCGACTTCGGCGGGGTGATGATCCGCAGCGTGATCTGGGTGGTGGCCGTCGTCGCTCTCACGGTCCTGATCTCGCTCGGCCTCGCCCAGCTGTTCAACCAGCGCTTCCCCGGCCGCCGGGTCACGCGCTGGGCGCTGATCGCGCCATGGGCCGCGTCGGTGGTCATGACGTCGATCATGTTCAAGTGGATGCTCGACCCCGAGGTCGGCCTGATCAACATGATCCGCCGGGACCTCGGGCTGATCGACGCGCTCGGCGGGGCCGACGCCGACCCGCTCGGCGCCGCGTCGACCGCGATGCCGTGGCTGATCGCGGTGGCCGTGTTCGTCTCGGTGCCGTTCACGACGTACGCGCTGCTCGCCGGGCTGGCGACGATCCCCGCCGAGGTGTACGAGGCGGCCAGGGTGGACGGTGCGAGCAGATGGCGCACCTACTGGTCGGTCACGCTGCCGCTGCTGCGGCCGGCGCTGACCGTGGCGGCCCTCATCAACGTGATGAACGTCTTCAACAACTTCCCGATCATCTGGGTGATGACGCACGGCCAGCCGGGCTATTCGACCGCCACGTCCACGATCTTCATGTTCATCCTCAAGGGCTCCGACATCGGTGAGTCCGCCGCGATGTCCGTGGTCAACTTCGGCATGGTGATCGTACTCGTGGCGATCTTCCTGAAGGTCACCAACTGGAAGACCGAGGTGCCCCGATGACCTCTCACAAGGCCCCTCGGCGTATGCCCAATCCGGCGCCGCTCAAGAAGGTGCTGATCGCGGCCGGCGCGTACGTGATCGCGATCATCTTCATCTTCCCCTACCTGCAGATGATCATCGCCGCGCTGCGGCCCAGGGAGGAGCAGCGCGAGGCCCTCTACCTGCCGAGCTCGTTCCACTGGAGCGCCTTCACCGAGTTCTGGTCCGGCGGCCTGGCCGGCAACCTGCTGGTCACCCTGGAGGTGGCGGCCGGCTCGACGATCCTGGTGCTGCTGGTCGCCCTGCCCGCCGCCTACTACTCGGCCCGGCACAACTTCCGCGGCCGCATGGTGTTCCTGTTCCTGGTGCTGATCACCCAGATGTTCCAGCCCACCGCGATGCTGGTCGGCATCTACCGGGAGTTCGCCCAGTTCGGGATGGTCGACTCGGTCTGGTCCCTGATCCTCGTCAACGGCGGTTTCAACCTGGCCTTCGCCGTGTGGATCCTGCACGCCTACTTCGCCTCGATCCCGCGCGAGCTGGAGGAGGCCGCCGCCATGGACGGCTCCGGCAGGTTCGGCGTCCTGTTCCGGGTCACCCTGCCGCTCGCGATGCCGGGTGTCGTCACGGCGCTGATCTTCACGTTCATCGCGGCGTGGAACGAGTTCGTGGTCGCCCTGACCCTGACCACCACGCCGGAGAACCAGCCGCTGACCGTGGCGCTCAACTCCTACATCGGCCAGTACCAGGTCGACTGGCAGAGCCTGTTCGCCGGCTCGGTGATCGCCACGATCCCGGTCATCATCCTCTTCGCGCTGATCGAGCGGAAGGTCGTCTCCGGACTCACCGCCGGATCCATCAAATAGCGGCGGTGCCCGTGCTCGTACGGCGCAGCGCCCTACCGGGCAGCGCGCCGGTGTGGCGGCCGTCCCCGATGACCGGGACGCCGCCCACGAGCACGTGGGAGATCCCCTCCGCCTGGCGGCGGGGATCGTCGAACGTGGCGGTGTCGCGCACCGACTCCGGGTCGAACAGCACCAGGTCGGCGTGGTAGCCGACCCGGATCAGCCCCCGGTCCCGCAGGCCGAGCCGCCGGGCCGGCCGGCCGGTGAGGTGCGCGACGCACTCGGGGAGACTGAGCACGCCCAGCTCCCTGACGTACCTGGCGAGATAGCGGGGGAAGGCGCCCCACGCCCGGGGATGCGGTCTGGCCCCCGCCAGCAGCCCGTCGCTGCCGCCGGTGTGCGCGGGATGCCGCATGATCGTCTGGACGTTCTCCTCGTCACCGACGAACTGCACGATCGTGATCCCGAGCTCGTCGTCGATCAGCAGGCGGCGGAAGTCCTCGAAGTCGGCCACGCCCGTGCCCACCCGGCCGGCCAGCGCCGCCGAGCGGGCGCCGGAGATCCGCAGCGTGTCCCACTCGACCGGCACCCCGTGGCAGCCGTCGGAGCCCTCGACCTCCATGACGTGCCGGATGCGTGCGCAGGCCGCGGGATCGCGCAGCCGCTCCAGCGTGGCGCCGGGCCCGCCCGCCGACGCCCAGCTCGGCAGCAGCGCGGCCAGCGTGGTCGAGCCGGGCAGGTACGGATAGCTGTCCAGCGTGATGTCGCAGCCGTCCGCGATGGCGTCGTCGAGCAGGCCGAGCAGCTCGCCCGCCCGTCCCCTGTTGACCTTGAAGTTCATCGTCGCGTGGGCCAGATGCAGCGGGCAGCCGGAGCGGCGCGACACCTCGATCATCTCCGCGTACGCCTCCAGCGCGCCCCTGCCGTACGACCGGTGGTGCGTCGCGTGGAACCCGCCGTAGGCGGCGACCACCCCGCACAGCTCGGCCAGCTCGCCGGTTCCCGCGTACATGCCGGGGGTGTAGGTGAGGCCGGTGGACATGCCGACGGCGCCGTCCGCCATGGCCTGCGCGATCACCCGCTTCTGCCCGGCCAGCTCGGCGTCCGTCGCCGGCCGGTCCTCCCAGCCCACGACCAGCGCCCGCACCGTGCCCTGGGGGACGAGATAGCAGGCGTTCACCGCGATGCCCTCGTCCAGCCGGTCGAGGTACTCCCCCACCGTCCGCCAGCTCCAGTCGAAGCCGCCGGGGTCGCCGTTCCACCCGGCGAGCTGGCGGCGCAGCCGCCCGAGCGTCGCCTCGTCCGCCGGGGCGTACGACAGCCCGTCCTGGCCGAGCACCTCACAGGTCACGCCCTGGCTCACCTTGGCCAGGTGGTCGGGCTCGGTCAGCAGCGCCAGGTCGGAGTGCGCGTGCATGTCGATGAAGCCCGGCGCGAGGACCAGCCCGGCCGCGTCGATCACCGCCCCGCCGCCGGTGGCGGCGCCGACCTCGCTGATGCGGCCGTCCCGTACGGCCACGTCGGCGACGTACGGCCCGGCCCCGGTCCCGTCGACGACGGTGGCGTTCTTGAAGATCATCCCAGGCTCATCGGATCAGGTGCGTATCATGCGGCACGGCATCCCGCACGACGTTACGAAGGAATGATGACATGTCGGAGAAGCAGGCGATTCTGACCGATGGTGCTCCCGCCCCGGCCTGGGTGTTCTCCCAGGGCGTGCGCAGGGGGCCGCTGCTGCAGGTGTCCGGCCAGGGACCGCAGGATCCGGCCACCGGGGAGTACGTGCACCCCGGCGACGTCAGGGCGCAGACCCGCAGGACGCTGGAGAACGTCAAGGCGATCCTCACCGCGGGCGGAGCGGGTATCGAGGACGTCCTGATGTTCCGCGTCTACCTCACCAAACGGGAGGACTTCGCGCCCATGAACGAGGCGTACGGCGAGTTCGTCAGGGAGAACTGTCCCAGCGGCGTGCTGCCCTGCCGTACGACCGTGTTCGTGGGCCTGCCGCACGAGTCGATGCTCGTCGAGATCGACGCGCTCGCCGCCGTGGCCGGCTGACGCGTACGGCACCGCCCGCGCTGTTGACAAACCCTGGGCAGAGGTGATGACAGGTCTTTACTGTTAGGAAACTTTCCTTTATATTTGCTCCACCCCCCCAGCGGAAGGAGCAACACATGCGAAAGACGTTGACCTTCGTGTCGACGGCGACCCTCGCGATCGGAGCCGGCGTGTTCGTCGCCTCCCCGGCGATGGCGCACGGCTACGTGTCGTCACCGCTCAGCCGGCAGGCGCAGTGCGCCCAGGGCATCGTGCAGAACTGCGGCGCCATCGTCTGGGAGCCGCAGAGCGTCGAGGGCCCGAAGGGCCAGCTGAACTGCAACGCCGGCGACTCGCGGTGGGCCCCGCTCAACGACGACAGCAAGGCCTGGCGGCCCACGAGCGTGGGCAGCTCGGTGAGCTTCACCTGGACGTTCACCGCTCGCCACGCCACGAGCACGTGGGACTACTACATCGGCGGCAGCAAGATCGCGTCGTTCAGCGGCGGCGGCAAGCAGCCGGGCGCGACGGTCACGCACAACGTGAACCTCGGCGGCTACAGCGGCCGCCAGAAGGTCATCGCCGTCTGGAACGTCGCCGACACGCCCAACGCGTTCTACTCCTGCGTCGACCTGCAGATCGGCGGCGGCGGCACCCCCACGCCCACGCCGACCCCCACCCCGACCCCCACGCCGAGGCCCACCCCGACCCCGTCGCCGACCCAGACGGCGCCGGGCGGCAGCTGGGCCGCCGGCACCGCCTACACGCCGGGCGACCAGGTCACCTACGGCGGCGCCACCTACCGATGCCTGCAGGCGCACACCGCGCTCGCGGGCTGGGAGCCGCCGAACGTCCCGGCCCTGTGGCAGCGGGTCTGATCTGATGGACCGTCCTCGGCCATCCCGGCCGAGGACGACGACTCCGAGGACGACGACTCCGAGGACGACGACTCCGAGGACGACGACGGGGCGGGGCGCGCGGTCAGGCCGCCGCCTCGCCCTCCGTCCAGTCGTGCCGTTCCAGGCCGTCCTGCGCCCAGTCGAGCAGGGCGCGGGCGGTCTGGAAACGCCGGCCCGACTGCCTTTCCCCGAGGATGACGCCGATCAGCCGGTGGCCGTCGCGGTCGGCGGCGAAGGTCAGGCAGTAGCCCGCCGCCCGGGTGAACCCGGTCTTCAGGCCGATCACGCCCCGCCCGCCGGCCAGGCTGTTGGTGTTGGTCCAGGTGTAGGAGCGGTGATCGGCGGTCCTGGGGACGTGGTGGCGCCGGGTCGAGGTGATCTCCACCAGCCGCGGATCGCGCAGCGCGATCTCGGCGAGCCGCACCTGATCCCGTGCGGTGGACACGCCGCCCTGCCCGTGCGGCGTGGGCAGCCCGTCGGCGTTGAGATATCTCGTGTCCCGCAGCCCGAGCTCCCGGGCGGTGGCGTTCATCTTCGCTGTGAAGCCCTCGACGCCGGGGCCGTAGGTGCGGGCGAGCGCGTGGGCCGCGTCGGCGCCCGAGGGAAGCATCAGCGCGTACAGCAGATCCCCGACGGAAAGCCGGTCGCCGGGACGCAGGTACGCCACCGTGCCGTCGTTGGCCTCGGCATATCTGACATCCTTTCCGGTGATCTCGATCTCGTCGGCCGGATCCGCCTCGCGGAGCACGATGTAGGCGGTCATCACCTTGGTCAGGCTGGCCACCGGCATCCGCCGTCCGGCGTTGCCGTCGAGCAGGACGTCACCCGTCGTGGCGTCGACCAGATAGGCCGCACGCCCGTAGACGGCCGGTGGATCGTAGGCGGCCGGCGCGTTGTGGGCGACGGTCACGGTCCGGGTGTGTGCCGAGGGGTGCGCGACCACGGGCTGGGCGTGCGCGGGGGTCGCGACACCGGTGACTCCGGCGATTACCGCAAACACCCCGGCACATAGAGCAAGACCAACTTTTCCATCACGCATGACAGACAGATTGCCATGCGGTGAAAGCACTCTTAACGGAATGAACCGTCGCGAAGGGTAAAGAAATCTAAACGGTCCTTCCAACATGACGGAAGGAATTCCCCGGCGCCCCCATGGCCACTCCTCCTTCACCCGAGGCGCGATGGTCGGCCCGTCTCACGTCCATTCCGTACGGCACACCGGCCGGGGCGCCACCCGTGGCCGCCCGCCCACTCCCGCCGGTGCGCCCGCCGCGAAGGCGGACGTCGGCCGCGCCTTCGCATCCGCTGTCTCACGGCGGCGGGCGAGTGCGGGAGCGGGCCGCGGACGCACCGCGCGGTTCCTCAGATGCCATCACCCCCGGTGCCCTCGGCGGCAGCGGCCGCGCCCACTCCGGCGTCCGCGGCACCGGCAGCACCCGCCTCCACTCCGACCCCGGCATCCGCGGCGGCACCTGCGCCGACAGCCGCACCGGCCGCGACGTCCGCGTCGGCGGCGACGCCGAGCCCCAGGCCGAGCGCGAGGTCCACGTCGAGACCGAGACCGAGGCCGAGACCGAGGCCGAGACCGAGGTCGGCCGCGGCGCCGACGCCCGCCCCGACTCCGAGGCCGGCCGTCGCGTTCGCCGGTCCCGCGACCGCGGCATAGGCCGGCGCGGTGACGGCCAGTCCGGCGGCCGTCAGCAGGGCCAAGGACATCATCCGATAAGTGCGCATCGGCATTTCCCCCGTTTCGTCACTGTAGGTACTCCTTGGCTACTCTCCGTATCCGTACGGTGATGGGGTCAAACCCAACAGTCACAGAAGCCGTGAAATAGCGAAAACAGCCCCAGAGGGACGGGTAATTCGCACGGATTGGTCCGATTTCTCATTCTTTTTCCGGCGGCCGTCCCACCGGACGCGGGGGGTTCCTTGAATCTTCTTGACACACCCCACAACCCGACGCGACCGGGGTTTTCGCACGGCGACGGCACGGCATGTCGCGGCAGGCGTTGGTGTACGTTCGAAGTGCCCGCGGGACGATTTCCAGGCCGCCGGGCGGGGGGCGTCACGGGGCGAGGTGGGTTGATTGAACGACGAGCTCGTGAACGGGGAACATCGGGTGGCCGGCGTCACCGCCGACCTCGACATGCTGTTCGGCGAGGTCGAGGCGCTGCGCGAGCTGGCCGGCGACCCGCAGGCGTCGGCGGACCAGGCGCGAGTCTACGACTTCAGCATCCGGTGGGGGACGTTGCTGGCGGGCCGGCTCCCGCGCCTGGAGCACTACTACCGGCACGGCGGTCTCACGCCGGAGGAGCGGGCACGCTATGGCGCGCTGCGCGCCGCCCTGCGGGAGGCGCTGCCGGTGATGGAGCGGCTGGGCATCGCGCGTCCGACCATCCCGCTCGGCGGCACGGACGACCGGTGAGGCGGACGCGCACTTTCACGGATCACGGGAACAGGAACTCGGGGCCGCGCAGCGTGATCCCGTTGTACGGGTCGGGGCACGCCGAATCGGCGCAGGTGAGCGCGACCATATAGGCGTCCAGCGGCTCGCTGCGGAACAGGAAGCCCAGATAGAGGGCGTCACCCACGTGGAACCCCCCTGAGCCGCAGCCGGCGCAGGTCTTCCGGTCCCGGTGGATCCGCTCGCGGACCCGTTCTCGCTGCGCCTCGGTCAGCGTGATGAGCTCGGGACGGCGTACGACCTCGACGCCGCCCTCAATCAGATCTCCGCGTCCCATCAGATCTCCACGTCCTTGTCGAAGTAGGCGTTGTCCTCGCGCCATCCGCCCATCCCCATCCCGATCTTGGAGTAGTCGGCGACGAACTCGATCTGCTCGATCCACTTGGCCATCTTGAAGCCGACCTGGGTCTCCAGCCGCAGCCGCAGCGGGGCGCCGTGCTTGATCGGCAGCGGCTCGCCGTTCATCTCGTACGCGAGCAGGACCTGGGGGTAGTAGGCCAGTTCCAGGTCGATGACCTCGTAGAACTGCCCGCCCCCGACGCCCGGTGCGCTCGGTTCGTCCCGGCGGTTCTCCTGCATGGTCAGGAAGCAGATGTAGCGCGCCTCCGGCAGCGGCCTGACCAGCTCCACCAGGTCGCGCAGCGGCAGCCCGCCCCATTTGCCCACGCTCGACCAGCCCTGCACGCAGTTGTGCAGCACGCACTGGGTCTGCTTACCGCGCAGCGCCCGGATGTCCGCCAGCGTGAGTGTGACCGGGTTCTCCACCAGCCCGCCGACCCGCAGCTCCCAGTTGGCGAAATCGTGCACCGCCATGATCTTGTACGCATCGCAGTCGGGCGGCTTGCCGTTCACCCGGTGCTGCGGGCTGATGGCGGAGACCGGGTAGTCCTGCCGGGACCGGCACGGACGCAGCAGCAGCCGCTTGACCACGCCGTTGAACGCGCCGAGCCTGCGCTGCACGGAACGCGGGCTCCGCAGGCTCCACACGGTGACGGCCACGTGCACCGCCACGATCGCCGCGATGATGGCCAGGGACAGCCAGAACGCGAGCGTAAGGTTCCGGGCCGATCCGAAGATCATGAGGGCGTTGAGACGCGGCCAGCCCCAGAACGTGATCATCATCAGATGCCCGGCCGTGAACACGACGAACGCGAGCAGACCGAGGTAGTGCAGACTGCGCGCGGCCTGCCGGCCACCCCACATCTGGACGAACCATGGGAAACGCGCCTCCAGTGCCGGCGCCTGCGCGAGCCCGGTCAGGATCTGGAACGGGGCGAGCACGAAGATCACCCCGGCGTACGTCAGTTTCTGCAGCGCGTCGAACGGCTGACCCGGCATCATCGGCGGCAGCTGGAACCTGTCGTAGGTGACCAGGTCGTGCCAGGCCGCCGGGAAGATGTCCCACGAGGTGGGCAGGTAGCGGCGCCACTGACCGGTGGCGAACAGCAGGATCACGTACGAGATGCCGAGCAGGAGCCAGCCGACCACGGTGAAGAAGTGCCAGTGCCGGCCTATCCCGATCTTCTTGTGGCCGGGCAGCGACACGATCGGCGAGTAGTCCTCCTCCTCGTCCAGTGTGTCGTACAGCTTGTCCTTCGGCATCGTCTTGCGGGTGAACCTCGCCCACTCGGTGCCCGGTCTGCTGTGATCGCGCCAGTAGAGCTTCGGGTGGGTGCCGAGGATCTCGATCCCGCTGCGGATGAGCAGGGTGACGAAGAGCACGTTCAGCCAGTGTTCGATCCGCAGCCATGCCGGAAAGTCGTTGTGCATCGCGGTGGTCCCCCGTCAGATCCGTCTGATCGGCTGCACGCCGTCAGTCATGCCAGCACCGTGTCCGCGGATACGCGACGTTCATTCCCGTGACGACCGAGAAGTGCAGGGCCAGGAACAGCAGGCCCATCGCCAGGGTCAGGTTGCCGAGGGGATAGTGCCAGCGGCCGACCATCTGCGGCAGGCCGGGCAGCCCCACGGCGCGGCTGGCGAAGTACATGGTGATCGACGCCAGCGACACCGCGCTGCCCAGGGCCCACCCCGACCGGGTCAGCGACGGAACGGTCCCCACCGACATCGCGAACGCGGCCAGCAGCGATCCGATGATCATCAGCAGGAACCAGACGACGACGTAGGCCGGGACGTCGAAGTGCCGGATCAGCAGGAACATCTGGGCCACCGCGGTGGCCCCGAGCAGCGCCATTCCCCCGGCGGTCGTCGTCTTCGGCGCGTTGAACGCGAAGTATCGGTAGAACGAGACGAGCTTGCCCAGCCCCGTCCAGTGGAGCGGCCCCCTCCGGCGGATCGGTTCAGTGGCCACCGCGCACGCTCCTACGGCCGCCGCGCCGCACGCCGCGCGCGAACAGGCGTCCGGGTCCGCGCAGCAGCATGCGCTCCAGCCGGTGGCGGGCCCGCAGCATCCTCGACGACCGCAGCCGCGCCAGACGTTTCTGCAGCCTCCCCCCGAGCTCGACGAGCCGTTCCTCGTCCATCTGCCGCTCGACCTCGGGGAACATCTCCAGTTCCTCGTCCAGATGGGCGTGGGCCTCCAGCACGTCGTGCATCACCCGCAGCTCCTCCTCGAACCGGGCGCCGCCGGGGTCGGCGCGCAGCAGCGCGGCGAGCTGGTCGGTCATCTGGCGGTGCTCCGACCACGCGGCGTCGAGGTCGGTGTGGATGTCGCCGATCTCCGGATAGAAGATGTCCTCCTCGATCCGCTCGTGCATCTGCACCTCGCCGTACAGCTCTGCGGTCAGCGCCCGACGCTGCTCGACGTCGTCGCGCGAGGTATGCGAGAGCCGTTCCATGATCCCGCGCAGGACGCCATGATGCTCGTAGAGCACCCGCGTCGCCGTCTTCGGCGGGGTGGTCACCCGCTGATCACGCTTCTTGCGCTCGGTGAGTACCTGTGTGCCCTTTTTCATCGCTGCATCTCCCGTTGCCGCGGCACTCTCTCCTTGTGGCCGGGCTCCTGCCGGTCGGGGGAGATCTCCCGCTGCTCGGCCGTCCGCCACCCGTGCACCACGGCGCTTCCGGGCGGTGCCGTCGTCACCGGCGGCACGCGGCGCACCTCGATGCGCCCGTCGCGGACGCGGGTCTGGAAGCACGGCGCCGCTGCGACGGCGGGGCCGTTCCTGCTCTCCCCCGTCTCCAGATCGAACGCCGATCCGTGCCAGGGGCACACGATCGTGCCGTCCCGCAGCCAGCCCTGGGACAGCGGACCGCCCAGGTGCGGGCAGGTGTCGCCGAGGGCGTGGATCCGGCCGTTCGACCGGACCAGCACGATGCCGACGTCACCGGCCTGCACACGCCGCGGCGTGCCCTCCCGCAGCTCGTCCACGCCGAGCACCGGGATGAACTCGCGCGGCTGCAGGAGCCTGTCCGCCTCCTGCTCCGACTGGTCGACGCCGATGCGGTGCCGGAAGGTGAGGCCGCCGCCGAGATAGCCGCTGAGCGCCATCACCGGATAGCCGAGCAGGGTGGCCAGGCGCCCCCGCCCATGCCGTCCCCGGCTGCGTTCCCACCAGGACCAGCCGAACATGCCGAGTGCGACGGCGTTGAGCGCGCCGTGGACGAGCCCGAGCCGCCGTGCGTAGTCATGGGTGTACTGCCAGTCGGTGAGACCGGTCACCGCCGCGCCCAGTGCGCCCACGACCCCGAGCCCCACCGCCCTGCGGGCGGCACGCTGATAGCCCGCACGTTCCCGCCGGCCCTTCCCGGCCCCCATGGCGTCCAGGACCAGCGCCGTCGTCCATGACCCGATCGGCACGTCGGTGAGCGCGGGATGCAGCGGATGCCCGAACCACACGCCGTGCAGTAATCCGCGGACCGGCCCCTGAGAGATGCCGAGCACGTTCTGGACGAGCGCGTAGCCGTGCTCGAGCGTGTGGCCCGGTCTGTCGAGCCATTCCTGGCCCTCGATCTTCCGCATCAGCCGTTCGAGCGCGTGCTGAGCCATTCCTGACTCCCATCTCGTGCATCGGGTCGCCCTCCCGCGGATGCACCGGGAAGATCCGAGGAGGTGTCACCGGCCGGACCGGCCGCCGGTGAAGTGCGCCATGACCGTGCGCCGCCGTGCCGTACGCCCCTGCGCGGCGCTTATTGCTGGTGCCCGAACAGATCGCCCATAAACCCCAAATGGGATGAAAGGGGACAGCGGGGCCGTGACCGATGCGGACCGGTCAGGCCCGTCTCATCGTGCGAACGGCCAGGGCGACGACCACGGCGCACAGGGCGATCGCGAGCAGTACGGCGACGCCGTACGTGTCCAACCATCCGCCGCTCCAGCCCAGGAACGGCAGGTAGACGGCGGCGAACGTCAACGGCACCGCGACGAGGGCGCGCACACCCCGCAGCGGGCGGCTCGACACCGTGACGATCAGCACGGCCGCACCGCCGAGCAGCACCAGCGAGGCGCCGATGCCCATGGAGACCGCGTCCCCGATGTCTTTCCTGCTCATCACGATGAGCAGCGCGCCGAGCCACAGCGTCACGCCGGAGAACGCGAACCAGGCCGGTGAGCGGCGAGCCGCCCCGGCGAGCCAGAGGACGACGAGCAGCACGATGAGCGCCGCCAGAGCGGCCACCCCGGTCTCCCCGCTGATCGCCTCGCCGAAGCCGGCGAGCGGCACCGCCGCCTGCTCGGACAGGCCCCGCCCGTCCCCGGCGAAGCCGAGCCGGTGCCACCCCCCGGCGACGTCACGCAGCACCACCCCGTCCGTTCCGTTGGCGACCGCCACAAGGTGGCCGCCCGGCACGGGCAGGATCGTCACGGCCACCGAAGCGGCAGGATCGGACGGCCGGCCCTGCGGGTCCGGGTTCTCATAGTGCCGGTCCAGCAGCCGCTGCCGTCCCGGGGAGATCTCCCACGCGGTCGACCAGGAGGCTCCGCCGTCGGCCGACTCCTCGACCTTCAGCCGCCCCGGGACGACGCGATAGCAGCGCCGCGGCTCGTCGGGCACGCAGGCGGCGGTCCGCGGCCGCCCCGACGGCGCGCCCTGCCACGTGCGCCACGACCGACCCTGGTCGCTCGTCGCGAGGGCGGCGCCCCCTTCCCCGCTGACGCCGGAGAACACCACGATCGCCGAGTCGTGCACCTCCACGTGTCCGGCCGACGACGCGGGGAGCATGGGGGAGGTGGCGGTCACCGCGAACACCGCGGCGGGCAGGACGACCATGGTCCGGGCCCGCCGGGCCGCCCGCTCCGCCGCGGGGCCGCCGGCGACACGACGCCGGACCAGCCAGGCCACGGCCAGGAACGGCAGCGCGACCAGGTCGGTCGGGTCGGCGATCACCTGGGCGGGTGGCGTGAACAGGCCCCACACGGCGGTGGCCGTCTCGGCTCCGGCCGCCGTCGTCTTCACCAGTGTGAAGAGCGCCCCGGTCAGCAGGATCGCCGCCACCGCGGTCCACTCCCCCGAAGGCTTCTCGCGTGGGTCGGAAGGCCGGCGTACGGCACGGGCCGCCGCTTCCGCAATGCGGATCGCCGACGCGAACGGCAACGCCAGCAGCGCAGGCGCGACCAGCATCCCGGCGAAATCGCTGAGCTTTCCGGTGACCGCTCCCGGCCACAGCCGCTTGAGCAGGTGATCGTTGACGATGAGCAGGCCGATGGCCGCCATCGTCACCGGGTGGCCGAGCCAGGCGGCCGCCCGCGCCGTCGCCTCGCCGTGCCGAACCGTCCGAGGACTCGGAGTGGTCACGCTCGCCTCGCCTGATCTCGTCGCTCCCCCGCCGGTTCGACGATCACGCCGGTCGGGCTCTCGGTCCCGCACTTGTAGATCGTCGAACCCCACGACAGGCGTTACGAGTTCAGGCCACGCTCCACCAGGGGACGCAGCACGCCGACGGCCGCCCGGCCGGGCGAAGGGCGCGCCGTCGATATCGGCTCGCGCTCGGTCACGCCTTCGATTCGGCGCGTCGCTCGTAGCGTGAGCGTGCGAGACGATGGGCCGTACGCAGCAGTTCACGGGTCGCCGATTCCGTACGTGGGCCCGGGTTCACCACCGCCAGCCAGCCGAGGCCTCCGTAGACGGGGTGCGCGATCACGGTGTCGGAGGCGCCGGGGTCGACCTCGGCGGGGGCCGGTTCGCGTGGCGCGTGACCGGTCCACCGGAGGAACGCCTCCCGCCCGGCGGAGATGTTCACGCGGAAGGCGTCCGTACGGTCCAGACGCGATGCCTCGTCACCGGGATAGTCCTTGGTCACGATCGTCGCGAACGGCTGCGTCGCCGTGGGCATGACCCCGTCGGGCGCGTAGTAGAAGAACGTGTCGCCCCAGCTGATCTCCGGCGAGCCGTCGCCGGGTGCCGGTCTGAAGGTCAGGACGCCGTCGAGGCCGTCCACGAAGCCGATGATCTCCTCTATGGTCATGTGCTCCAGCGTCACATTGAAGTGCTTGTGGAGACTTCGCCGCGGAAACCGAGGGGCTTCAGGATGTCAGGTCTCAAATCGGGGGGTTTGCGCACCGTCGACGTCGCGCGGCGGGCGGGGTGCTCCGTTCAACAGGTGCGCGATCTGGAGCGCGACGGTGTGCTTCCACCGGCGGCACGCACGGCCAGGGGCTACCGGATCTACGGGGAGATACATCTGCAGTCGGCGCTGGCCTACCGAGCACTCGCGGCGGGCGCGGGTCCGGTCGAGGCCAAGAAGATCGTGCGGGCCGCGCACCTGTTCCCCGCCTCGCAGGTGGTGCTCGCCCTCCTGGACGCGGCGCACGCCCGGCTCGACGCGGAGCGCACGGAACTGAGGCAGGCCGGGGAGGCCGCCCAGGCGATCTCCGGCGAGCCGATCGGAGCCGTACGCGCGTCGGACTCGATGAGCGTCTCCGAACTCGCGACCGCCCTCGGCGTCCGCCCCTCGACGTTGCGGCACTGGGACGCCGAAGGCCTCGTGGTCCCCGACCGCGACCGGGGAACGCGCCGATACACGCCGGCCCAGGTCCGGGATGCCCGCATCGTGCACCAACTTCGCAAGGCGGGCTACCGCATCGCGCCCCTTCGCGCCCTCCTCCCGGAGCTGCGGCGCGCCCGCCGGTCTGACGACGTCGCCGCCGCGCTGGCCGCCAGAGACGCCGACATCGCGGCACGCTCCAGAGCACTGCTCGACGGAGCCGCCGCGCTCAGCGTCATCCTCTCCCTGCGAGACCAAGTCTCCAGAATCTAACCTATGTTCTCAGTTCACATCATGCTCTAATGCTCGGCGTCTACACGACTCGCTCCTTTCCGGCGGCGTCACCGTCACCCTGCGCTGATCTACATGACAGAAGGCGGGCGGAATGGGGCTCACCCACCTCGATTCGGCTCATATGAAACGCCGGACCGCTGTGACGTTTCCGCTACCGCACGCCTGATTAATGTATCCATCTCATCACAAGGCGTAGCCGTACGATGACGTAGGCCGTACCCGCTCGATCACGGGCGAGACCCGTGCAGCCGAAATCGAGAGGACCCCGTCCAGCAGCACGACCACGAAATCGGAGCCGAGATGACCCGTCCCAGTAATGAAGTGTTCCCACTCCGCCGTCTCGCCATCGACAGGCTCGTCGACGACGCCGCCGGCGCGCGACTTCCCGATGACGACGAGATCGACGAGCACCTGGCGGAGCTGCTCGACCAGGTGAGCCTGGCCATTCCCGGCATCACCTTCGAGAAGGACGCCAACGGAGAGGCCGGACGGGTGCATTTCTCCAGCCAGGGCCCCAAGATCACCTACGATCCGACGGCGACGCTGGGCAGCGGGCACGCCGACCCCCGCACCTTCCGTAGCGCCGCTCTGCTGCACGAGGTCATGCATGTGATCTGCGATCAGCACTACGAGAAGCCGCCGATCGACGGCCTGTACGGCCGTAACTTCCACATCGACCGAGCCGCTGCGGACGACGACGCGATCGGCGAGTCGATCCGGCAGCAGCAGGACATCGCCGACGCCAACTACGGAAGGGCGGTGGCCAAGCTGGAGGCGGACCGGAGCAAGGTCCTCTCGGAGAACATCCGGAAATATCTGGGAGAGCGATTCGGCTACGGCAAGGCGCAACCCGACGTCCATTACGACAGCGTTCTGTTCGAGCTGCTCGTCTACCTCACCATGCACGGCGCCCAGGAGACACCCACGTTCCGCTATCTGCGGTCCCTGTCGGTCGAGGCGACCGCTCGTCGAAACGCCAGGCCCGCACGCATGATCACGCACGTCCACGCGTAGTCCCCCGCCGCCCGGCCGGCCGATGGGCCACGGGCGGAGAACGTTCAAGACACCGGCCGGGGGATGCGCAGGATGAATCTCGCCCCTCCGGCCGGGCCGTCCTCGATCGTGAGGGTGCCACCGTGGACCTCGGCGATCTGCCTGGCGATCGGCAGGCCCAGACCGGTGCCGCCGACGTCCTTGGCACGGGCCGCGTCCAGGCGGGCGAAGCGCTGGAAGACGACCTCCCGCATGTCGGGCGGAACGCCCTCTCCGTCGTCGGCGACCTCGAGCACGGCGGCGCCCGGCCGGGGCTCGACCGTGACCGCCACGGTGGATCTGGCGTGGCGTTCCGCGTTGTCCAGGAGATTGATCAGCAACCGGGTCAGCCCGATCCGGTCGCCGTCGATCGTCGTACCGGGGGTGAGCCGCCGAAGCAGCTCGACATCGCGCGGCCGCCGGTCCAGCTCCTCCCGCACCAGCTCGGCCAGGTCGACGGGTTCGCGCCGCCCGCAGGCTCCCGCGTCCAGCCGGGAGATCTGCAGTAGATCGGAGACCAGGTCCTGCAGCCGCTCCACGCTGGCCAGCACCGCCCTTCCCATGCGCGGCCAGTCCGTGTCCGCTGGATGCGCGAGCGCCTCCTCGATCTCCACGTGCATGGCCGTCAACGGGCTGCGCAGGTCGTGCGAGGCGTCCGAGGCGAACCTGAGCTGCTGGTCGACCGCCGTCTGCGCCCGTTCCAGCGTCTCGTTGATCGTCTGGGAGAGGTCTTTGAGCTCGTCCTCGTACTTCGGCACCGGCACCCGCCTGTCCAGATCGCTCTCGGTGATCTCGGCGAGCTCTCCTCTGATGGTCTTCACCGGTCGGAGCGTCCTGCTCACGGTGTAGTAGGTGCCGAACGCGGTCGCCGTGACGGCCAGGAGCGAACCCGCGACGAGCCCGCCGAGCAGGGCCGTGCTGCCGTACGGCGGGGGCCGGGGAGCGGCCATGTACAGCCGCCAGGTCCCCTCGGGGAGGCGGACCGGACGGTCGAACAGCAGCGCGCACCGGCCGGGGAAGGCGGGCAGATCGCAGACCTCGTGCATGGTGTAATCGGCCGGCTCGGGGTCGAGACTCACCATCGGCGGCATGCCCGCCGCGTTGCGGGTCGCCGCCACCAGCTCCCGTGCGGGGCTGAAGAGCTGGACCGCCGAGTCGGGCGCCTCCGGCAGAGCGGGCGGAGGAGCCTGGCGGGAGACCCCGTCCACGATGCGGCCCACCTGGGCGGCCATGTCCTCCTGCTGGGAGCGTATCGCCTCCGCGCGGACACCCCCGATGACGAGGAGCGTGATGACGGTGCAGACCAGGGTCATGATCGTGCACGCCAGCACGGTCAGGCGAGTGCGGATGGAGCAGCGGTGCCATGTACGCAACGTGGTCCTCCCGAGCACACCGGTCCGACGCAGCAGAGGCGCCCGGCGGCAGAGTCGGCGAGCTTCCGTACACCAATGTGCAACAAGGGAGTAATGCAAAAATCACGTGATGTGACGTAAAGGTGGTTAAGTTCTTCCGTGCGTATGGTCGTCAGTCTTCCAGCCGTACGGCCGGTCGTCCGGGCGTACGGAAGGGCGTACGGAAGGGCCGCCTCGCCGCCTCGCCGCCCCGTCCGACGACGAGGGGCGGGCGGCCCCCCGGATGGCCGCCCGCCCCTGTCAGATCACAGAGCCTCTGTCAGAGCCGCTGATAGAGGCGCTGTCAGAGTCGCTGCCAGAGGGCGGGAACGATCGGCGGCTCCCAACCGGGCAGCGATGTGTGCGACTGGAGGCACCGGTAGCGCACGCCGTCATAGGTGACGATGTCGCCCGCGTTGTACGCGGTCCAGGTCGACCAGGTGGTCTCCCCGCCGCCACCGCCGACGGTCAGCGAGAACGCCGCCGAATGGGCGGCCGAGGCGCCGGCCGCGTTGAGGTTGATCGTGTAGGTCCCCGTCGGGGTGGTCGAGGACGTGGCGATCGTCACCGTGGACGTCTGCCCCGAGTTGATCGTGGCCGGGCTGAACGTCACGGTCACCCCGGCGGGCGCGTTCGAGGCGGACAGCGTCACGGACTGTGCGCTACCGCTGGTCACCTGGGTGCTGAGCGTCGCGCCGGCCGTCTGGCCGGCCTCCACGGAAACCGACGACGGGTTCACCGAGACGGAGAAGTCGTTGTCCGGCTGCTCGCCGCTGACCGTGAGAGAGTACGTCGCCTCGCGGTCCACGTTGGCGCCGTCGGCGACGACCTTGACCTGGTAGGTGCCGCTCGGGGTGCCCGACGATGTGGACAGCGTCAGCGTGGACGACTGGCCCGCGGTGATCGTGGCCGGGTTGAACGACGCGGTCACACCGCTGGGCAGCGAGCTCGCGCTCAGGTTGATCGACTGGGCGCTGCCACCGGTGACCACGGTGTTGACGGTCGTGGTGGCCGACTGACCGGCCTGGACGTTACCCGAGGTCGGGCTCACCGACAGCGAGTAGTCGTTGCCGGGCTGGACCGTACAGGTCGGCTCACCGGATTGGGCGTTGACGCTGACCGCGTCCCAGGCCGCCTTGACCGCGTTGAACTCAGTGCAGCTGCCCGGGAAGAGCGACACTGCCGCGCGCAGGGTGGCCACGCGGGCCTTGGCGTGGGTCCAGGGGGCGGTCTTGGTGTTGAGACCGGCCATGAAGATCTGGCCGGCCTTCTGGATGCCGATGCCCGTCACGGTCGAGCCGTTGCAGGTCGGGCTGGCGGGCGAGGCG
>BCRI01000078.1 GCA_001552515.1 Sphaerimonospora mesophila NBRC 14179 = JCM 3151
TGGACACCACGCCGTCCGGGCAAACCTTGGCAGTCACGGCACTAGCAACCGGCGTTCTTAGCTGATATTAAGAACACTGCCATTCCGCTTCATTTCAGCTAATTTCAAGGAGGTGAATCATGACCAGCCTCGTCGACTACACCAACGCCGTGTCCCCCGAAATGTTCGGTGACCTGAGGGAGACCGCCGAGGGTCACGGCCTGACGGCCGCCAGCCCCGTGCTGGCGACCCCGACGGCCGTCGCCCTCGGCGTCGCCATCGGCGCGGTCGCCTTCCACGCCGGTTACATGTACGGCATCGCCCGCAACATGGCCGAGGGCAAGTACCCGCAGCCGAAGCAGCTGCCCCAATGACATCTCGACGCACCCGAAGCAAGGGAGATGATCCATGCCGCTACTCGCCGAGAAGGTGAACGCAGACCCGGCGCTCGGCGCGATCTCGATCCACAGCACCGAGCCCTGCCACGAGATCGGAGGTGCTCCGGTGCTGGCCACGCCCGCCACGATCGTGGGAGTGGCGGCCGGCGTGGGCCTGGTCGGTTCGGTGGTCGGCCTGTTCGCCGCGGGCTACGCGATGGGCCGCAACTTCGGCGGCACCAGGCCGCCCAAGAGCGAACAGCTCCCGTCCTAACCAAGCCCGTTGCCGGGGGTGCCGCCGCCGACCGCGGCGTCCCGGCAACGGGTCGATCCAGGAACGAGCCAGGAAACGCGACCCCCCATGAAAAGACCAGCCAAGCGCCGCCGCCCCGGGCCGCCGTCCGCCCTGTCCGCCATCGCCGGCGGCATCCGAGCCGCCGCCGGGTCGCCGTCCACGCTGTCCAGATCGCAGGTGCTGACCTGGACGGAACGGCTGAACTCGGTGACCCACCTCCTCGCCAGTCTGGAGTACCTGACCCGCCGCCGGGACCGGGAATGGGGCGGCGCCAACAACTGGGACGTCAACCGCCGCATGTTCCACGACCGGGCCCCCCGCTTCGCGCGCGCCCTCGACCTGGTCGCGGATCCGCGGGTCAGCACCGCCCTGCACGCCGGCCGCGCCGCCGCCGCTGCCGCGCTCTGGCTTCCGCTGTCCCCGCGGCAACGTGTCGCCGCCGACGCGGTGCTCGCCGGCAGTCAGGCGGCGCTGCACGCCCAGAACCTCTACGGAAGCGACGGGGCCGACCAGATCTCCTTCCTGGTGCAGGCGCTGACCACCATCGCCAGGGCGGGTCACCGCCGGCCCGCCGTCGCCGACGCCGCCCTGTGGTTCGTCTCGCTGCAGTCGGTGCTGTCCTACACGGTCTCCGGATGGGCCAAGCTCCCCAGCGACACCTGGCGCAGCGGCCGCGCCCTGCCCAACATCATCCGCACCCACACCTACGGCGACCCGCACGCCTGGAAGCTGATGCGCCGCTTCCCCCGGCTGACCCGGCTCGCCGCGCACGGCGTCCTCACCCTCGAATGCGCGTTCCCCGTCGTCTTCGCCGGCCGCGGCCGGCTCGCGCCGTACCTGCTCGGCGCCGCCGGGGCGTTCCACCTCGTCAACGCGCGGGTGATGGGACTCGGCCGGTTCTTCTGGGCCTTCACGGCGACCTATCCCGCGGTGCTCTACACGGCCGGGCCACGGGTGCGCACCGCCCCGGACGGCACGGTCAGCCGTCGCCACGACGCCCTGCCCGCCACCGTGACCGCCGCCGGGCTCGCCCTGCTCGCCGCCGGTCAGGCGGCACGCGCCCGCCGGCGACGGATCGTCGTACGCGGCCGGGGCGACGAGCGCACGCTGACCACCGGCGCGGGCAACACGCTGGCCTACCGCGTTCTGGGCGAGGACGCGGCGGCGAGCGGCCCGGTGGTCATCCTCGAAAGCGGCATGGCCGCCACCACCGAACACTGGGAACGGATCGCGGCCCGGCTGGTGTCGCGCTTCACCACCGTCACCTACCAGCGCGCCGGGTACGGCGTCAGCCGTTACCGGGCCGGGGCCGAGTTCCGTTTCGACACCATGGTGGACGACCTGACCGATGTGGCCAAGCACGTCGCCGGCGGCCGGCCCATCGTGCTGGTCGGGCACTCCCTCGGCGGCTACCTCGCGCTGCTGGCAGCCGAGCGGCTCGGCGCGCAGGTGCGGGGCGTCGCGCTCGTCGACTCGAGCCACCCGGCGGAACTGCAGCGCTCCATCCGGCAGGCCGAGGGCGGCCGCGCGTTGACCGGCGCGCTGGCGCTCATGCCCGCGTCGCTGGAACTCGGGCTCGGCTCGCTGCTGCAACGCCCGGAATGGGTGGACCGGCTTCCGCGGGAGGCGCGCACCACCGCGCTGGCCCAGTACCGCGACGCCAAACTGTGGGCCGCCGCCCGCCGGGAGTGGCGGGTCGTCAAGGAGAGATTCGAGCGGTTCGACGGCGTCCTGCCCCGGATCTCCGCCCCCCTCCTGGTCATCACGGCGGGCCAGACCGCCGCCACCGACGCCGTACAGGTGGACCTGCACGACGAGTTCGCCGCGGCCGCCCCACAGGCGCGGCGGCACCTCGTCCAGGGCGCGGACCACGACGAGATCCTCACCGACGCCGGGCGCGCCGCCGAGGTGAGCGCGATCATCACCGCGTTCCTCGACGACCTGGCGGAGGCGCCCCTCGGCCGCGACGGGCGGGAAGGACGCGACGGCCCACCGGACCGGACGGACCGGAGGCGGAACGGAGGCGAGCGGCGATGAGACCGCGAATCGCGCCGCCGGCGCGCCAGGCCGACCGGGGCCCGCTCACCGCTGTGGTGATCGGCGGCCTGGCCGCCTGGTTCGGGGTGACCGTCCTCAGCCAGCATCCCCAGCAGATCTTCGACCGGTTCCGGCGGTACGACTACACCGGCCTCCTCATCGGCAACTGGCGCTTCTTCGCCCCCGAGCCGGCGCAGCACGACTTCCACGTCCTGCACCGGGTGCTCCTCGCCGACGACGCGCAGACCCCCTGGGTCGAGACCACCCACATTCCGAAACGCATCTGGCGGCAGATGGTCTGGTTTCCGGAGCGGCGGCAGGATAAGGCCGTCTTCGACATCTGCGCCGAACTGATCGTCTCCATGGCCCAGCCCGGCCTCGACCTCACCAGGGTCCCCGCCTACCAGGTGCTCTGCGACCACGTCGAGCTCGTCGTACGGAAGGAACACCGGGCCGGGCCGACGCCGAAGGGCTTCCAGTTCGTGATCGCCCGCAGCACCGGCTACGACGAGTCCAACGATCCCGACTACCTGCTGATCTCCCAGTTCATTCCGCTCCAGGAAGACCACCACCATGAGTGAGATCGCCGACATCGGCTACGGCGCCCAGTTCGCCGACTTCTACGACCGTCTCTTCCCCGGCGGTCCGGCCGTGGCGGCGACCACGGCGTTCCTCGCCGACCTGCACCCCGGCGGGGATCTGCCGACCCTGGAGCTCGGGGTGGGCACCGGCCGGGTCGCGCTTCCCCTGGCCGACCTGGCCGGCCCGATCGTCGGCGTCGACTCCTCGCCCGAGATGCTCGCCGTCCTGCGCGCCGCCCTGGCCGAACGGCCCCGCCCGGTCACCCCCGTGCACGGCGACATCCGCGACTACTCCGACGATCGCCGCTACGGGCTCGTCTACTGCGTCTGCGGCACCCTGTCCATGCTGCTCGACCCCGCCGAGCAGCAGCGGGTGCTCGACGTCGCGGCGGCCCGCCTCGCCCCCGGCGGGTGCCTGGTCGTCGAAACCCACAACCCGAGCTTCGCCCAGGCGCTCAACCAGGGCAGGGTACGCGACTCGTTCTTCGTCCCCTACCCCGCGCCGGACACCGGGCTTCTGTCCTACTCCACCATCGACATCGACAATCGCATCTGGCATCTCGCGCACATCTGGATCGACGACGGCCGTTCCCGGATCGCCTCGGAGGTGAGCCGTCTGACCACACCCGAGGAGGTCGACGAATACGCCCGGCTGGCCGGGCTGACGCCGGCGGGCCGCTACTGCGACTGGCTCGGCACCGAGTTCAGCGGCCAGGAGCCGATGTACGTCTCCGTCTACCGCAAGGACTCCACACGATGACACGGGCGACAGAAGCGCTGCGGGACGAGACACCGCCGAGCGGCCCCGAGTTCCCCGAGCCGGACGACCTCGCGGGGACCCCGGCCGGCCCACCGGCCCCGCCGCCGGAGGACCGGGGGCTCCACTGGATGAGGATGCTGGCCCGGTACGTCCGGCCGCACCGGAGGATCTTCATCACGGCCGCCGTCCTGCTGCTCGCCTCCAGCGTGCTCGGCCTGCTGCAGCCGCTCGCCGTACAGGCACTCATCGACGGGCTGACCGCGGGAACCGAGGCCGGCCAGGCGCTGGCCGTGTTGACGGGGCTCGTGGCGGTCGCCGCCGTCCTGCTCGGAATCGGCAACTATCTCACCCTGCGGACCGCCGAGGCGGTCGTCCTCGACGGGCGACGCGGCCTGATCCGCCACCTGCTCCGTCTGTCCGTACCGAGCCTGCGCGGCCAGGAACCCGGCGACCTGCTCGCCCGGGTCACCACCGACACCATGCTGCTGCGCCAGATCGCCAGCCAGGCGCTGATCGACCTGCTGACCGGTGGTCTGATGCTGCTGGGGGCGGTGGTCCTGATGGCGGTCGTCGACGTGGTGCTGCTCGGCGTCACCGTCGTCGTGACCCTGCTGCTCGTGCTCATCATGGCGGTGATCATGCCGCGGATCCGGATCGCCGCCCTGCGCGCGCAGGAGTCGGTCGGGCAGATGGGCGCCGCCCTGGAGCGGATCCTCGGGGCCTTCACCACCGTCAAGGCCTCCGGCATGGAAGCGGCGGAGATGGCCCGCGTCGACGTCTCGGCCCGCTCCGCCTTCCAGCAGGGCGTGTCACTGGCCCGCTGGGGGTCGGTGGCGGGCACCGCCGCCGGGCTGGCGATCCAGGTCGCCTTCCTGGTCGTCCTCGGCCTCGGCGGCGCCCGGGTGGCGAGCGGCGCCATGACCGTGTCGGCGCTGGTGGCCTTCCTTCTCTACGTGGCCTACCTGACCCACCCGATCATCCAGCTGATCGGCGCGACCACCTATCTGCAGGCGGGCAGGGCGGCGCTGAGCCGGATAGCCGAGGTGAACGCGCTGCCGGCCGAGCCGCTCGACCTGCCGCTCCCCGCCCAGGATGGTCTCCCGGCCGCGTCGGCGACGGAGCCGCGCCACCCGGGCCGGGTGGTGCCGTCCACCCCGGCCTCCGTGGTCTTCGACCGGGTCACCTTCACCTATCCCGGCCGGGCGGAGCCTGCCCTGCGCGACTTCTCCCTGGTCGTGCCCGCCGGCGGGCTGACCGCGCTCGTCGGGCCCTCCGGCTCGGGCAAGACCACCGTGCTCAAACTGCTGGAGCGGTTCTACGACCCCCAGCAGGGCCGCGTGCTCTTCGACGAGCGGAGCCTCCCCGACTGGCCGCTCAACGACCTGCGGGCGGGCATCGGCTACGTCGAGCAGGACGCGGCCGTGCTGGCCGGGACCCTCCGCGAGAACATCGTGTACGCGGCGCCGGACGCCACCGAGGCCGAGATCCGGGCGGTGCTGCGCACCACGCGGCTCGACCCCCTCCTGCGGCGTCTCGGCGACGACCTCGACGCGGAGATCCAGCACCGGGGAGTGTCCCTGTCCGGCGGCGAACGTCAGCGCGTCGCCATCGCACGGGCCCTGCTGCGCCGGCCCCGTCTGCTCCTGCTCGACGAGGCGACCTCGCAGCTCGACGCGGCCAACGAGGCCGCGCTGCGTGACGTGATCCGGGACATCTCCGGCGACACCACGGTCATCATGGTCGCCCATCGGCTGTCCACGGTGCTCCACGCGGGGCAGATCGTGGTGCTGGCGGACGGAACGGCGCAGGCGTCCGGAACGCACGCGGAGCTGCTGCGGAAATCCCCGCTCTACGCCGAGCTGGCGGCAGAGCAGTCGCTGGCGTGACCCGGTCGCGGAGTCGGAGGAGATCACCGGAGTGAACCTTGCCCGGCTCAACGGCTCCGGTCGGGGCCGCGTCGACGCGGTGGTGGTCGGTTCCGGCCCCAACGGCCTGGCCGGGGCGCTCGTCCTCGCAGCGGCGGGCCTCGAGGTGCTGGTCTACGAGGCCGCCGACACGATCGGCGGCGGCACCCGCACCGAAGAGCTGACCCTGCCCGGTTTCCGGCACGACGTCTGTTCGGCGGTCCATCCGATGGTGCTGGCGTCCCCGTTCTTCCGGGCGTTCGACCTGTCCCGGCACGGCGTACGGCTCCTGCAACCGGAGATTCCGTACGCCCATCCGCTCGACGGCGGCCGCGCCGCGCTGGCCTGGCGCGACCTGGACCGCACGGCACAGGGGCTGGGGGTGGACGGCCCGGCATGGCGGTCGCTGCTCGGCCCCCTGGTGGAACGGTGGCGGCCCCTCGTTGACACCGCCCTGTCCGACTTCCGCAGTCCGCCGCGGCATCCCGGTACGGCGCTGCTGATGGCGCTGCGGATTCTGGAGCAGGGCTCGGCGCTGTGGGGGGTCAGGTTCCGAGGTGACGCGGCCCCCGCCCTGCTCACGGGTGTCGGCGCGCACGCCATCGCACCGCCCCGGGCGATCGCCCCCGCCGGAGTGGGCCTGGTGCTCGCCGCCCTCGCCCACGCGGTCGGCTGGCCCGTGCCGCAGGGCGGCAGCCACACCATCACCCGGGCGATGGCCGCCGAGCTGACCCGCCTCGGCGGGCGGATCATCACGGGCCGGCGGATCGACACCTTGGCGGAGCTGCCGCGCGCCCGCGCCGTCCTGCTCGACGTCGCCCCGACGGGGCTGCTGCGCATCGCCGGCGATCTCCTGCCGGACCGGTACGGCCGCCGGTTGCGCGCCTTCCGCCCCGGCGGCGCCGCCTGCAAGGTCGACTTCGCGCTCTCCGGTCCGGCGCCGTGGGCGTCCCCCGAGTGCGCCCGGGCCGGCACGCTGCATCTGGTCGGTTCCCGGGCCGAGGCGCTCGCCGCGGAGCAGGCGGTCGCCGCCGGCCGGCACGCGCGGCGGCCGTACGTCCTGGCCGTACAGCCCGGTGTCGTGGACTCCGGACGCGCGCCCGCCGGTCACCACGTCCTGTGGACGTACGCGCATGTGCCGAACGGCTCCCCCCGCGACGTCAGCGATCAGGTCATCGCCCAGGTGGAGCGGTTCGCACCCGGATTCCGAGAGCTGATCCTCGCCGAGCACGTCGTCACCGCCTCGCGGGCGCACCTGCACAATCCCAACTATGTCGGCGGGGACATCTCCGGCGGCGCCGCCGACCTGTGGCAGATGATCATGCGTCCGGTTCCCCGCTGGGACCCGTACCGCACGCCGCTGCCCGGGGTCTACCTCTGCTCCTCGTCCACCCCGCCGGGCCCGGCCGTGCACGGGATGTCGGGGGTCCACGCCGCCGGCCGGGCGCTGCGCCACCGGTTCGGCATCAACGCCGATCCGCTCGATCTCGTCGCGTCCGCCGTGTCCGGGAACGGATCCGCCAGAACGGAGAGCCCCTGAGGCGACACTAGAATGATCGGACCCGGCGGCCACACCAACCGGCACGGCAGGATTCGTCCGTCACGGAAGGGAAGGGTGACCGAATGGCCGAGCCACCCGTCCGATCGACCCTCGCCGAGAAGATCGAGCGGCTCTTCGAGGTCGTCCGGCGCCCGGACCGAGAGCAGTACCGCAACGAGGAGGTCGCCGCCGCCTGCCGGGAGGCGACCGGGGAGAGCTTCTCCGCCACCTATCTGTGGCAGCTGCGCAACGGCCGCAGGACCAATCCGACCAAACGTCACCTGGAGGCGCTCGCCCAGTTCTTCCAGGTGCCACCGGCCTACTTCTTCGACGACGAGCAGAGCGAGCGGATCGCCGAGGAGCTGGAACTGCTCGGCGCGCTGCGGGACAACGCGGTACGGCAGATCGCCCTGCGCGCGGTCACACTGTCGCCCGAGGGGCTCGACACGATCAGCGACATGATCGAGGCGATCAGACGGCGCGAGGCGCGCCGCAGGGGGCTTACGGAGCACGACGGTGATTGATCGAGCTGTCTGGCGCAAGTGCCGGTCGATCGTCGATCGGTTATCGATCCCGGCGCCCTTCGATCCCGACCTGTTCATCTCCGCGCTCGCAGAGCGGCGCGGCCGGGCCGTCGAGCTGGTGCCGATGCCGGGCACCGCCGCGCAATGCGGCGCGCTGGTCGCCACCGACGAGGTCGACTACATCTTCTACGCCACCAGCACCACCCGCCTGCACCGGGAGCACATCCTGCTGCACGAGGTCGGACATCTGCTCTGCGGGCACGTCGGCGACGTCGACCCCGGCCTGCTGCCCGAGCTCCTGTTTCCCCACCTCAGCGGCGACCTGGTCCGGCGGGTGCTCGGGCGGACCGACTACTCGGCGGCGGAGGAGCAGGAGGCAGAGCTGGTCGCCTCGATGATCTCGCAACGGGCCCGTCGCCGACCGGCCGGATCGGTCGCCCCCGAGATCGCCGACGGCCTGGCCCGCGTGGGCTCGATCTTCGACATCCGGTGAACGATGCTGCACTGGCTGAACTACAGCGCCTGTGCGCTCGCCGTCGGGGTCGCCGGATACAAGCTGTTCCGCGTACGCCGTGACCAGCGGGCGCTGGGCCTGCACTACCTGTCGGCGTTCTTCCTCTGTCTGGGGTCGGCCATGGCGATCATGGCGCACCCGACGCTGGACCTCGTCAGCCGCTTCGAGCCGGTGCCCAACACGGCCCGGTTCGTCGGCAATGTTCTGGAGATGACGGCGGCGTACTTCCTCGGCGCGCTCGGGTACACCGTCGCCACCCCCGAGCACACGAGACGATGGCTGCGCCGGTACGGAACCATCCTCGCCGCGGCCGCGGTCCTCATGGCCACGATGCTGGTCGCCGCCGACACCACCTACACGCTCAACTTCGTCAACACGTACTCCACCAACCCGCTGGTGGTGGGGTATCTTGCGGTGTTCTTCCTCTATATAGCGGTTTGCGCGGTGGCCTTCACCCGCGCCGTCGGCCGCTACGCGGCGCACGCGGAGACCACCGCCCTGCGGGTCGGACTGCGGTTCGTCGTCGCCGGAGCCGTCGTGGGGATCGTCTGGGCGGGCTGGTCCGGAGTCCGCCCGATGATCACCCTGCTCACCGGGCGGCCGCTGGCCACCACCGTCCCGATCGGTTCGATGATCGGTTCCATCTGCATCCTGCTCTGGCTCGTCGGGGCGACCCTCACCGCCTGGGGGACATGGCTGGCCGCCCCGCTGCGCTGGGTGCGGGCGTTCATCCGCCATCGGCGGATGGACCCCCTGTGGATGGCGCTACGGACGGCCCAACCGCAGATCGCGTTGATGACGACGGCCAACGCGCTGAGCAACGCCGAGTTCGCCCTCTACCGGCGGATCATCGAGATCCGGGACGCGCAGCTCACGCTCCGGCCGTACGCGCACCCGGCCGTACCACAGTGGGCGGGTCCCGCGGTGGATCCGGCCACCCTGGAGGCCGCGGTGATCGCGGCATCCCTGATCGGCCACGCCGCCGGGCGCCGCTACGACGCCGAGCACCCCTTCCACGACGTCGATCCATCGCTGGCCTCGGAGAGCGCCTGGCTGGTGCGGGTGAGCCGGGAGTTCACCAGGTCGGCGGTGGTCGCGCGGGTGCGGGAGCGCGCCGCGGAAGCGGCACATCACCCCACGGGCTGATCACGCCGCCGGCGGATCGACCCGTACGTGGAGCGGCGGTGACGACGCCGACACCGTCGCCGGAAACGTTTCACCCCTAATATCATGTCAAGCAATATATGCTGGGGCGCATGAAGGCACAGGGTATGACGGAGCAGGCGTTCCTCGTCCTCACCGCGCTGGTGGACGAGTCGCGGCACGGCTATGGGATCGCACAGGAGGTCGAGCGGCTCTCCGAGGGGCGGGTGCGGCTCAAGATCGGCACCCTGTACGGAGTGATCGACCGGCTGGCCGCCGACGAGTTGGTCGCACTCGACCGGGAGGAGGCCCACCGGGGACGGCTGCGGCGCTACTACCGCCTCACCGATCGGGGTGCCCGCGCCCTGGAGGCGGAGGCCGTACGGCTCGCCGAGAAGGCCCGCTATGCGACGGAACGGCTGCGCGCCCGGCACGCGGGGGGAACGGCATGAGCCCGCTGGAGGATCGCTACCGGCGGGTGCTGCGACTGCTGCCGCCGAGCTATCGCGCCGAGCGCGAAGAGGAGATGGTCTCGGCCTTCCTGGACGCCTCGGGATCCGCCGTGGACGACGACGATGCATGGCCGCGGTGGTCGGAGATCGCAAGCGTGGCCGCGCTCGCGGTGCGGGTCCGCCTGGGCGGCGCGGGCGCGCCGCCGAGGAGCCTCGCCTGGGGTCGGACCGTACGGCTGACCGCCCTGGCCGGGCTGGGCTTCCAGGCGATGATGGGTTGCGTCTTCCTGGCCCAGGCCCTGGATGTCTACGGCGTGCTCGCCCTGCCGTACGCGAACGGCGAGATGCCGATCGGAGAGCCGGCGTCGGCGGAGCGGGCGTGGCACCTGTCCAGGGACCTCGCGCCCGCCCTGTGGATCGTCGGCTATATCGCGCTGACCCGCGGCCGTCCGCGCGTCGCGAAGGTCGCGGCGGTGCTCGGACTCACCACGTACGTCGCCGATTTCGTCGTGTCCTGGACAAGTGCGCCGGAGATGTCGGTTCTCGCCGATTGGGTGAGCCGGTCCCTCATGCTCGTCGTCCCCACGCTCGCCCTGCTGGCCGGGTTCCACCGGGACGCCCCGGCGCGCCGCCACCCGGTCCGGGTGACCGCGCTCCCCCTGATCGCCGGAGCGGCCCTCTTCCTGGTCACGGCGGTGTCGTCCTGGGCCATGGTCACGGCGAGCCGCTCACCGCAGTGGCCCGGCGTGTGGGCATGGGTGTGGCCGTGGCTGCCGCCCTCCGGCCTGTCCTGCCTGGCGCTGCTGGTGGCGGGTGTCGCATATGTCGTGGCGCACCTGTCCACGCCCCGGTGGCGCTCCCCCGCCGTGCCGCTGGCGCTGGCGATCCTGACCGTGCCCGTGATGCTGTCCCAGCTCTCGTACCTCAACCTGAACTCGGGCGACCAGGTCACCGGGACGTTCAACGCGGTGATCGTCGTGCAACTCCTCGCGCTCCTGGTGAGCGGCCTCACGCTCGCCGTGATCGGCGCCAGGACGTTGCCCTCGGGAGACACGGCCTCCCAGGCGGTCTCGTGAGGACCGACGGCGGCAGATGCCCGCGGATTTCCCGACCCTGTTTCCGGGCATCCGAATTACCGCCGTTCTCCACGTATTCTTGAATTTTCCAGGGAAGACGCGATAGACCGAAATCCATCGACCGGCAAGCCGCGCTATATCGTCGATTAGTGTGACAAGATTTGAGCTGTGAACCGAAAGGCAAGACCGATCCTCCGGCGCGACTGACTGGAGGATCGACACTTGCCCAGCGCAGATCTGTCCAGCCCTGCCGTGCTGTTCGCGCTCCTCGTGATCGGCGTGCCGCCGTGCGTGCTGCCGGTCCTGCTGATGCGGCGGTTACGGCGGCTGAGCGCCCTGCGGGCCGAGGCCGTACGGCAGGCCGCCGCCGAGGCCAGGGAGCGGCTCGCCCGGGATGTCCACGATCTGCTCGGCGGCCGCCTGTGGCTGGCCTCGCTCAAGAGTGAGCTGGCCTGCCGTCTGGTCGAGGAGGACTCCCCCGCGCGGGCGGCACTGGCGGAGGCGATCGAGTCGATCCGGCAGGCGGCGGCCGAGGTGCGCAACGTGACCAGGTCGTACCAGAAGATCTCCCTGTGGTCGGAGATCGCCGACGCCAGGGCGGTGCTCGCCGCGTACGGCACGAACTGCGAGGTCGAGGCGGCCGAGGTGAAACTCGCGCCGGAGGTGGACGCGGTGCTCGCGGTGATCGTACGCGAGGCCGTGACGAACGTGCTGCGCCACAGCCGCGCGAGCCTGTGTGTGATCAGGATGACGCCGGTCGAGGTGGGCGGGGCGGACGCTTCCGGCGGGGCGACGGGCACGGGCTCCCGGGTGATGGCCTCCGGGGTGCGCCTGAGCATCGCCAACGACGGCGTCGGATCCCCCGTGGCGGCGGGCGCCGGCAGCGGCATACGCAACCTCCGCCGCCGGGCCGCCGAGCTGGGCGGAGTCGTCGGCACGGCCGTCGGCCCCGGCGGCTGGTTCCGGCTGACCGCCGAGATCCCGACCCCCCCGACCTCCAAGACCTCCAAGACCTCCCCGACCTCCCCGTGATCTTGCGATTTCTCGCAGCGTCGGCCTCTGACCTGCCCGGATCCATTCCGTGATCTTGCAGTTTCTCGCAGGAATGCCGCCTCACCAGCGCACATGGACTCCGTGATCTTGCAGTCGGCGGCGGAGTGCAAGATCACGGCGGAGGTTTCACCTGGTCACGCCGCAGGTCTGCGAGAAACCACAAGATCACGAAGGCAAAAATCCCTGCTCAGGCCCTTGATCTGCAAGCTTTCGCAAGATCACGGCGGGGGGCCGGGGGGGAGGTTGCGGCAAGGGTGGGATCACTCATGCGACTCCCATGACGTCACTCATGGGTGGTCACATGACGTTCTCACACATTGCTGTTGACTGGAGTAACTTGGCCAGTCCAGTCATTTCCGGAATTCTTTGTTGCGACCGGCCTAAGGGGACATCTGGTGATTAGTAAGTATGAGATTTATTGCCTCGCTGATCCCTTGTTTTATGACACTCTCGACCGCAATCGTGTGGAGCATCCCGATTTCGAGATAACCCGGCGACCCGTACCCGACGGGTGGCTGCATCGGTCGACGGAGACCTGGATGCATTACGCACCCGCCGGTCTGTCGTTGCCGACACAGGGCTGGAAGATCCACATTTCCTCCTGCGGCGAGCAGGCGGAGCGGGTCCTCGACGCCACGTGGGAGTACTGCACGGCCAACCGGCTGGCCTTCAAGTTCCTCCGCGGCCGGCGGATCATGACGATGCAGAACTCCAAGTACGCCTTACGCGGCTCGAGCGGCAAGCTGGTCACCATCTACCCCGAGGACGAGGGCCGCCTCGAACTCGTGCTCAAAGAGCTCGCCGAGAGCCTCGACGGCGTGCGGGGGCCGTACATCCTGAGCGACCTGCGGTACGGCGAGGGCCCGCTGTTCGTCCGGTACGGCGGGTTCGCCGAACGCCACTGCGTGTCGGACTCCGGCGAGCAGGTGCTCGCGATCGAGGACCCCGACGGCCGGCTGGTGCCCGACGTGCGGGGGCCCGCCTTCGCCCTGCCGTCCTGGGTCACGCTGCCCACCTTCCTCGAACCGCACCTGGCCGCCAGGAACTCGATCACCCTGGAGGGCCTGCCGTACCAGGTGGACGGCGTGCTGCACTTCTCCAACGGCGGCGGAGTTTACCTGGGACACGACACCCGGACGGGTGAGCAGGTGGTGCTGAAGGAGGCGCGGCCGCACGCCGGTCTGGACGCCGCCGGACGCGACGCGGTGACCCGCCTGCGGCACGAGGTCGACATCATGGCGCGGCTCGCCGGCCTGGACGCCGTGCCGGCCCTGCACGATCACTTCGTCCTCGGCGACCATCACTTCCTGGTGCAGGAGCACATCGGCGGGGCCACGCTGAGCCAGCTCATCGCCCAGCGGCACCCGCTGACGAGGGCCGACCGCACCCCGGAAATGATCGCGGACTACGCGGAGTGGGCCACCGGGATGCTCGACCGGATCGGGCAGGCGGTCTCCGCACTGCACGGGCGTGGCGTGGTCTTCGGCGACCTGCACCCCTTCAACATCCTGGTCGACGGCGACCGCGTGGTGCTCATCGACTTCGAAGTCTCCTCACTCGCCGCCGAGCGCAGGCGGCCGACGCTGGCCAATCCGGGCTTCGTCCCGCCTCCCGACCGGGTCGGCACGGCGGCCGACGACTACGCGCTGGCCTGCCTCCAGCTCGCCGTGTTCGCACCGATGGCGACGATGCTGCTCCAGTTGCACCGGCCGAAGGCCGAGGAGATCGGCCGGCTCGTCACCGAGACTTTTCCGGTGCCGCCGGAGCGCGTCGAGGCCGCCGTACGGACCATCCTCGGCCACGAACCGCCCCAGGGGTCCACGGCCCGGAAAGCCGGCGGCGGGAAGGCACACAGCGGGAAACCCCACGGTCCGGAAACCGAGGGCCGTGCGGCAGGCGATTGGCCGGCCGTACGGGACGCCCTCGCCAGGGCGATCCTCGCGAGCGCGACCCCCGAGCGTGACGACCGCCTGTTCCCCGGCGACATCGTGCAGTTCGAGCCGGGCGGCGGCCTCGGCCTCGCCAACGGAGCGGCGGGCGTGCTCCACGCCCTGGCGGCGACCGGGGCCGGGCGGTTCCCCGAGCACGAGGAGTGGCTGGTCAGACGGGCCAAGGCACCCGCAGAGCGGCGCGACACGGGCTTCTACAGCGGGCTGCACGGCGTGGCGCACGCCCTGCTGGCCCTCGGCCGCCGCCAGGACGCGCTCGACGTGGCCGAGCTGTGCTCCCCACCCGACGACGGATCCGATCTCAGCCTCTATCGGGGGCTGGCCGGGATGGCGCTGAACCTGCTCCATCTCCACGACGCCACCGGCGAGCCGCGCTTCCGCGAGCAGGCCGACCGGCTCGTGGCGGCGGTCGCCGACCGGCTCGGCGGGCCCGACGACGTCCCCGAGATCAGCGGCGGCAAGCACCCGCACGCCGGGCTCATGTACGGCTCGGCCGGCCCGGCGCTGATGTTCCTGCACGTCTACGAGCGCACCGGCGACCGCGCGCTGCTCGACCTGGCGTCGGTGGCGCTGCGGCAGGACCTGCGCCGCTGCGTCACCCGCGACGACGGGCAGCTCCAGGTGGAGCAGGGATGGCGGACCAATCCGTACCTCGACGAGGGATCCGCGGGCATCGGGCTCGTCCTGGACCGCTATCTGACCCACCGGGACGACGAGACGTTCGCCGCGGCGCTGGCGGCCATCAGGCCGGTGGCCGCGCTCCCCTACTACATCCAGCCCGGGCTGTTCGCCGGCCGCGCCGGGATGATCGCCTGTCTCGCCGCCTGGCGGGACACGCCGCGCCCGGAGCGACCCGGGGGGATCGACGGGCGGATCGACGAGCACATCACCGCGCAGATCGCCCGCCTGGCCTGGCACGAGCTTCCGTACGGGGACGGCCTGGCCTTCCCCGGCGCCCAGCTCCTGCGCCTTTCCATGGACTTCGCCACAGGGAGCGCCGGCGTGCTGTTCGCACTCGGCACCGCGCTGCACGACGAGCCGGTGACCCTCCCGTTCTTCGAGCCCCCCGGCGGTGGTGCGCGGGCCGTCCCACACACCGTCGCCGGGTCCACGGTCCCGACCAGCACGGAAAGGAGGTGTACGTGATGGCGCTCCTCGACCTGCAGACCCTCGAGGCCCCGGGCGGCGGCCACGGCGGTGGCGGCGGCGGCGGCAGCAACCTCAGCCTGCTCGCCTGCGTTCCGCACGAGAACAGCAGCCTCAGCCTGCTCTGCGGCTGACGGCGAAGCGAGTCCGACGGATCACGGCCTCGGGTCTCATCCGCGGCCGAACCCACCATAAGAAGGAGATGATCGGCATGGCTCTTCTCGACCTGCAGACCCTCGAAGCTCCGGGCGGCGGCCACGGCGGTGGTGGCGGCGGCGGCAGCAACCTCAGCCTGCTCGCCTGCGTTCCGCACGAGAACAGCAGCCTCAGCCTGCTCTGCGGCTGACGGTGACCGCGAGACCTGGGCGGCCCCGCCGCCCAGGTTTCTCACTTTCTCAGCGAAATCGCGCAGCGGACTCTCGCAGCGGACTCTCGCAGCGGAATTTCGCCGCGGACTCTCTCGGCCGATTCTCTTGACGGACTTTCTCACGCGACCCCCGGAGGAGACCCGATGACGTCGCGGGCGGCGGACCGGCTGATCATCGATGCCGTACGGCACGGCGGCGGCCGGCCGGCGGTCCTCGCGGCGGCGGCGCTCCTCGGCGCCGCGGCGGACCTGCTCATCCCGATGGCACTCGGCCGTGCCGTGGACACGCTGATCGGGGTCGGGGGCTCCGCCGGTGACCCGGCGGGCCGGGCGGGGTGGACCTGGGCGACGGCGGCTCCCACGCTCGTCGTCGTCGCCCTCGTCGCCCTCGCGATCGCCTGTGACGCGGTCGTCGTGCTCATGTCCGGCGTGACCGGGGCCCGGGCCGCGCGATGGTTGCGCCGCCGCGTCGTCACCCACGTGCCGGCGGTCGGCCCGGCCGTCACCGGGCGGTACCCACCCGGCGACGTGGTCACCCGGGCCGGCGTCAACGTGGAGGAGGCCGCCCGCGCCCCCGAGGCGGCCGTCGTCGCCGCCGCGCTCGTCATCCCGTCGGCGGGCAGCGTCGTGGCGCTGACGCTGATCGATCCCTGGCTCGCGGTCGCCCTCGTCGCCGGGCTCATCGTGATCACGGCCGTGCTCCGGGCGTTCATGCGGCGGACCACCGCCGCTTCCGGCGGTTACCAGCGGGCTCAGGGGGAGATCGCCGCCCGGCTGGTCACCGCCCTCGCCGGAGCGCGCACGATCGCCGCTGCCGCGACGGGCGAACGGGAGGCCCGGCGCGTGCTCGCTCCGCTACCGCGCCTGCGCGCCCACGGCCTGGCGCTGTGGCGGCTGCACGCCCGCGCCGGAGTCCAGGCCGCCGTGGTGATCCCCCTCCTGGAGACGGCCGTGCTCGCGGTCGGCGGGCTACGGCTCGCCGGCGGCGGCCTCACGGTGGGCGAGCTGCTCGCCGCCGCACGCTACGTCGCGCTCGGCGCGGGCCTCGGCTCGGCGATCGGCCAGGTGGGGCGGATCGCCCGGGCCCGGTCGGCGGCCGAGCGCGTCGAACGGCTGCTCGCCGAGCCGGCCATGCCGTACGGCTCCCGCCCGCTGCCGGCCGGGCCAGGCGACCTGGAGCTGCGCGAGGTCACGGTGCGGGTGGACGGCACGCCGCTGCTGAGCGACGTCGACGTGGTGATCCCCGGGGGTTCGTGCGTGGCGGTGGTGGGACGCTCGGGATCGGGCAAGTCGTCGCTGGCCGCCGTCGCGGGGCGGCTGGTCGACCCCGATGACGGCGTGGTCCTGCTGGACGGGGTCCCGCTGCCGGAGATCGCCCGCGGGACGCTGCGCCGGGCCGTCGGGTACGCGTTCGAGCGGCCGGCCCTGTTCGGCGGGCCGCCGGGTGAGCGGTCCGGCACCCCGACGGACGGCCCCACGGCCGACACCACGGAGAAAACGGTGGCAGACACGCCGGTGGGTGCGGCGGAGGACGCGATCGCGGGCACGATCGGCGGGGCCATCGGTTTCGGGCTGGGCGGGCCTGACGACGCCGGGCCCGGCCACGACCTCGACGGCGGCCACCACCGGGTGCGGGCCGCCGCGGCCGCCGCCTGCGCCGACGCGTTCATCCGCCGCCTGCCGCTCGGCTACGCCACGCCGGTGGCGGACGCCCCGATGTCGGGCGGCGAGCTGCAGCGGATCGGCCTGGCCCGTGCCTTCGCGCAGGCCGGGCGGCTGCTCATCCTCGACGACGCGCTGTCGAGCCTCGACACGGTGACCGAGCGCCAGATCACGCTGGCGCTCACGGCCGGGAGGCTGGCCGGCCACACCCGGCTCGTCGTGGCCCACCGAGCCGCCACCGCCGCCCTCGCCGACCAGGTGATCTGGCTGGACGGGGGCCGGGTCAGGGCCAGCGGGCGGCACGAGGCGCTGTGGGACGACCCGGACTACCGCGCGGTCTTCCAGGCGGCGCCGTGAGAGGCCGGCGAGATCCCGCGAGGAGCCGGGTGAGGGACGCCGTATGGGACCTGCTGCGCCGGGCTCTGCTGCGGGAGCCGTACCGCGTCGTCCGTCTCGCGGGGTGGTCGCTGGCCGAGGCGGTGCCCTCGTTCCTCGGCGGGCAGGCGGTCGCGCGGGCGGTCGACGACGGCTTCGCCGCCGGCCGCCCGGGCACCGGCCTCGCCTGGCTCGCGGTGCTGGCCGTCGCGTGGGTCGTGGCGGCCGTGGGGGCGCGGCGGATCCTGCTGGAGATCGCCGGCATCGTCGAGCCGTTCCGGGACGAGCTGCTGACCCGGGTCGTGACCACCGCCCTCACCATTGAGACCGCCGGCTCCGGCGCCGAGGCGGTGGCCCGGACGAACCACCAGGTCGAGCTGGCCAGGGACGCCTTCGGCGCGATCATCACGGTGATCAGGTCGTTCGCGTTCACGCTGCTGAGCGTGGCGCTGGGGATGGCCACGCTCGCCCCGGAGGTGCTGCCCCTCGTGCTGCCCCCGGTGTTCGCGGGGCTGGGGCTCTTCCTCGCCTCGCTGCCCGCCCTGGCCCGGCGGCAGCGGGAGTTCTTCCTGGCCGACGAGCGGACCACGGCGGCGGTCGCCGCGATGGCCGGCGGGCTGCGGGACGTCACGGCCTGCGGCGGCGAGACCCGGCTGGCCGAGGCCGTCGGCGGGAAGGTCGACCGGCAGGCACGGGCGGCGGAGGCCCTGGCACGGGTCACCGCCGCCAGGACGCTTTCGCTCGCCGTCGGCGGCTGGCTGCCGATCGTCCTCCTGCTCGCGGGAGCGCCGTGGCTGCTGCACCGCGGCATCACCGGCGGGATCATCCTCGGGACCGTCACCTACCTGACCCAGTCGCTGACGCCGGCGCTGTCCGGCCTGGTGCAGGGTCTCGGCGTCAGCGGCGTACGGCTGGCCGTGACGCTGGAACGGATCCTGGGCGGCGGCGGGACGCCGCGCACGCCGGGCGACCGCGAGCCGGACGGCGTGCGCGTCGAGCTGCGCGGCGTCGAGTTCGCGTACGGCCCGGCCGCCGAGCCCGTCATCGCCGGGCTCGACCTCACGGTGCCGGAGGGTGATCACCTGGCCGTGGTCGGCCCGAGCGGCATCGGCAAGTCGACGCTGGCCGCGCTGATCGCCGGCCTGCTGCGGCCGGGGAACGGCGCGGTCGTGATCGGCGGGGTGCCGGCCGCCGAGGTCGCGCCCGCGGCGCGGGTGCTGATCCCGCAGGAGGCCTACGTCTTCCACGGCGGCCTCGCCGAGAACCTGACCTATCTCGCGCCCGATCTCGACCTCGGCACTGACGCCGATCGCGCGGCTGTGGCGGAGGCGGTCGCGGTGTTCGGGCTGGAGGATCTGGCCCGGCGGTGCGGCGGGCTGCACGCCGAGCTCGACCCGGACACGCTGTCGGCGGGCGAGCGCCAGCTCATCGCACTGGCCAGGACCTGGCTCTCCCCGGCGCGGCTGATCGTCTTGGACGAGGCGACCTGCCACCTCGATCCGGCCGCCGAGGCGAGGGCGGAGGCGGCGTTCGCGGCGCGGGGCGGCACGCTGATCGTGATCGCGCACCGGATCTCCTCGGCGCTGCGTGCCCGCCGGGTTCTCGTCATGGACGGGGCCCGGGTCATGTCCGGCACGCACGACGAGATGGCGGCCGCCTCACCGCTCTACGCCGACCTGGTCGGCCACTGGAGTTCGGCGCCGGCGCACTCGCCGGGACGCTCGCCGGGGCGGGATTCAGCGGCGGGCGCGGTACCGGACGATGCCGATGTCCCTCGTGGGCCACAGCCAGCCGCACTCCGAGGCGATCTGGATCGCCTCGACGCGTGACCGGGCGCCGACCTTGCCGAGGATTCTCGACAGATAGTTCCGTACGGTCCCGCGGGACAGGCAGAGCCGTTCGGCGATCTCGTCGACGGTCGCGCCCACGGCGGCGGTCTCCAGGACGGCCAGCTCCCGGTCGGTGAGCGGGTTGCCGGCGGTGTCGAGCGCGGCGACGGCGAGCTCGGGGTCGACGACCCGCTCCCCCACCGCCACCCGGCGGATGCAGTCGACCAGGTGGCCGGGCTGGGCGTCCTTCACCACGAAGCCGCGCGCCCCCGCGTCCAGCGCCTTGCGCAGGGCGACCGGAGTGCCGAGGCCGGTCAGTATGACCGTCCGGCAGCTCGGCAGACGCCGGCCGAGCTCGGCGGCCGCGGTCAGCCCGTCCATCCCGGGCATCCCGATGTCGAGGATCGCGACGTCGGGCCGCCGCAGGCAGGCCAGCCGTACGATGTCCTCGCCCGTGTCGGTCTCGGCCACCACCTCGAGGTCGTCCTCGGAGTCGAGCAGAGCGATCAGGGCCTTGCGGATCAGGTGCATGTCCTCGGCGAGCAGCAACCGGATCAACTCTGTTCCCCCAAGCTCTTTTACGGTCGGTCGCGGAGCCGCGCCGGGAGGAGCCCGTCCTCGTGTGCCCCGCTTCGTTCGTCCGCGAAAAATCCGGGACACGTCTACCCAGGATCGCGGCTTTAATCACGTTTCAAGCACCAGACACCGAACGCCCGGTTCCATGAGGAACCGGGCGTTCAATATGGACACCTGAGTGATCCGGTATCGGCTACCAGCGAACGACCTTGACGTAGTCCTGCGCCTCGGAGCCCTTGAGTCCGCGGGCACCGTCGAACTTCACGGCCCAGGTGCCGGACCGGTAGGCCCGGACCTTGCCGTAGAAGCCCCCGTCACGGTTGCTCTTGAGGGTGCCGACGCGCTTCCAGGCGCGCGTGCCGCTCGCCTGGAAGTAGACGTCGATGTCCTGGTGACCCAGCCGGTTCCAGTCGTGCCAGTAGGAGCGGCTGTCATGGCAGTTGCCGCTGCCGCGGTGGACGCTGACGTAGCTGTTCCAGTCGCGGTAGTACCAGTCGGCGTAGCACCTGGCGACCTGGAGCTTGCCCTGGAGGGTGAGCTTGTGGCCCCGGCGCACCGGCTCGGGGGTGGCGTCGAAGCCGACGATCCGGGTCGCCTTCGGACCCTTCGGCGGCTGCGGCCGCCACCTGTCCTGCTTCACCTGGAAGCCGCGGTCGGCGGTCAGCCGCTTGCCGTCCAGGCCGATGGCCTCGACGTGAACCTTCCACTGCCCGGTCTTGTGCCCCGAGGTGAAGGTCCAGGACCGCGACGCGGTGTCGTAGCGTGCCCTGCCGTCGTGCCTGTCGTGCTGACCGCTCTGCTGGCCGAACCGGTGCTGCCCGTGATGCCTGCGCCCGGAGGGCTCCCAGACCTCGATGGAGACGCTCCGGACGTCCTTGGTCCGGACCGTGGCGGTGACCTGGACGGAACCCCGCCGCTTGACGACGACCGGGTTGGGGCTGACGTGGACGGACAGAATCCGCGGGTCGGGCACGTAATGCTTCTTGCCGAAGTCCTTCTTGGCCGACTGCTCGGACGGGCTCGGCTGAGTGGACTGACCCGTCGGCTGGCCGGAGGGACTCGGCTGGCCGGATCCGTCGTCCGCGTACGCGGGGGTCGCCGCGAGAGTCGCGGCGCCCAGAGCGGCCGCCACCAGTACGGTGGCCACGCGCTTCGCCATTTCGGTACTTCCTTCCCCGTTGCGGACACGCCCCGGGGTTGGGGCGCGCCTATGTCATAGACGCGCAAAGGAAAGGAAAAGTTGCTCGGTCAAAACCCAGCAGAAGTAACAAATCCGCAACTAGGTGTCCCGTGGCAACCATTTTTGCTCCTGTGACTCATGTGGTTTTACCGGCGCTGGCATCTCGGGCGTAATGCTTGCTCCCGACATATTCCGCCCGCCAGGCTCCGTCGCCCGCGTCGCGCATCCGGCCGCTGAACCAGCCGTCCTTCCTGGTCACGGCGCTGCCCATGTCCTGCCAGTCGTCCGACCCCGACGGGCGGAAGCAGAACACGACCCGCTGCTTCCCGAACGGCCGGTAGTCGACCCGGCCCTGCGGATCGACCCGCAGCAGCGTGCCGGTGATCCGTACGTCGTCTCCGTCGCGGGCCACCTTCACCCCTTCCAGTTCGGTGGCGCGCCTGAGGGAGAAGGTGGTCTGGGCGGTGACGGCGCCGCCGTCCGCGCCGGTGGCGGTGGCGGTCACCGTCCACGGGCCGCTCGGATACCACCGCGACAGCGGCTTCTGCGGCAGGAACCGCCAGACCTCCCACCCGTCCTCCTCGCCGTCTCCGTCTTCGGGCGCGGCGCCGTCCGTTTCGGACGCCGGTGCGGGCTCCCGGCCGCCCGGCAGCACCCGTCCGTCCGCCGGAAGGGCGGAGACCAGCACGTCGGTGAGCTGTGACGCGGCGGGAGCCGGGGTCTGGGCCGGAGCCGGAGTCTGGGCCGGAGCCGGAGTCTGGGCCGGCGTCGGGGTCGGAACAGAGGTCGGAGTAGGGGTCGGCGACGGAGTCGCGTCGACCGTGTCGGGCGAGTCCGGATCCGCCGGCCGGTCCGGTTTCCCGCGGCCGGGATTGATCACGACATCGACGTCCTCGGCGCCCCGCGCCACCACGTCGATCACGAGCTTGACGGAGTCGCTCGGCCCGACGACCGGATCATCCGGCCGCACCGTGATGGACCGGATGGCCAGATCCCCGTCGGCGGAGACCAGTCCTCCTGCGGATCCGGGCACGGTCGTCGCGGCAAGGGCCAACGTCACCAGCGAACGTCTCATCATGTCCGATCACGGTACGCAATCCTCTGTCATCACATCGGTCCCAACACACCCCTCACCAGGCAAAACCTCCTTCTGGCCGGCCGTACTCTGGGCGAGGACCTGCCCCCGACCGAGCGGGTAGGAACAGGGGCACCGCGCATTCGGGGGGAGAGCGCATGACGACCCAGCAGCGCGTTCGGGAGAGGACGTTCTTCGGCCATCCACGCGGCCTGGCGACGCTGTTCGGCACCGAGATGTGGGAGCGCTTCAGCTACTACGGCATGCGGGCGATCCTGGTGCTCTTCCTTTCCGCGCCCGAGGTGCGCGGCGGCATGGGGCTCTCGGATACGACGGCGGTCAGCATCTACAGCATCTACATCGCCTCGGTCTACCTCCTCGCGCTGGCCGGCGGATGGGTCGCCGACCGGCTCCTCGGCCCACGCAGGACCGTCCTGGTCGCGGCGGTCACCATCATGTGCGGGCACCTGAGCCTGGCCGTCCCCTTCGGGGGCGCCTTCATCTGGCTCGGCCTTCTGCTCATCGCGCTCGGCAGCGGCCTGCTGAAACCGAACATCGCGACCCTGGTCGGCGAGCTCTACCGGGACGGGGACGACGCCCGGCGCGATTCGGGCTACACGTTGTTCTACATGGGCATCAACCTCGGGGCCTTCGTCGGCATCCTGGCCGTGCCCTGGTTGCAGCGGGGCGACCGCTGGCATCTGGCCTTCGGGGCGGCGGCCGTCGGCATGGCCATCGGCCTGACGCAGTACGTGCTGGGCCGCCGTCACCTCAGGGGGGTGGGCGAGGAGCCCGACCACCGGCTCACGCCGCAGGAGCGGCGCCGCTTCACCACACTGTTCGGCCTCGGGCTGGCCACCGTGACGATGGTCTTCGCGCTGTGGTCCTGGATCGGCGGTCTCACGGTCGCGCGTTTCGCGCTCGTGCTGGCGGTCGTGACGGCGGCCGTCCCGGTGGCGTACTTCACGTTCCTGTTCGCCGGCTGCCGCGAGGTCACCCCCGAAGAGCGGACCCGGCTGCGCGCGTACGTCTGGCTCTTCCTCGCCGCCTCGATCTTCTGGCTCATCTACGACCACTCGGGCAGCGCGCTGCTGCTGTTCGCCAAGAACCAGACCGACCTGCACATCTTCGGGGTCGACATCCCGCCGGGCTGGGTGTCGAACGTCAACTCGATCGTGATCGTGCTGTTCGCCCCGATGTTCGCCGACTTCTTCCTGAAGGCCGGTGACCGGATCAGCGAACCGTTCAAGTTCGCCGTCGCGCTGGTCATGGTCGGGCTGAGCTTCGTCGTGATGTCGGTGGCCGCGAGCCTGGCGTCGGACGGCGTCCGGGTGTCGGTCATGTGGCTGCTGTCGGTGTACGTCATCCAGACCATCGGCGAGCTGTTCCTCAGCCCGGTCGGGCTCTCCATCACCCAGAAACTCGCCCCCCGGGCCTTCGAGAACCAGATGATGGGCGTCTGGTTCCTGTCCATCGCGCTCGGCGACGCGGCCCTCGGCCAGGTCTACCGGCTGACCACCGTCGTGCCGATGCCGGCGTACTACCTCGGCCTCGCCCTCGTCGCCATCGTCGCGGGACTGGTCCTCGGCGCGTGCTCCAGGCGGCTTCGCGCGCTCATGAGCTGACCGCCCGCCGATCGCGCCAGGTCACAGCTGACAGTCACAGCCCTCGGTCACAGCTCACGGTCAGAGCGCGTGGATGAGCGGCTCCCGGGGGCGGTAGGTCCCGGCGGGGCCGGTGGCGATGCGCCGCACCGCCTCACGTACGACGTCGGGCGGCTGGGTGAACGGCAGACGCAGGTAGCGCTCCAGCGTCCCGTCCACGCCGAACCACGGTCCGGGCGCGAGCCGTACGCCACGGGAGGCCGCGGCCTCGGCCACCGCGCCGGCCGTCGGCGAGTCGAGCCTGACCCACAGCGAGCCGCCGCCGCGCGGGACGGTGAACGTCCAGGCGGGCAGCTCCTCCCGCAGGGCCTCGACCAGGGCCGATCGGGACGCGCCGAACACGCGGCGGCGCTCGGCGCGTGCCTCCTCGATCCGGTCGAACAGGTACGCGACCACGAGCTGCTCGAACACCGGGCCCGCGATGTCGACCGCCCCGCGCAGCACGGCCAGGCGGCGCAGCACCCCCGGGGCGGCGCGGATCCAGCCCACGCGCAGGCCGCCCCACCACAGTTTGGCCGCCGATCCGATGCAGATGACCCGGTCGTCGGTGTCGAACGCCGCCAGGGGCGCCGCCGTCGCCACCGGGTCGACGGCCAGCTCGGCCCAGCTCTCGTCGGCCAGCAGCGTGGCGCCGTGCCGCCGGGCCGCCGCCACCAGCGCGGCGCGGTCCTCGTCGGGCATCAGATGACCGGTCGGGTTGTGGAAGTCCGGGATGACGTAGCCGAGCCGGGCTGCCGACTGCCGCATCGCGGAGATCGTCAGGTCGACGTGCCGGCCGTCCTCCGGGATCCCCACCGGCACCAGGCGCGCCCCGCGCAGCCGTACGGCGTCGATGGCGTGCGGATAGGTCGGCGACTCCAGCAGCACCGGGTCGCCCGGCCCGGCCAGCATCGTCAGCAGCAGGTGCATCGCGTGCTGGGCGCCGGCGGTGACCATGATCTGGTCGGACCGGGTGGGCAGGCCGCGCTCCCGGTAGCGCCGCGCGATCGCCTCGCGCAGCACGGCCAGGCCGAGTGGCTCGTAGCCCATCCCCAGCGCGTACCGATGGTAGGTCCGGCCGGCCTCCTCGACCGCCTCGCCGAGCAGGGCCGTCGCGGGCGGCGCGGCGACGTGCAGCGGCAGCAGGCCGTCGTCATCGGGGGCGATCCACAGGCTGTCCGTGCCGAGCGCACCGGCGTCGGGCAGGGCCGTCCAGCTCCCCGCGCCCTGGCGGCTCTGCAGATACCCCTGCTCGCGCAGCCGGTCGTAGGCGGTGGTGACCGTGGTGCGGCTGACCCCCAGCGCGTCGGCGAGCCGCCGCTCGGGCGGGATCCGTACGCGCACCGGCAGCCGCCCGTCCAGGATCAGGTTCCGTACGGCCTCCGCCAGGGCCCGATAGTACGGCCGGGCGTCCGGCGGCACCCGGATCAGCCGCGCGAGCTGTGTCTCACTCACATACCGCTCCGCCATCAGGCCATTTTGTCGAATTGGCTCTTTAACCTCAAGCAACTGGACTGGAAGATGGGGACCGCTATGACTGAACTCTCCGTTCCCCGTCTCCACTCCCTCGCGTCCAGGCTCATCCGTCTCTACGCCGGGCTCGCCGCCTACGGCGTCGGCATCGGGCTGCTGGTCCGGGCCGAGCTCGGCCTCGCCCCCTGGGACGTCTTCCACCAGGGCCTGTCCATCCACACGGGTTGGTCGATAGGGCTGTGCATCAACATCGTCGGCGTCCTCTTGCTGCTGCTGTGGATCCCGCTGCGGGAGCGGCCCGGCCTCGGCACGATCAGCAACGTGCTGCTGATCGGACCCTGCGCCGACCTCTTCCTGTGGCTGGTGCCGGCGCCCTCGGCGTGGCCGGTCAGGGGGGCCTTCCTGCTCGGCGGCGTCGTGGTCATCGCCGCCGCGACCGGCCTCTACATCAACGCCGGTTTCGGGCCGGGGCCGCGTGACGGCCTGATGACCGGCCTCAACCGGCTCGGTCTGTCGATCCGGCTCGGCCGTACGATCGTGGAGATCACCGTGCTCGCCGCCGGATGGCTGCTCGGCGGCACCGTGGGCGTCGGCACGATCCTCTTCGCCGCGGCCATCGGCCCGCTCACGCAGGTCTTCATGAAACTGTGGTCTCCGCGTCGGTAGTAGCGTGGCGGCATGCGGATCGAGGACTATGCCCTGATCGGTGACATGCAGTCGGCGGCGCTCGTCGGCATCGACGGCTCCGTCGACTGGCTGTGCCTGCCCAGGTTCGACTCCCCGTCGTGCTTCACCCGCCTGCTCGGCGACGACACCAACGGCTTCTGGCGGCTCGCCGCCGCCGGCCGGGAGCGTGCCGTACGGCGTGCCTACCTGGAGGACACGCTGATCCTGGAGACGGTGCGGGAGACCGAGACCGGGGCCGCCAGGGTGATCGACTTCATGCCGCCCCGGCACGCCAACCCTGACATGGTCCGCATCGTCGAGGGCCTGTCCGGGACCGTCGACATGACCACGGAGATCCGCATCCGGTTCGACTACGGCCGCATCGTGCCGTGGGTCCGCCGCATCGACGGCCACCTGCACGCGGTCGGCGGCCCCGACTCGGTGTGGATCCACTCCCCCGTGCCGCTGAAGGGCGGCGGATTCCGGCACACCGGCGAGTTCACCGTGTCGGCCGGGGAGCGGCTGCCGTTCGTCTTCACCTGGCATCCCTCGCATCAGCCCCAGCCCGAGATGATCGACCCGATCGAGCAGCTCACCGAGACCCGGCTGCTGTGGGAGGAGTGGGTCACCCGGTGCGGGCACCAGGGCCGCTGGCGGGAGGCCGTGGTCCGCTCGCTCATCACGCTCAAGGCCCTCACCTACAGCCCGACCGGCGGCATCGTGGCCGCGCCGACGACCTCGCTGCCCGAGCACCTCGGCGGCGTACGTAACTGGGACTACCGCTACTGCTGGCTGCGCGACGCCGCGATGACGCTCGACGCGCTCACCGGCTCCGGCTATCTGGAGGAGGCCGACGCCTGGCGCGCCTGGCTGCTGCGCGCCATCGCCGGCCGCCCCGAGGACGTCCAGGTCCTGTACGGCGTGGCCGGCGAACGGCGGCTCCCCGAGCTGACGCTCGACTGGCTGCCGGGCTATGAGGGATCCCGGCCGGTCCGCATCGGCAACGGCGCGGTCGGTCAGCTCCAGCTCGACATCTACGGCGAGGTGATCAACGCGCTGTACGAGGCGCGCAAGGGAGGACTCGCCGCCGACGATCACACCTGGGACCTGGTCGGCAAGCTGATGCGCTACCTGGAGCACAACTGGGACCAGCCCGACGAGGGCCTGTGGGAGGTCCGCGGACCTCGGCGGCACTTCGTCCACTCCAAGGTCCTGGTCTGGGTGGCCTTCGACCGCGTGGTGCGAGCCGTGGAGGAGCTCGGCCGCGAAGGCCCGGTCGAGCGCTGGCGCGCCCTGCGCGACCACATCCACGCCGAGATCTGCGACAAGGGCTACGACCCCGCGCGCAACACCTTCACCCAGTCGTACGGCTCACACGAACTGGACGCGGCACTGCTGCTGATCCCGATCCTCGGGTTCCTCCCCCCGGACGACCCCCGTGTGACAGGCACCATCGAGGCCATCGAACGAGAACTACTCGTCGACGGATTCGTCCTGCGCTACCCCGTCGCCGAGGACAACGCGGTGGACGGCCTGCCCGGCAGCGAAGGCGCCTTCCTCGCCTGCAGCTTCTGGCTCGCCGAGGCCAAGGCCATGATCGGCCGCAAGGGCGAGGCCGTCGACCTGTTCGAACGCCTCCTGGCCCTACGCAACGACGTCGGCCTGCTCGCCGAAGAGTACGACCCCGGCGCCGGACGCCAACTCGGCAACTTCCCCCAGGCCTTCAGCCACATCCACCTCGTCCGCACCGCCCTCGCCCTCAGCTGAACCACGGGCCCTCAGTTGATCCCGGTCACGACTCGACCACGACGGCGAACCCGATCCGGTGTTCGCCGGGCACGACGGCATGGACCACCGGACCAGACATCCGGCAGGCGAACCCGCACAGGCCGACGGTCATCTAGTCTTCCGCTCATGCCGACACGTCTGTCACCCCGCCTCGCCGCGGTCGTGAACGCGCTTCCCCTTCAGCCGCACTCGCGTGTCCTCGAAATTGGGTGCGGGCCCGGGGCGGCCGCACGAGCGGTCGCAGCCCGGCTCACCACCGGCCACATCCTGGCCATCGACAGATCCGCCACGGCGATCGCCCAGGCCGAAGCCGCCGCGACAGACGAAATCACGTCCGGCCGCATGAGCGTCCGCCAGGTCGCGGGCGAAGATTTCGTCCTGCAGGATCACGAAGAGCCATACGACATCGTGTTCGCCGTTCGCGTTGGCGCCCTCGACGGGCGACATCCCGAGGTTGGTCAGCGCGTGCTCCAGCGCCTCGCCCTGGCGACCACGGCAGAGGCCCGGCTTTTCATCGACGGTGGCGATCCGCTTCGTGAGCTCCTCATCCCGCGGGCTTAAGCCGACTGGCTCGCTGCATTGGAGCTTCGGATCGAGGCCAGAAGACCGGTGCGGGTGACTCGGAGAAGCCGTGGATGCCTCAACCCCGACCAATTTCGAAGAGCCGGCACGACCACGATGCGGCGGCCCTCGTGGACCTGCCGCTCACATCCCAGGCAGCTCGCCATCCTTCATGTTCTTGGAACGGCCGTGCGTCCCCAGGATCACGTGAACGTTCAGTGCGCCAAGGCCATGCTTACCAGCTTGAATATTCCGATCCCGAGAAAAACACAGAAAGGAATCCAGGCGATCTTCACCTTGCGATAAATCAGAGTCGCGATCATCGCGAAGATCACCCCGAAAACCACTAAGACTTGAACGGCAGCGAACATATCCGAATCGATCGGATCAGGAGTTTCAATATCGCCATCATAGTCACGAACATCGAAGATACGGGCGAAAAACATCGCAAGGATCGCCATGACCCACAGTGCGATGCATGAAGCGGCCCTGAACACCTGGGCGAATCCCACCGCCTGATCGCCATCAGCATCCTTCAACACAGATTTTCGATCAGCCACCGCAGAAAACCTTCCACGCAGTGCTCTTTGAATTCTTCAACGGCACTCAACCGCAGAGCATTGGTCATCTGCACAGGTCGAGGCGCCGGGTGCGGCGACCGGGGCGCAGCAGGCGTCTCCCCGCCAGGCCTGGCGGCCTTCCTTGACCGCGACGGCGGCGATGACGAGCGCGGCGACCGGGTCCGCCCACGACCAGCCGAACGCACTGTTGAGCGCGAGCCCGGCCAGCAGCACCGCGGAAAGGTAGGTGCACAGCAGGGTCTGCTTGGAATCGGCGACGACGGAGGCCGAGCCGAGCTCTCGGCCGGCACGGCGCTGGGTGGCCGACAGGACCGGCATGATGAGCAGGGACAGCGCGGCCAGCACCAGACCCGGCGTGGAGTGCTCGGCCTCCCCGCCACCGATCAGCGTGCGTACGGCGTCGATGGCGACGTAGGCGGCCAGCGCGAAGAAGGAGACGGCGATGATCCGGAGGGCCGTCTTCTCCCGTTTCTCGTGCTCGTCGCTGGAGAACTGCCAGGCCACAGCGGCGGCCGAGGCCACCTCGACGATCGAGTCCAGGCCGAAGCCGATCAGCGCCACCGAGGAGGCGACGGTGCCGGCGGTGATGGCGACGGCCGCCTCGACGAGGTTGTAGGTGATGGTCGCCGCCACCAGCAGCCGGATCCGCCGGGCCAGCACGGCGCGCCGGGCCGCTGCCGGGCCGAGGTCGGCCGCGGTCATGGCGTCATCCCCTGCCGAGAGGGCCGCCCGGCCGCCTGTGCCGATCGCTCATCGGCGTCGCGTCCGGGACGCAGAGCGACCACGTGTCCGGTGGCTCCCAGCAGTCGCTCGGCCGAGTCCAGCAGGTCCATCAGCTCCGGCCGGGTCAGGGCGTAGAACGACTGGCGGCCTTCGGCGCGATAGTCGATCAGCCCGCAGTCCCGCAGGCAGGCCAGGTGCTTGGATACGGTGGACTGGGCCAGGCCGAGTTCGCCGGTCAGATCCACCACCCGTGCCTCACCCCGCGCCAGCCGCTGCACGATGCGCAGCCGGGTCTCGTCCGCGAGCGAACGGAACAGCGCCACCGCCGGTGGGATGCCGGCGGCGACGTCGGTGCTCACACACCGTCCACCCTCATCATCAATCGCCATGGTGCGATGATAGCCCCCATTCGGGATTGATCGAAGCAGGCGGAGGGCTTGACCTTCGAGCCGGGGTGAAGGTTTACCTTCGACAGTGTGACGACCATGCGGATCTCCCAGCTCGCCGAACGGACCGGAGTCCCGGCCACCACCCTGCGGTTCTACGAGAGCCTCGGCCTGCTGCCGGCCGGCCAGTGGCAACGGCTACTCGACGACCCCCCGCCTCCAGGCGGGGGAGGAATCTGACTCCCTGCGGAGCAGGGCAGGGGTAGGCGTTTCGCCGTTAGGCGAACCGCCGTACGAACACACGTGCGATACTTAACCGATCGCGCGGTACGATGTGAGGTGTGGCGCAGATCGTGAAGCGGGCCTATAAGTACCGCTTCTATCCGACTCCCGAGCAGGCCGAAGAGCTTGCCAGGACCTTCGGCTGCGTCCGCCTGGTCTACAACAAGGCACTGGAAGAACGGACCCGCGCCTACAGCACCGAAGGCCGCCGCGTGTCCTACATGGAGTCGTCGGCGGCGCTCACCGCATGGAAGCGCACCGGCGAACTCGGCTTCCTGAACGAGGTCTCCAGCGTTCCGCTCCAGCAGGCCCTGCGGCACTTGCAGGCCGCGTTCGCGAACTTCTTCGCCAAGCGGGCGAAGTACCCGACGTTCAAGTCCAAGCGGAAGTCCCGCGCAAGTGCGGAGTACACCCGGTCGGCGTTCCGCTGGCGCGACGGCCAGGTGACATTGGCGAAGATGGACGCCCCGCTGGACATCGTGTGGTCGCGTCCCCTCCCGGAGGGAGCCGAGCCGTCCACCGTCACCGTGTCGAAGGACGCGGCCGGACGGTGGTTTGTGTCCCTCCTGGTAGAGGAGACCATCCGCCCGCTCGACCCGACCGGCGGTACGGTCGGTGTGGATGCGGGGATCACATCCCTGGTGACCCTCTCGACCGGGGAGAAGGTCGCCAACCCTCGGCATGAGCGGGCCGACCGGCGCGTGCTGGCGAAGGCCCAGCGGAACCTCGCCCGCAAGGCCAAGGGCTCCAGTAACCGGGCCAAAGCCCGCGCCAAGGTCGCTCGCGTGTACGCGCGGATCACCGACCGCCGCCGCGACTTCCTCCACAAGCTCTCGACTCGGCTCGTCCGTGAGAACCAAACGGTCGTGATCGAGGACCTGACCGTCCGTAACATGGTCCGCAACCACTCCCTCGCCCGCGCCATCTCCGACGTGAGCTGGCGGGAACTGCGGGGAATGCTGGAGTACAAAGCCGCCTGGTACGGCCGCGAGGTGATCGCGATAGACCGGTGGTTCCCCAGTTCGAAACTGTGCTCGGCCTGCGGGACGATGCACGACGCGATGCCGTTGAACGTCCGGTCGTGGGAGTGCGTGTGCGGGGCAGTCCATGACCGGGACGTGAACGCGGCCCGTAACATCCTCGCCGCCGGGCTGGCGGAGAGGTAAAACGCCTGTGGAGCTGGTGTAAGACCTCAACGAGAGTCCTCTCGGACGGGGCGACCGGCAGTGAAACAGGAAAGCCAACCGGTGACGGTTGGAATCCCTTCCCTTCAGGGAAGGGAGGAAGTCAAGTACGCGCCCCGGGCCTGACGGCCCCCGCGCACGGACGCGCCCCGAGGCGTCCGCCACCGCAACGGTCCGAGGAGCGGATCGGTGGAGATGCCGGAGATCGTCGGGCCGCGTCAGCCGGCCCTCGTTCTTCCGACGGATGGCCTATGCCCTGAGAGATACGGGAACGCCGCTCGTCATCCGACCGCAGGCAGTCGACCGGCGACTCGGCACCTTCTAGCGTCGATCATGTGACATCTCGACGAACAGGCTGGAAACCGATCCTGGCGCTGATGGTCCTGGCGCCACTGCTGGCGGAGGTCTTCAGCGGATCGATGCCGGTGACCATGTTCCTTCAGCCTGTCATCTTCCTCGCCTTCACGATCTTCGTGTACGGCCTGCCGCTCCTCGTCCTGCGTGAGGTGGCGGTCCGACGCGGGTACGGCCTGGCGGGATTGTTCGTCCTCGGCTTCGTCTACGGGCTCTACAATGAGGGCCTGTTCTCAGAGACGTTGTACCACCCCCTCGACCCCGCCAACGCGGCGTACGCGGACTATGGCCTGGTCGCCGGACTGCGTGTGCCGTGGGCGTCGTTCATCTTGCCGTGGCACGGCCTCTTCTCCATGGTGACCCCCGTGCTCGTGGTGGAACTGCTGTTTCCCAAACAGGCAGGACGGCCGTGGCTGCCCGCATCGGTGACCGGGATCCTCGGGTTCGTCACCGTGGGGCTGGCCCTGGCCCGGTTCCTCCTGGAGGGCGAAGACCGCAGCGTGCAGGACGGCGGGACACTCGCCGTCCACCTCATGGTCGTGCTCGTGGCGGCCGTGGTCTTGTGGGGGGCGGCCAGGCGGATGCCGCGAACCCCGGCGCTTGAAGCGGTGCCCGCCTTCTCGTGGCGAGACGTCGCGGCGGGCGCGGGGACGTACGTCGTGGTGTTCATCGGAATAGAGACGCTCACCTCGGTCGCGCGGGTTCCCTGGCCGCTGACGGTGCTCTACGCCCTGCTCATCGTGTCGGCGGCGGCGTGGGCCGTCGCGCGTCGGCGGACCGTGGCGCGCTCCCGCGCCGTGAGCTTCGTGCTCGGCTGCGGACTCGCGCAGGCGGTCGTGATCGTCTTGGTGGTGGGCGTGCTCACCGGCGACGTGTTCCGCACCCTGTCGGGGGTGATCGCGGCCATGGTCTACCTCGCCGCGCTCATGGGCATCCGGGCGCGGTGCGGGCACGGCACGCGCACGCCGGTGGGATGACCGTCGTGTTCACCCGGGCGGCGGCAGGCGTGATCAACACCATGGCCTCCCGCCATGAACGTGCCCTGGACGTCCTGGTGGTGATCCTGGCCGGCGTGGTCGGCGGGCTCGCGGCCGGTGGGGTGACCCCGCAGTTCGTCGCCCTGCACGCGCCTCTGGTGTGGCGCCGGCATGCGCCTGTGACCGTCTTCTGGGTGGTCTTGGCTTCGGCCGTGCTGACCTGGGCGGTGGCCGCCCCGGGTGTGGCGTACCCGGTGGTCGTCATCCTGATCGCCGTCTACACGCTGGCCAGGCATCGTCCCTGGCGCCACCTGTGGCCCGCGATCGTGGCCGTCGAAAGCGTCTGGACGACCGCGCTGGCCGTCGACGGCGTGACCTGGGACGAGTTCGCCGCGCTCACCGCGTTCTCGGGGGCCGGCGGGCTGCTGGGCGTGACGGTCCGCCTCCGGCAGGCGTACCTGGCCCAGTTGCGCGAACGCGCCTGGCGGCTGGAGCGCGAGCGCGATCAGCGGGCCCGGATCGCGGTGGCGGCCGAGCGCGTCCGCATCGCACGCGAGATGCACGACGTGATCGCCCACAACCTGGCGGTCATGGTCGCGCTGGCCGACGGCGCGGCCCTGGCCGCGCCCACCTCCCCCCGGCAGGCCGCCGAGGCGCTCTCAGCGATCGCCTCCACCGGGCGGCGGTCGCTAGGTGAGATGCAGCGCCTGCTCGGCGTGTTCCGCGACGGCGACGCCGCCGCCGAGCTTTCCCCGCAACCCGGCCTGGACGACCTGAGAGCCCTGATAGAACAGGTACGCGCCGCCGGCCTCCCGGTCACCCTGACCCGCGAGGGCGACGCCCCAGAACCGTGCGAAGGCGCCGGCCTGACCATCTACCGCATCGTGCAGGAGGGACTGACCAACATCCTCAAGCACGCAGGTCCGCACGCCAGCGCACAGGTGCGACTGCGCTTCGGCGCCGGCGACGCGGACATCGAGATCACCGACGACGGCGGCGGCCGGCGGGCCGTCCCCGCCGTTCCCGGCCGGGG
>BCRI01000079.1 GCA_001552515.1 Sphaerimonospora mesophila NBRC 14179 = JCM 3151
AGTCCTGTCCGCACCAGTTCAGAAGGCACTTTCCGAGTGAAGCCTATCGTCTCCCGGCGCAAGATCATGGTGTCCGCTGACGGCTCGGGACTCGTCTCGCAGACCGGTGGGCTGCTGTTGCTGGAGACGTTGCGGGCCACCGGGCTGGATGCGGCGCTGTCAGCGCAGTTGGAGCGGTGGCGTCCGTCCCGGGCCGTGCACGACCCCGGCAAGGTCATCGCCGATCTGGCCCTCACTTTGGCGCTGGGCGGGGACTGCCTGGCCGACATCGCGATGCTCCGCGCCCAGCCCGAGGTGTTCGGCCCGATCGCCTCCGACCCGACCGTGTCCCGGCCGATCGACCGCCTGGCCGCCGACCCCGTCCGCGCGTTGAAGGCGATCCGCGTGGCCCGGACCGCCGCCAGGCAGCGGGCCTGGACGCCGGCCGGCACCCACGCCCCCGGCGCGGACGGTGAACTGATCCCCATCGACATCGACGCAACCATCGTCATCGCCCACTCCGACAAGCAACAGGCCGCGCCGACCTGGAAGAAGACCTTCGGGTTCCACCCGATGACGGTCTTCGCCGACCACGGCCCCGCAGGTGGCGGGGAACCGCTGGCGATCGTGCTGCGGCCCGGCAACGCCGGGTCCAACACCGCCGCCGACCACATCACCGCGACCCGCCTGGCGCTGGCCCAGCTCCCCAAGCACCACCGCCGCCAGGTGCTGATCCGCACCGACTCCGGCGGCGGCACCCACGAGTTCCTCACCTGGCTGACCCGGCCCGGGCGGCGGCTGTCGTACTCGATCGGGTTCACCCTCACCGACGAGGTCCAGGCCGCGATCGGGGTCTTGCCCGAACAGGCGTGGACACCCGCCTACGACGCCGAGGGCAAGGTACGCCCCGGTGCCTGGGTGGCCGAGCTCACCAGCCTGGTCACCTTGGACGGCTGGCCGAAAGGCATGCGCCTGATCCTGCGCAAGGAGCGCCAGCACCCGGGCGCCCAGTTGCGCTTCACCGATATCGACGGGCACCGCTTCACCTGCTTCGTCACCAACACCACGCGGGGCCAGCTCACCGACCTGGAACTACGCCACCGCCGCCGCGCCCGCTGCGAAGACCGCATCCGCGCCACCAAGGACACCGGGCTGCGCAACCTGCCGCTGCACGACTTCACCCAGAACCAGATCTGGACGGAGATCGTCGCGCTGGCCTGCGAGCTCATCACCTGGATGCAGATGCTCGCCCTCGACGGACCGGCCCGCCGGTATGAACCGAAACGGCTACGGCTGCGCCTGTTCGCCGTCGCCGCCCGCCTGGTCCGCGGCGGACGGCGTCTCCGCCTAGGCATCGCCGCATCCTGGCCCTGGGCCGGCCAACTGGTCGCCGCCATCACCCGGCTCCAGGCGCTCCCGGCACCGACCTGACCAGCACCAACCCGCCCCGACGACCAGGAAGGACACCCCCGTGGGCCCGTGGAACCCCGCCCACCCGGCGCGACAGCCGGGCCACCACGCTGACCAGGACCCCAAAATCACACTCCAGCCGAACCACTCAGCCAGCCACCGGACCGGCACGAAAGATCGAGGCTAAGGCCTACGCTTGCCGGGACCCTCCGTCAGTTGCCGCTGATCTTGATCTCCCACTGATCACCAGGATCACCGCAGCCGTCAGGGGCGGGCACGTCCCCGGCGCATGAAACCGAGCGGCCTGATTGGTCCATTCCCTCACATTCGCCTTACTGCTCGTTTATCCTCCGTCTGGAGGCGATGGGCGTAGGGCGGGCCGCAAGCGCTGGGGGCATGGCACTCAAGTCAACATCTGTTCGGCCTGGTATGTGACTATGCACCGACGTCCATTTATCTTCCACCAGGTCGAGCTCCTTGCCAGATTCGGAGCTGCGGCCACGTCTCTGTTCCTACTCATGATCCATGAGGTGAGGCAGCATGGCCGGGACATATGTGCTCGCACTCGGAAGCTCGGGCCCGACGCCTGCGAAGGCAGTTTCGCTGCACGAGCTCAACTACACCGAGCGCAAAAATCTACAGCAATGGATCATTACACATCCTGAGTTGGTGGAAGAGGGGTTGCTCGTCCTCACCGAGGAATATGATCGGTGGGCGTCTGCGGATGGCGCGCCCGTCAGGGACCGGCTCGACATCCTCGCGCTTGACCCAGGGGGTCGACTGGTCGTCATCGAACTTAAGCGAGACGATGCGCCGACGGATGTGCATCTCCAAGCGCTCACGTACGCGGCAATGGTGTCGCGACTGACAGAGCAAGATCTTGCCAGGATACTAGCGAAATTCATGACACATGGCATTGAACCGCTGACAGACGATGAGGCTCTCCGCCGCCTTCGAGAGCATTGTGGGGGCGAGGAACTCAACCCGCAGATTCTTCGGCAGCCCCGCATCATCGTCGTAGCCCGGCAGTTTCCTCCCCAGGTGCTCTCAGCGGTCGTCTGGCTGAATGAGATGGGCATTGAGGCCAAGCTGCTCCAGGTCCAGGCATGGGTGACTGGCGCATCGCCAGTACTCACGGCGACCACGTTGTATCCGGTACCCGGCATCGAGGACTTCGTCGTTCAGCCGATGCGTGAGGACAAGGTCAAGGCTGCCGCCCGTGCCACAGAGGGCAGTCGCAACACTCGCGCTGTCCGTCGGATCGTGGAGCGCAGGCTGATCGAGCCGGGGACTGAGTTGTATCTGCGCCTTGACCCACCTGCTCCGGAGTTTTCTTCAGCTCTCGAAGACATCAGGAGCTGGGTTGAGGAAGATCCCCGACGTGGCAGAGCAACATGGGTTGCGGATTCCACTCGTCCCCTCAAATGGGCCTACGACTCCAAGCAGTACCCTCCCACTACATTGATTAAGGAGATCATGGTACAGGTCACGGGAGACAGGCCTGCCTATGCCAACGGCGGCAAATGGTGGCACATTGAGTCGGGCCTGAGTATCGGTCAGATCGCCGAACAGGCTGACAGTGACGTACCTGCGGATAGCGTTCGGGGTGAACTGAGTAATTAGGGTTGCTGGAGCTCAAGAAAGAAACAACGAGGTCGATGATGCCCAAAGCATGGATGGTTAGGTCGGGTCGACGCGGCGAGCACGAGAATCTCGCACTCGATGAGGCGTTGGTCATGCTCGGCTGGCCTGAACTCCAGGACTTGTCGAGCTATAAAGACCGAAGCGCCCTACGCGATCTAGTGATTGGCACCTACCCAGACGCTACCAAGCAGCGAGTGGCTAACTGGACTGGCCAGCTGTGGACGATGTTACATCGCATGCAAGTGGGTGATCTGGTCGTTCTCCCTCTCAAGAGCAAACCCGCTATCGCCATCGGCCGAGTGACCGGCGACTATGCCTACCGGATCGAGCTCCCCGAAGACGCCCGTCATACGCGGCCAGTGAAATGGCTTCGCACCGAAGTCGCTCGAACGGCGATCGGGCAGGATCTAAGGCACTCGCTCGGCTCTCTTCTCACTATCTGCGAACTTACTCGAAATGACGCGTACAAGCGTGTCCTGGCATTGGCGAGCGGAGCTTCTGACCCAGGTGCTGGAGAAGAAACTCAATCCGCAGGCGAGGCAGGTACCGACACCGAGGCCACAGAGTTCGAGCTGGAGAGGTTGGTGCGTGATCAGATCATCGACCGGATCAGCGAACGGTTCCCAGGCCATAAGCTCTCGCAGCTAATAGCGGCTATCTTCCAAGCCAAAGGTATGACGACCTTCATCGCCCCGAACGGTAAAGACGGCGGGAGCGACGTGTTGGCTGGCTCTGGCCCTCTTGGCATGGATCACCCCCGAATCTGCATTCAGGTAAAGTTCACACAGGCACCTGTGGACGTCCGTGTTATTCGTGAAGTCCAGGGCGTTGCCGGCCATTTAGGGGCCGACCAGGTCCTCGTCGTCAGTTGGAATGGCGTCACTCGTGACGCAGATCGGGAACTCCGTCAAAAGTTCTTCAACGTGCGACTCTGGACCTCCGATGATGTTCTCCGGGAGCTCAGCCATGTTTACGATCAACTGCCCGAGGAGATCCAGGCGGACCTGCCATTAAAACGTGTGTGGATGCTTGCATCGGAGACGTGACGTTCAGGTCTGTACCTCTGCAGCGGGGGTGTCAGCGCGCGGCAGTGAACCCCGCCTGCCCAACATGGGAGGCGGGATTTCTGCAGGTCAACGACTACTTCAACAGCTGGCGGGCCATGACCATGCGCTGGATCTGGTTGGTGCCCTCGTAGATCTGGGTGATCTTGGCGTCGCGCATCATGCGCTCGACCGGGAACTCCCGCGTGTAGCCGTACCCGCCGAGCAACTGCACGGCGTCGGTGGTGATCTCCATGGCGGCATCGGAGGCAGCGCACTTGGCGGCGCTGGAGAAGAACGTGAGGTCCTTGACCGGCGTGCCGCTCATGGCGAGCTCCGACTTGGCGGCCGCCGCGTAGGTGAGCTGCCGGGCGGCCTCCAGCTTCATCGCCATGTCGGCGAGCATGAACTGCAGGCCCTGGAAGTCCGCGATCGGCTTGCCGAACTGCTTGCGCTCCTTGACGTACCCGAGGGCGAAGTCGAGCGCGCCCTGGGCGATGCCGAGCGCCTGGGCGGCGATCGTGATGCGGGTGTGGTCGAGGGTGGCCAGCGCGGTCTTGAAGCCCGTCCCCGGCTCGCCGATCATCCGCGAGGCCGGGATGCGGACGTCTTCCAGGATGACCTGGCGCGTCGGCGAGCCCTTGATGCCGAGCTTCTTCTCCTTGGCCCCGAAGGACACGCCTTCGTCGTCCTTCTCCACGACGAACGCCGAGATGCCACGCGCCCCGGCGGCCGGGTCGGTGACCGCCATCACGGTGTAGTACTCCGACACACCCGCGTTGGTGATCCACATCTTGGTGCCGTTGAGTACGTAGTGATCGCCGTCGGCCACCGCCCGGGTCTTCATCGCCGCGGCGTCCGAGCCGGCCTCCGGCTCGCTCAGCGCGTACGAGAACATCGCCTCGCCACGCGCCAACGGCGGCAGGTAGCGCTGCTTGAGTTCCTCGGAGGCCGACAGCAGCAGCGGGACCGTGCCCAGCTTGTTGACGGCGGGGATCAGCGAGGACGACGCGCAGGCCCGCGCGACCTCCTCGATCACGATCACGGTGGCGAGGGCGTCGGCGCCGGCTCCGCCGTACGCCTCGGGAATGTGGACGGCGTGCAGGTCGGCGGCGACGAGGTCCTTGTAGACCTCCCACGGGAACTCCTCGTTCTCGTCGGCCGCCGCGGCACGCGGGGCGATCTTCTCGTCGGCGAGGGCACGGACCGTCTCCCGAAGCAGCTCGTGCTCCTCGGCGGGCGCGTAGAGAGGGAAGCTCATGAAGAGATAGTAGGACGTCCGAGTAGTTGTTCTCACAGGGACGTCCGAGTAGTCGTCGTCACAGGTAGGCCCACCTGGTCGATCCGACAGTCAACTCTGACACGGACGGTAACAGAACATCTCCCCTAGACGTCATCGACCGGCCGGGGGCGCCGCCGTACCGTTGACTCATACCAGTTTGCCGAGGTGGTTCAACGGGCAGTAAACCGGCCCGGTACCATGCCACATCACTACCAGTGGGCAAGAGGGGAGCATGCCGTGCCGTACCGCCTCACCGTGCTCGGGACCGGATATCTCGGGGCTACGCACGCGGCGTGCATGGCCGAACTCGGCTTCGAAGTGCTCGGTCTCGACGTGGACCAGGAGAAGATCGACCGGCTGCAGCGCGGTGAACTGCCGATCCACGAGCCCGGCCTGGAGGAGCTGCTGCGGCGCAACCTGGCGGCGGGCCGGCTACGCTTCACGACCTCCTACGAGGAGGTCGCGAACTTCGGCGACGTCCACTTCGTCTGCGTCGGGACCCCGCAGAAGAAGGACGAATACGGCGCCGACGTCTCCTATCTCGACGCCGTCGTCGACTCCCTCGCCCCCCACCTCGACCGCCAGTGCCTGGTGGTCGGCAAGTCCACCGTGCCCGTCGGCACGGCCGAGCGTCTGGCCGAGAAGCTGGTACGGCTCGCCCCCGCGGGTGCGCAGGTCGAGCTGGCCTGGAACCCCGAGTTCCTCAGAGAGGGCTTCGCCGTACGGGACACCCTGCATCCGGACCGGATCGTCCTCGGCGTGGCCTCCGACCGGGCGGAGAAGGTGCTGCGGGACGTCTACGCCCCGCTGGGCGAGGAGGTCCCGATCGTGGTGACCGACTACCCCACGGCGGAGCTGGTCAAGTCGGCGGCGAACGCCTTCCTGGCCACCAAGATCTCATTCATAAACGCGATGGCCGAGGTGTGCGAGGCCGCCCACGCCGACGTCAAACAGCTCTCGCTGGCGCTGTCGTATGACGAGCGGATCGGCAGCAAATACCTCAACCCCGGCCTCGGCTTCGGCGGCGGCTGCCTGCCCAAGGACATCCGGGCGTTCATGGCCAGGGCGGGTGAACTGGGCGCCTATCAGGCGCTCACGTTCCTCAGCGAGGTGGACGCCATCAACATGCGACGCCGGGCCCGCATGGTCGACCTCGCCCGCGAGCTGGTCGGCGGCTCGTTCGAGGGTCGCACGGTCGGGGTGCTCGGCGCGGCCTTCAAGCCCAACTCCGATGACATCCGCGACTCGCCGGCGCTGGACGTGGCCGTCACGATCGCACGGCACGGGGGCAAGGTCACGGTCTACGACCCGGTCGCACTGGACAACGCGCGGGCGGCCCACCCCGACCTCCACTACGCGGACAGCGCGAGCGGGGCCGCCCAGGAGGCGGACGTCGTCCTGCTCCTCACGGAGTGGCAGGAGTTCGTCGAGATCGACCCCGAGGCTCTGGGGCGGGTCGTGGCGGCCCGCAACATCGTCGACGGCCGCAACGCGCTCGACGCCGACGCCTGGCGCGAGGCCGGCTGGCACTACCGCGCACTCGGCCGCCCCTGAATCTCTCCCCCCCAACGCTCCCGCCGTGATCTTGCAGTTTCTCGCAGCGAGGTCTGGTGACCTGGCCAAACGCCGATCGCGATCTTGCGGAAACTCGCACACATCATGGCTCACTTGGCGCTTTACCTTCCGTGATCTTGCAGTGCAAGATCACGGAAGGTGTTTCCCCGCGTCAACGGACACGTCTGCGAGTTTCTGCAAGATCACGACAAGAGATTGTGCAGGTCAGCCGCCTACCCTGCAAGCAATTGCAAGATCACGCGGGGATTATGAGGTGGTGGCGTGGTGGTGCTGAGCGTGCAGGTCGGCGGCCTCGGCGCGCAGGCGCTCGCCCTTGGCGTAGGCCTGCGCCTTGAGGGTCGCCTGGAACTCCTCCATCCGCTGCCGCAGGCCCTCGTCGGAGGCGGCCAGGATGCGTACGGCCAGCAGCCCGGCGTTCCTCGCCCCGCCGACGGCCACGGTCGCCACGGGAACCCCGGCCGGCATCTGGACGATCGACAGCAGCGAATCCATCCCGTCCAGGTACTTCAGCGGCACCGGCACGCCGATCACCGGCAGCGGGGTGACCGAGGCCAGCATGCCGGGGAGGTGGGCCGCTCCCCCGGCCCCGGCGATGATCACCTTGAGGCCGCGGTCGGCGGCGTGCGTGCCGTACTCGATCATCTCGGCCGGCATGCGGTGCGCCGACACGACGTCGGCCTCGAACGGCACGCCGAACTCGCTGAGGGCCTCGGCGGCCTGCCGCATGACCGGCCAGTCCGAGTCGCTTCCCATCACGATCCCGACGTCAGCCATTCAGGGGTCCTCTCAAACAGACGGCGGCGTGGTGGGCCCGAGCCCTCACCTCGTCGAGATCCGTGCCGAGCGCGGTGACATGCCCGATCTTACGGCCGGGCCGTACGGCCTTGCCGTAGAAGTGGACCTTGATGCCCGGGTCGTTGGCGAGCACGTGCTCGTAGCGCGAGAAGACGTCCGGGTCGGCCCCGCCCAGCAGGTTGGCCATGACGACGACGGGCGCGGTGAGCGACGGCGAGCCGAGCGGCAAATCGAGGACGGCGCGCAGGTGCTGCTCGAACTGGGAGGTCCTGGCCCCCTCGATGGTCCAGTGACCGCTGTTGTGCGGGCGCATGGCCAACTCGTTGACCACCAGGCCCGACTTGGTGGCGAACATCTCGACCGCGAGCAGTCCGACCACACCCAGGTCACGCGCGATGCCGAGCGCGACGCGCTGGGCGACCGCCGCGTCCTCCTCGGCGAGCCCTGGCGCGGGAGCGAGCACCTCAACGCAGATGCCGTCCTGCTGCACGGTCTCCACGACCGGGTAGCTCACCCCCTGTCCGTGCGGGGACCGGGCGACCAGCACGGCGATCTCCCGCTCGAACGGCACGAAGACCTCCGCCAGGAGCTCGATGCCGGTGGCGAGCACCTCGCGGGCCTCGTCGGTCGAGGCGCACACCCACACGCCGCGCCCGTCGTAACCGCCGCGTACGGCCTTCAGCACGACCGGCCAGCCGTGCTCCTCGGCGAACGCCTCGACGTCGGCCAGGGAGGAGATCCGAGACCAGGCGGGGCAGGGGGCGCCGATCGCGGTGAGCCGCTCCCGCATGACCGCCTTGTCCTGAGCGTGGATCAGCGCGTCGGCCCCGGGCCGTACGGCGACGCCTTCCGCGGCCAGCGCGCGGATGTGCTCGGTCGGCACGTGCTCGTGGTCGAACGTGACGGCATCGCATCCCTTGGCGAACTCGCGGAGATCACCGAGGTCGCGGTAGTCGCCCAGCCGGGTGTCGACGATCACCCGGGCGGCGCTCTCGTCGCGCGCGTTGGCCAGCACGCGCAGCTCGACGCCGAGCGCGATCGCGGCCTGCTGGGTCATCCGGGCGAGCTGACCCGCGCCGACCATGCCGACCACGGGGCCTGCCGGCGGGTCGACCTCCGGGCGTCCAACGGAAGGAGGAACGTTCGGGCTGTTCACGACAGGCCAGCCTACCGATTGCGGGAAAGTGCACCGCCCCCCGGCATAGTGTGAAGCCGCCCTGTTCTCGGCACCGTGTTATCGGCACCGTCCGGCCGCTGCCGCGCCTGAACAACCGCCCGGCCGCTGCCGCACCTGAACAGTCGAGGACAGGCGTTGCCGGCGTGTGGCGTGCTGCGAGCTGTGGATCGGCCTACAACCGCTGGATGGTCATTTCATGAAATGTTCTTCGGTGACCTGGGGAGAAGCGGTATCTCCGGGCAGCAGCACCGTGGGGACAGGTCATACCGGTAGCCTGGGAGCAACTTTCCGCCGACAGGAAGGACCGCCGGGTCGTGCAGTTCCTCCGACACGCTTACGAGCGGTTCGCCTCACTCGTTCACGAGCTGCTGAAGTTCGGGACGGTGGGGGCCATCGCCTTCGTCATCGACTTCGGCGGCGCCAACCTGCTGCGGTTCGGCCTCGACATCGGGCCGCTCAAGTCCAAGATCTTGTCCACGATCCTCGCGGCGACGTTCGCGTACCTGGGCAACCGCTACTGGACCTACCGCCATCGACAGCGGAGCGGCCTCGCCCGTGAGTACGTCCTGTTCTTCGTGCTCAACGGCATCGGGCTGCTGCCTCCGCTGATCCTGATCGCGTTCGTCACGTACGTGCTGGGGCTGGACGACCTGGTGAGCTACAACATCGCCCAGGGCCTGGGCGTGGTGCTGGGCACACTGTTCCGCTTCTGGTCCTACAAGAAGTGGGTGTTCCTGGCGATGCCGCCGGACGGTCCGGCCGACCTGCCGACGGGCCTGTCCCCCGCGGGGGACACGGGTGACGCGCAGGCGCAGGCCGTGGCCGAGGAGCCGGCGCAGGACAATCCCCAGCCGTCGGAGAAGACACAGGCGCACGCGGGGCCCCTCACCGCCCTCTGACGATCCTCATTCGGTCAGGCCGGACCGCTCACCACCCGGTGGCGGCCATGCTCGCGGACGTGCCGCAGGAAGATCGCGAAGGTCGCCGGACGGCGTTTGACCAGCTCCAGTCTTCCGCCGTCGGCCGCGACCAGGGCCCTGGCGAGCGTCAGGCCGAGCCCGGTGCTGCCCCCGCCGCTCACGTTGCGTTCGAAGACCTTGTGCCCGAGGCTCTCCGGGATGCCCGGGCCCTCATCGGCCACCTCGATGACGACCGATCTGTCGGTGCTCGTCGTGTAGACGGTCAGCACGCCGGCGCCGTGCTCCAGCGAGTTCTCCATCAGCGTGGACAGGACCTGGCTCAACCCGCCGGCCGTACCGAGGGCGCACAGCCCCCGGTCTCCCCGCCGGATGAGCCCGCGCTGCGCGCGCCGGAAGGCGGGCTCCCACTCGGTGATCTGCTGGTCCACGACGTCGTCCACGTTGATCGGACCGGTCTGGGCATGACGCTGCCGTCTGGCCGCGGCCAAGAGCTCGTCTATGACCGCGGTCAGTCGTTCCACCTGGACGATGGCGGCCTCGCCCTCCTCCCGGACCGTCTTGGGCTGGTCGGCCGCGGCGACGATCTCCTCCAGGCGCATCGTCAGCCCGGTGAGGGGCGTACGGAGCTGGTGGGAGGCGTCGGTGGCGAACTCCCTCTCCCGCGCGAGCAGATCGGAGATCCGCAGCGCGCTTCGGTCCAGCACCTCGGCGACCAGGTCGACCTCGGGAATGCCGTAGCTGTGCCGGCTGGGCCGGGCGTCTCCCGAGCCCAACCGCTCCGCGATCTTCGTCAGATCTTGGAGCGGAAGGCTCAGACGGCGTGAGGTGACGGTCGCGAGGCTCACGGCCACCCCGAGCGCGATCACCGCGAGCGCGACCGTCAGCACGAGCCGGGCCCGGATGGCCTGCTCGACCTGGGCCGAGTCCTGGGCCACCCGGACGTAGCCGGCCTCGGAGCGTGCCTCCTGCGTGAGCTCGCGGCCCGGTGGGGGCGGCGAGCCCACGGCGATCGGCTGGTTCCCTCGGACGTACACCTGGATGTACCGATCCGGGTAGTTCTTCGCGAGCTGGTGCGGGTCGACCTTCTGGCCCTGGCCGACGGAGTATTCCACCCCGGCCAGCAGCCGAGTCGCCTCGGCCCTCAGCAGCTGCACGGCCTCGTCGTTGATCGATCGGACGACGAGCATGCCCAGGGGCACGCCTAACAGCACAACGGCGATGACCGCCACGAGCAACATCGAGGACAGCAGGCGCCGGCGCACGGGCTAGCTCCTCCCCAGCGACCACTCCACGGTGGTCTACTCGCGCTCGAAACGGAAACCGACCCCTCGGACCGTCGTGATGTATCGCGGCTTGGCCGCGTCGTCCCCCAGCTTGCGGCGCAACCACGAGATGTGCATGTCCAATGTCTTCGTCGACCCCCACCAGTTCGTGTCCCACACCTCGCGCATGATCTGCTCGCGGGTGACGACCTTGCCGGCGTCCCGTACGAGCACGCGCAGCAGGTCGAACTCCTTGGTGGTCAGGTGCAGCTCCTTGTCCCCCATCCACGCGCGGCGCGAGTCGGCGTCTATACGGACGCCCTGCACCACCGGCGTCTCGGACGTACCGCGTCGCAGGAGTGCTCGCACGCGGGCGAGCAGCTCGGCGAGGCGGAACGGCTTTGTCACGTAGTCGTCGGCACCGGCGTCGAGCCCGACGACGGTGTCCACTTCATCGACCCGGGCGGTAAGGATCAGCACGGGAGTCCCGTGTCCTTCCGCCCTGATGCGGCGAGCGACCTCCAGCCCGTCCATCTCTGGCAGGCCGAGGTCGAGAACTATCAGATCGACGCCCCCCGACAGGGCCCTCTCAAGGGCCTGCGGGCCATCCGGGCTCACCTCTACCTGATAACCCTCCCGGCGCAGAGCGCGCGCCAGAGGCTCCGAGATCGAGGTGTCATCCTCGGCGAGAAGTACGCAGGTCATGCAAGCGATCGTAGGACCTTAAGCGATCGTTTCCCGGCTACAGCGCGCAGTTTGACTTGTCGTTGACTCATCAATTGACCTGGGCAAACACTGATAAATCCGGGATAGTCAGCACGCAACGGGGCACCCCGATCCGGGCATTTCTCGCCCATCTCAGAAGGCGCTTCAAATCCCATTTAGCACGATAAAAAACATGCAACGACTCCGCCACTGTACCGTCGGGCGCGCGGAGACGTACCGCCTATCGACACCGCCCGGAACGTCGATGGGGAAGAGACTCCGGAACGACGACGCGCCCGGGCGGACGGCCTCGAATCGACGGCTCACGACGATTCACGGCGGCTTACGGCGGCGTCGGTGTGACGAACGGCGGCCTCAGGACGGCGACGACGAAGGCTCTCCGACGTAGCGCTGGAGGTAGAGCGCCTCGCCCAGGCTCTCGATGAGGCTCAGCTCGGTCTCCAGGTAGTCGATGTGATGCTCCTCGTCGGCGAGGATGTCCTCGAAGATCCGAGCCGAGGTGGTGTCGCCGCGCTCCCGCATCAGCGCGATCCCGGGCCGCAGCCGCGCGACCACCCCCAGCTCGAGGTCGAGGTCGGCCTGAAGCTGCTCCTTCACGGTCTGCCCGATGTGCAGCGTGCCCAGCTTCTGGTAGTTGGGCAGACCTTCCAGGAAGAGGATGCGATCGGTGAGCCGCTCGGCATGCCTCATCTCGTCGAACGACTCTTGCCGCGTGTAGCTCGCGAGCTTCGTGTAACCCCAGTGCTCCTGCATCTTCGCGTGGAGGAAGTACTGATTGATCGCGGTGAGTTCGGAGGTGAGCTGCTCGTTGAGCAGCGCGATGATCTCCCTGTCCCCCTGCATGGCCGCCCCTCGGTCTATGCGCTGGTCACCAGATCCTCTGACCGTTTCAGCATCGCACAGATCTTACGGACACACGTCGCGCAGTCCCCCCCGGCGCCGGTCGCGTCGCGCACCTGACGAGCGCTCTTCGCGCCCGCCTCGATGCAGTCGTGGACCTCGTTCTCGGTGACGGCTCGGCAGACGCAGACGTACATGGTGGCGGTGGGCCTTTCGCGGGGAAGCAAGGTTAGGCACACCTAAGGTAACCCATGTAGGTAAGGCTTGCCTATGGCCCCCCGGGAGTAAGCCGTACGGATACCGCTCAGCGCTCCCTGCCGGGTCTCCGCAGGACGTACGGCTGGACGACGCCGAGCCCGCGTGCGGGACGACGGCGCAGCTTGACCAGGTCGAAGTCGCTCACGCCGCCGAGCACCTCGGCCATCTCGCCGTCGGCCACGATCGTGCCCGGCCGGGCGATGGCGGTGAGACGGGCCGCCAGGTTCACGGTGGTGCCGAAGACGTCGCCCATCGCGGGGATCACCGGGCCGTACGCGAGCCCGATCCGCACGTCGGGCCCGTCCTCGCCCGCCTTGAGCTCGTCCACCAGATCGAGCGCGATCAGCGCGGCGGCCCGCGGCTCGCCGGCCGTGAACAGCACCTCGTCGCCGAGGGTCTTGACCAGCCGGCCGCCGTGCGCGGCCACGACGTCGGAGGCCAGGGCCTCGAAACCCTCGACCAGGTCGGCCAGGGCCGGTTCGTCGAGCTCCCGGGTGACCCTGGTGAACGCGACCAGATCGGCGAAGCCCACCGCGAGCATCAGCCGGGTCGGGCCGACGTCCTGACCGAGCTCGGTGAGCGACATGAGCCGGCCCGCCGCCGCGGTCAGCTGCGACCGCCAGACGTGGATCAGCATCTCCTCGAAGTCGGGCAGCAGCCGGCGGACGGTGTCCATCACCCGGGTGAAGTCGCCCCCACCCGACCTGCCCTGGTCGAGAACGGCCTCGATCATGATCTCGGCCTGCCACTGGGCCAGCCTGCCGGTCGTACGGCCCAGGGCCCGCGTCATGCGGATGACGGTCCGCTCGTCGAGCAGGCCGGCGTCGATCAGGTGACGGATCCGCCGCAGCGCGGACAGATCGGCCTCGGTGAACGCCACCGCGTCGTCCGGCAGCGTGGCGAAGCCGAGCGCCCGCCAGATCCGCGCCGCCAGATCCCGGGAGATGCCGGCCGCCTCGGCCACCTGACGGCGGGTGTAGATCGGAGGCGACCCGACAAGCAGCCGTCGCACATCATCGGTGCCCGGACGCCGGGACGCCCGTTGCTCTCCACGTCGGTTCACGGAGTCAGTTAACCTCAGCCCTCGGCCAATCGCCGGACGGAGGTTCCCCTCTGATCCGGGCGGTCGTACGCCACCAGAACCACGGTGATACCACGCCGCCGGGACGCTGTCGGTACGACACCGCCGGTCGGCTCGTCATCGGCGATGCCACAGGGGCGTGCGGCCTTCCGCGGGTCCCGGTTCGCCGCGGCCCACGCCACGCTCATCCGCCCGCCCCCGGCGGGCTCTCCCCCGCTCGTCTACTTTCCGTCGATCTCCCCGTCGGAGGCGTCCTCAACCAGCCGGAACAGCTCCTGCCGGACGAGCTGGATCTTCGGGATGTCCCGGAGATTTATCTCGCCCTTCTCCGAGGCCGACTCCACGCGGAGCGTGCCGCAGCCGAGGAGTCGCTCGACGAACCGCTGGTCGGAGCTCACGCTGTTGACCTTCGCCATCGGAATGTCCTCGTCGGACTTGTTCAGGATGCCGGTGCTGATCGCGAGCCGGTGCGAGGTCAGCGTGTACGAGGTCGTCTTCCAGCGCAGGAACGGGATGAACGACCACAGCATCAACGCGACGAAGGCCACCACGCCCACCGCGATCCGGGCGTACCCCGCGTAGCCATAGTCACTCGGGATGAAGTAGATCGCCGCAGCCGCGGCGGCCACGACGACGATGAAGGCGAGAAGCGGCAAGATCAGCCGCTTCCAGTGCGGATGAAACTCGTGGATGATCCGCTCGCCCTCGGTCAGGTGATGATCCGGGAGACCCATGGCGCAAATCGTGACACGTTCCCGCCCGCTTCGCACCGTCCTCGGCACCTGATCGTCACCCGATCACCCCCCTTGCACCCCTCGATCCACTCGCGATCTCTACGGAAGTCCGATCCACAGCCGGCCGCGCAGGCCAACACTGAATCGTTGACAGGTTACTGAACGCGATTTAGCCTGAATCGAGTTCAGCATGCTGAGTGACGTTCAGGAAGTACTGATATGACTGCGCAGGCCCAGCCCAGACGGAGGCGGACGCTCGACGATCGCGACCGCACCGCGAGGGCGCGGATCCGAGACGCCGCGATCGAACGCTTCGCCGCGGACGGCGTGGCGGCCACCAATCTGAAGGACATCGCCGCCGACGCGGGGGTGTCGACACCGCTCGTCATCCACCACTTCGGCTCGAAGGACGGGCTCCGGGTCGCCTGTGACGAGTACGTCGCTTCAGTGATCAAGGAGCAGAAGACCAGGGCGATGGCGGCCGGCCAGGGACTCGATCCGTTTCAGGCGGTCCGGGATGCGTACGAAGGCCGCCCGATCATCAGGTACTTCGCGAGGACGATCGTGGACGGTTCTCCCCACGTGGACGAACTGATCGACAAAATGGTCGAGGACTCGCTGGTCTACATGGCCGAAGGGGTCAAGAGCGGAATCCTCAAGCCGGCCGAGAACCCCCGGGAGCGGGCCGTCCTCCTGTGCCTGTGGCAATTGGGCGCGCTCGTCATGCACGAGCAGGTCAACCGGCTGCTGGGTGTCGACCTGATCGAGAACACCGCGGGCTCCGTGCTCAAGTGGGCGCGGATCAACGCGGACATCCTCGCCAAGGGCGTCATCAACGATGAGTTCTACGACAAGTGGCGGGACGCGATGAAGGCCGCAGAACAGCGATCCGAGCCGCGCACCGAATGACAACCGGAAGAAGCAAAGGCACAGACCGGGAAACGACATGACCACTGCTATCGCCATCTCCGGGCTCGTCAAGACCTTCGGGTCGACGCGGGCCCTCGACGGGCTCGACCTCACCGTGAACACGGGAGAGGTGCACGGCTTCCTGGGCCCGAACGGCGCGGGAAAGTCCACGACCATCCGGGTCCTGCTGGGCATCCTGCGGGCGGACTCCGGCTCGGTCACCATGCTGGGCGGTGATCCGTGGGCCGACGCGGTGGCGCTGCATCCGCGCCTGGCGTACGTGCCCGGCGATGTCGAGCTGTGGCCGAACCTCACCGGAGGCGAGGCCATCGACCTGCTCGGCAGACTGCGCGGCGGGCTGGACAGCCGACGCCGCGACGAACTGATCGAGCGGTTCGACCTCGACCCGTCGAAGAAGGGCCGCACATACTCCAAGGGCAACCGGCAGAAGGTCGCGATCGTGGCCGCGCTCGCGTCCGACGCCGAACTGCTGCTGCTCGACGAGCCGACGGCCGGGCTCGACCCCCTGATGGAGGTCGTGTTCCAGGACGTGATCGGCGAGGTGAAGGCGGCGGGCCGTACGGTCCTGCTGTCCAGCCACATCCTCGCCCAGGTCGAGAAACTCGCCGACCGGATCAGCATCATCCGGCTGGGCAAGATCGTGCAGTCCGGGACGCTGGTCGAGATGCGGCACCTCACCCGCACGACCATCGAAGCCGACACCGCCGGTCCGGTGACCGGCCTGGAGCGGCTGCCCGGCGTGCACGACGCCGAGGTCGGCGACGGCCACGTGCGGTTCTCGGTGGACGGCGCACATCTCGACGCCGCGATCAAACACCTCGGGGAGTTCGGCATCCGCACGCTCACCAGCCACCCGCCGACACTCGAGGAGCTCATGCTCCGGCACTACGGCGACGAGCTCGCCGCCGAGAACAACGGGAGCCGCCAGGGGGTGAGGAAATGACCGCGACCGCCACGCCGGCCCTCGGCCGTACGGCGGAAAGGACGGGCGGAGGCACCCTGGCGGGAACGGGCGTCCTGCTGCGGTTCGGCCTACGGCGCGACCGCGTCCGCATCCCGGTGTGGCTCGCCGCCCTGACGCTCGGGACGCTGTGGCCGGCCGCCGCCTTCCCACAGCTCTACGCGACCGCCGCCGATCGGCAGGCCGCGGCCGCCACGATGCGCAGCCCCGCCGGGCTCGCGTTCACCGGGCCCGAGCACTACCTGAGTGACTATCACTACGGCTCGATGGTGAGTCACCAGATGCTCGGCTTCATGGTGATCATGGTCGGGATCATGAGTGTCCTCATGGTGGCCCGGCACACCCGGACCGAAGAGGAGAGCGGACGGGCCGAGCTCGTCCGGGCGGCCGTGGTGGGGCGGCACGCTCAGCTCGCCGCGGCGCTGATCCTGACCATCGCGGTGAACATCGCCCTCGCGCTCCTGCTCACGCTGAGCCTGGGTTCGCTCGGCGTCGACGGAGTGACCTGGGGCGGGTCGCTGCTCTACGGGGCGGCGAACGCGGCGGTCGGCATCACGTTCGCCGGCATCGCCGCGGTCACCGTCCAGATCACCGAGCACTCCCGAGGAGCCTCCGGCATGGGGCTCGCCGTCGTCGGGGCGGCCTACCTCGTCCGCGCGGCCGGCGACTCGGTGGGCAGCGGGCTGTCGTGGGCCTCGCCCATCGGCTGGGCCCAGCAGACCTTCGCCTACCTCGACGACCGCTGGTGGCCGCTGCTGCTGAACCTGGCGGCGGCCGCGGTGGCGGCCGCGATCGGGTTCGCGCTCAGCGTCCGCCGCGACCTCGGGGCCGGGCTGCGGGCGACCCGGCGGGGCAGGTCGGCGGCCTCGCGCGCGCTCACCACGCCGCTCGGGTTCGCCTTTCGGCTGCACCGGGGCATGCTGGTCGGGTTCGCCATCGGCATGCTGGTGCTCGGGATGTCGTACGGACCGTTCCTCGGTGACATCGAGACACAGCTCCAGGACATCGAGATATTCAAGGAAGCGTTGGTCCAGTTGGGCGGGGCCACGTTCGTGGACTCGTTCGTCGCCATGATCATGGTGCTGCTCGCGGTCGTCGCGGCGATCTACGCGGTGATCGCGACGCTGCGGTCACGATCGGAGGAGAATTCCGGACGGGCCGAGCCGGTGCTGGCGACCGGGCTCTCCCGGACCCGGTGGCTTGGCAGTCATCTGACGGTGGCGCTGGTCGGCGGACCGCTGATGCTCCTGCTCGCCGGCGTGGCGCTCGCCGCGACCGGGGCGCCCACCGTGAACGAGAGCGGTCTCTTCGGCGAGATCGTGGCGGCCGCCGCGGCCTACATCCCGGCGCTCTGGGTGACGACCGGCCTCGCGGTCGCCCTGGTGGGGTGGTTCCCCCGGGCGAGCGCCCTGGCCTGGCTGGTCGTGGTGTACGCGGGCGTGGTCGGATATTTCGGGACGATCCTGCAGTTTCCCGACTGGATGGACAACCTGTCGCCGTTCGGCCACATCCCGCGGCTCCCGATCGAGGGCTTCAGCTGGACTCCACTGCTGATCCTGACCGCGATCGCGGCCGGACTCGTCGCCGTCGGGTTGTACGGATTCCGCCGGCGCGACATCACCACCAAGTGACCCTCGACCGGCGATCGCCCGCTAGCCGGTGACCGGGCGGACATGGACGACGTCGCCGACGCTCAGGGCGTGCTCCTCGCCCTGAGCCCGTACGAGCAGGTGACCGAACCGGTCGACGCCGACGGCCCGGCCGACCAGCACGCGCTCGCCGGGCAACTCGACCCTGACCTCCTGCCCCACCGTCGCCGACCGGGCGAGGTAGGCCGCACGCAGCCCGGAGGCGTCCGCGTCGCCGCCCGCCTCGACCCACGGCCGGTAGTGCGACTCGATCTCCCGGAGGATCGCCCGCATCAGCGGATCGCGGTCGGTGCACACGGCGTCCTCGACGGCGAGGGAGGTCGCCCGGTCCACCGGCAGTTCCTCCCGCCGCATGGAGACGTTGAGGCCCATGCCGATGACGATCGAGCCGTCCACCCGCTCGGCGAGGATGCCGGCGAACTTGCGCTCACCGGCCAGCAGGTCGTTGGGCCACTTCAGCCGGACGTCGAGCTCGGCGATCCGCCGTACGGCGACGGCGGCGGCGAGCCCGATCAGCAGCGAGAGCCACCCCTGGAGCGTGGGCGGCACGCCCTCCGGCCGGAGCAGGACCGAGAACGACAGGCCCGACCGCGGCGGCGCGACCCACGTCCGGCCGAGCCGGCCGCGCCCGGCGAACTGGGACTCCGCGATCAGGACTGTGCCCTCGCGGGCCCCTTCGCGCGCGGCCCGGGCCAGATCGGCGTTGGTGGAGCCGGTCCGCTCGACCACGTCGATGGCCGACCAGAGCGAGCCGGGCCGGACGAGCGCTCTTCGCAGCGCCGTCTCCGACAGCGGCGGACGCTCGAGATCGGCGTAGGGCGATTCCCTCATCCGCTCAGGCTATCGATTCCGCGCCCCTCGCGTGAGCCGTCGTACGGATCTTGACTCCGGCCGGGCGCGGCCAGCCGTACGGCCTCGGCGACGACGCGCTCCGGCGGCAGATCCAGGCACTCCAGGGCGTACGGGCAGCGGAACTGCCGGCACGGCGCGCAGCCGGTCGGCACGGTCAGGACCGACGCCGGGGCGAAGCGCGGGAGATACTGCCCGACCTGCTCGGTACCGGAGAACAGCACGACCACGGGCGTGCCGAGCGCGGCGGCCAGATGCGCACCGCCGCTGTTGTTGCACACCACCACCCGGGCGCCGGCCACCACGGCGGCGAGGGCGGGCACATCGAGCTCGCCCGCCAGGGCCGTCACGCCGGGCGTGTCACCGGCCACCTCCGCCACCAGCGCGGCCTCCTTCGCCGTCCCGGCCACGACGATCCGCAGTCCGGATGTGGCGAGGAGCCCGGCCACCCGGGCGAACCGGCCGGCGGGATAGCGCCGCGCCGGACAGGAGGCGCCCGGCAGGATCAGGGCGTACGACCCGGTCGGCCCGCGATCGCCGAGCAGGTCGCGGGCGGCGCCGACCGCCTCGGCCGGGACGCGGACGCGCAGGCGCCCGTCGACCGGGGGCACGCCCACCCGTTCCAGCAGATGCAGTGCGCGGTCGACCTGGTGCAGCCCGTCGGGCGGCGAGGGGACCCAGTGGGTGAGGCCCGCACCGCCGAACTCCTTCGACATGCCCACCCTGACGGGCACGCCGGCCAATCGGCACAGATATCCGGCCGGCCAGGGCGTCTGGGAGAACGACGTGAGGACCACGGCCGCCCCGTAGCCGCCGTGCCGGACGCGGTCGATCAGGTCCAGGTCGGCGGCGACCGGCACCTCGCCCGGTCCGGCCTCCTGCCAGGACACCGAGCAGGTCAGCACGCCGTCCACCTCGGGCAGCAGCCGGGCGGCGGCCGCTCCGGCGAGTGCGGCGAGCAGGTCCAGCCGGGCATCGGGTGCCGCCCGGCGCAGCGCGCGCAGCGCCGGACCGGCCATCAGCACGTCGCCGAGGTTGTCCGGGCGCACCACGAGCACGCGCTCCAGATCTCGCCAGCCGATCGGCGGCCCGGCGAGCGCGGCGGGGTGCTCCATCTCATGGCGCTACCCGGCCGCTGATCAGGGAAAACAGCGGAGGTCCCGCGGGTAGGAACCCGGTGCGTGTCGCATTCCACCCGGCGGGTAGGCGCGGGCCGTACGGGTCGCCGGGCGGCATGGCGGGATCGGGGGTTGTGCGCGGTGGGTGGAGACCGGATCAGGGTGGCGATGATCCACGGCCCGGCGCCGGCGAGCCTGGACGGGGTCAGCGACTACGTCGAACGTCTGATGCACGCGCTGGGCGATGTCGGGGTGGCGGCGGCATCGGTCCCGGTGCGCGGTGACGGCTCGACCGCAGGCTGGCTCACCGCCACGCTGCGGGCGGCACGGGAGGTGTGGCGGCTGCGGCCCGACGTGGTCCACGTGCAGTTCGCGCCGTCGGCGTACCGGTTCTCCGGGCTGCCCGGGCTGCTGCCGCCGCTGCTGCCGCCGTACGCGCCGCTCGTCACCACGCTGCACGAGTACGGCTGGTGGGCGGCGCCGGCGTGGGTGCCGGACGCGGTGTGGCGGCCGCTCGAACGCGCCCGGCTGTGGGACCGGGAGACCGGGCGGCTGGTCCCGGCCAGCAGGGTGGTCGTGGTCACCAACGGGGGGCACGCCCGGCAGGTCGGGCTGCGGACCCGCGGCCGCCCGGTCGAGGTGCCGCTGGCCCCCAACGTGGCCGATCACGGCGGCCCCGCGCTCGACGGCCCCGGCCCGGAGCGGACCGGCGAGGTGCTGGCCTTCTTCGGCTTCGTCCATCCGGTGAAGGGCGTCCGCTATCTGCTGGAGGCCGTGGCACGCCTGCGGGCCCGGCGCCCCGGCCTGCGCCTGCTGGTCATCGGCGGGTTCACCTCGCAGGCGCTGCCGGAGGCGGAGGCCCGCGCCTTCCGCGCCGAGTTGGAGGAGCTCGCCGAGGGACTGGGTGTGGCGGACGCGGTGACCTTCACCGGCCATCTGCCCGCCGCGGCGGTGTCGGAGGCGTTGCACGCGGCCGACGTGGGCGTGCTGCCCTTCACCGGCGGCGTCACCGCCAAGAGCGGGGCGCTGCTCACGATGCTGGCGCACGGGCTGCCGACCGCGATCACCGTCCCGGACGAACCCGGTGTGTCCACTCTCGATGGAGCCGTCGCCGTGATCCCGGCCAGGCGCGACGCTGCGGCGATCGCCGGCACGCTGGAGCGGCTGCTGGACGACGCGGCGCTGCGGCGGCGGCTCGCCGAGGCCGGGCGGCGGGTGTCCGCCCGGCACTCGTGGTCCGGGGTGGCCGCCGCGCATCGGGAGCTGTACGACAGCGTGGTCGGTTCGGCGTACGGACGCCGGAATGCCTGACCGGTACGCCGACATCCTCGTGGTCGACCTCCTCGGCGGCATCGGTGATCTGATCATGATCCTCCCGGTGGTGCACGCACTGGCCCGCCACAACCCCGGCGCGTCGCTGCGTGTGCTCACTCATGAGCCCGGTGCGGATCTCATCCGCGGTGATCCATCCGTGACCGAGGTTCACACCCCGGCGCATGGACGGCCCGGTGCCGAGCGGGAGGCGGTGGCGCGGGTGCTGGCCGAGCGCCGTCCCGGCCTCGCCGTCACGACCACCCGTTACGACGGCATTCCCGACCTGCTCGCCGCCTCCGGCGCCCGCTGCGTCACCGATCTGTGGCGGCGACCGCCGCCCGACGAGCCGATCGGGCTGCGCTATCTGCGCATCCTGCACGCCGAGGGCCTGCTCGGCCCCGACGACCCCCGTGACCTGGCCCGGCCGCGGGTGCGCCTGAACGCGGCGGAGCTGGCCCGGGGCCGCCGGGTGCTCGGCGGGTGCCTGCCCGCCGCCGCTCACCGGCCTCCGGCGGTGCTCGTCACCGGCGGCGGGATGGCCGTCAAGCGCTGGCCGTACTGGAGCGAGCTGGCGGCGATGCTCTCCGATCGCGGACATCCCGTCCTCGTCGTCGGCGAGCCACCCGGCGCGGGATCGCCCGATGTGGAGTCGCCCATTGTGCGGCTGCCGGTCGTGGGCCTGCCGGTCGTGGGCCTGCCGGTCGTGGGCCTGCCGGTCGTGGGCCTGCCGGTCGTGGGGCTGCGTGGCCTCGCCGCCTGCTTCGCCGCCGTCGCCGACCGGGGCGGCGTCGTCGTGGGCGGCGACACCGGTCCGGTACGGCTGGCCGCCGCGTCGGGCGCCGCCACGGTGGGACTGTTCGGCCCGACGTCCGCCCTCCGGTACGGCATCGGCGGCGGCGTCGACCTGCAGGGGCTGCCGGACTGCCCGCATCGGCTGCCGACCGCCATCACCGAGCAGCCGTGCTGGTGGACCGCCCGATGTCCGCTCGCTCCCGGCGGCCGGCCCGCCTGCATGGCGGACATTCCCGCGCGGTCCGTGGCCGACGCCGTGACCCGGCTGACCACCGGCCGCCGCTGACCGTGCAGCGGCGGAGAAGGCGAGCCCCTGGGCCCCGGCTCCCGTGGCCGGAACGCCCGTTTCCGATCACGGTCACGTCGCGGGCGACGCCGTACCAGAAGGGCGCTCCCGCGTGTGTTCCGCGCACATGGCAGGCTGCTGGGCAGCAGCTGCCTCCGGAGGGACGCATGTACGACGATGGTGGAGAACGGCCGGTGCACCGCCCGGGGGCGGTCACCCGGATCAGGGTCCGCCAGGTGTCCGGCTCGGCCGTACGAGATCGGCGTGACGATCTGGCGACCGAGGAGCCGCTGGAGATCCGGCTGCTGGCCGGTGGCGAGAGCCGTACGGTCGCGATCACCATGCGCACTCCGGGCGCCGACTTCGAACTGGCGGCGGGTTTCCTCTACGGCGAGGGCGTGATCGGGCCGGGGGACATCGCCGCCATCGGCTACTGCACGGATGAGGATCTGGCGCCGGAAGAGCGCTACAACACGGTGACCGTACGGCTCAACCTGCCCACCCTGCCCGACATCGCCACCCTTGAACGACATTTCCTGACATCGAGCGCGTGTGGGGTCTGCGGCACCTCGACGCTGGAGGCGTTACGTGACCGCTGCCCGTCACCCGCCGCCTCGGCCGCGCCTGCTTTCACCGTCGCGCCACGGGTTCTGTACGGGCTGCCGCACCTGCTGCGCAAGGCCCAGAGCGGGTTCGGCCGGACCGGCGGGCTGCACGCGGCCGGGCTGTTCACCCCCGACGGGACACCCGCCGGGACTCGTGAGGACGTGGGACGGCACAACGCGGTCGACAAGCTGGTCGGCTCGGCGCTGCTGGCCGGACGGCTGCCGTTCGACCGGCACATTCTGCTGGTCAGCGGGCGGGCGAGCTACGAGATCATGCAGAAGGCGGTGACCGCAGGCGTCCAGATCGTCTGCGCCGTGTCGGCCCCGTCGTCCCTGGCCGTGGACGTGGCCCGCGAGTTCGGCGTGACCCTCGTCGGGTTCCTGCGCGAGGAGCGCTTCAACATCTACTCGGGTGCCGAGCGGATCACGACCGGGGACGACGCCTGACATCCATAGGAGCATCCCCCACCCCACCCCACCGCACCCCCGTGATCTTGCGAATACTCGCAGGACACCCCCTTGACCTGGGCACACCAAGTCGGTGATCTTGCAGATTCTCGCAACCAGGCCATCTGACCTGCACCGATACGTTTCATGATCTTGCAGTTGCGATAGTGCAAGATCATGAACGGCATACGGGCAGGCCAGCGGGCATGCGTGCGAGTCTCTGCAAGATCACGGAAGGTGTCGGCGCAGGTCGGTCCGGGCCCTTGCAAGAATTCGCAAGATCACGTGGGGGGGTTGTGGTGGGGTTGCGAGATCACGAGGGACCTCTCTTGTTCTCTTTTCTTCCTTGGGGTCAGCCGGTGTTCTGGAGGCCGGCGGCGACGCCGTTCACGCTCAGCAGGAGGAGTGTGGACAGGCGCTCGCGCTCCGCTTCCGACAACCCGCCCCCGTCACTGTCGGCACGCAGGGCCGAGAGCGCACGCAACTGCAGGTGGCTGAGCGCGTCCACGTAGGGGTCGCGCAACTGCACCGCCCGCGACAGGACCCGCCGGTTCTCCAGCAGCCTGCTGTGCCCGGTCACCTCCAGCACCAGCCGCCGTGTGAGGTCGTATTCGGCGAGGACCTGCTCGGCGAAGTCGTCCCGGCCGCCGAGGGCGAGATATCGCGAGGCGATGGCCCGGTCGGTCTTGGCCAGCGACATCTCGGCGTTGTCGAGCATCGCGGCGAACAGCGGCCACTCCCGGTAGGCCGCCCGCGGCTCGTCCAGGCCGCCCCGGGACTCCACGGCCGCGAGACCGCTGCCCAGGCCGTACCATCCGGGCAGGTTGACCCGGGTCTGGGCCCAGGAGAACACCCACGGGATCGCCCGCAGGTCGTCGAGCGAGCGGGGGGCGCCCAGACCACGCCGTGCGGGCCGGGACCCGATCCGCAGCGAGCCGATCTCCTCCAGCGGGCTGACCAGGGCGAACCACTCGGGGAAGCCCGGCGCCTCGGTCAGCGACCGGTAGGCGCGCTCCGAGGCGCCGGCGACCTGCTCGGCCAGATCGCGGAACCTGGCCGCGGCCGCGGCCGTGTTCGACTCGACGGCCGTGGTGGAGGCCAGCAGCACCGCGTTGCTCACCTGCTCGATGTGGCGGCGGGCGATCGCCGAGTGGCCGTAGCGGGCGAAGATGACCTCACCCTGCTCGGTGACCTTGAACCGGCCCGCGACCGACCCCGGCGCCTGGGCCAGCACGGCCCGGTTGGCGGGGCCGCCGCCCCGGCCGAGCGCGCCGCCCCGGCCGTGGAAGAGCGTCAGCCGGATGTCGTTGGCCGCGGCCCAGGCGGCCAGCGCCGCCTGCGCGTCGTACAGGCGCAGGGTGGCGGCGGCCGGCCCGAGCTCCTTGGCCGAGTCGGAGTAGCCGAGCATGACCTCGAGACGCCGACCGTTGTCGGCGAGCCGCCGCCGGACCGGCTCCAGCCTGAGCATGCCGTCGAGCACCTCCGTGGCGTTGTCCAGGTCCTCGCCGGACTCGAACAGCGGCACCACGTCGAGCACCGGTGACCGGTCGCCCATCGCATGCGCGGCCAGTTCGTAGACGGCCGCGATGTCGTCGGCGGAACGGGTGAACGAGACGACGTACCGGGAGCAGGCACGCACCCCGAACCGCTCCTGGATCCAGCCGATCACCCGGATCGTGGCCAGGACCTCCTCGGTGCGCTCCGACGTCGCGCCGGAGGCGATCTCCTTCAGCGTCTCGGCGTGGACCTTGGAGTGCTGGCGCACCTCCAGCTCGGCGAGGTGGAACCCGAACGTCTCCACCTGCCAGATCAGGTGCTGCAGCTCACCGTAGGCCTGCCGTACGGCGCCCGCCTCGCGCAGGGAATCCTGCACGAGCCGCAGGTCGGCGAGCAGCTCGTCGGGCGAGCGGTAGGCGAGATCGAGATCGCGGCGCCGGGTCGCGACCACCCGGGCCGCGACGAACAGCAGCCACTGCCGGTGCGGCTCCTGCGGGGAGCGCGTCGCCATTTCCGACACGAGGTCGGGGTGATGCCCCTCCGCCCGGGCCAGCGCGTCGCGCAGCGCGGCCGACGGCGGCGTGTAGCCGGCCGCGACCGTGAGCGTGCGGCCGATCCTGGTGGTGGCGTTCTCCAGCGCGATCAGGATGTGCTCGGCCTGGATCTGCATGGCCTCACGGGTCACCCTGGCGGTGACGTTGGGGTTGCCGTCGCGGTCGCCGCCGATCCAGCTGCCGAAGCGGATGAACGGCCGCGACAGCGGTGCGCGCGTGCCGGTCCCGGTGTCGAGCGCCGCGTCGAACGACCGGTAGATCAATGGCACGGTGCGGAAGAGCGTCTCGTCGAAGGCGGCCATCGCCGTACGCACCTCGTCGAGCGGGTCGAGCTTGGTCGACCTGAGCTGGGCGGTGCGCCACAGCAGGTCGATCTCCTCGAGGAGCCGGCGGCGGGTCTCGTCGCGCTCCGCCGCGCCCCGGCCCGGGGTGTTGTACGCGTCGAGCTGGGCGCTGATCCGCTGGATCGCGGTGACGATCGCCCGTCGCCGCGCCTCGGTCGGGTGCGCGGTCAGCACGGGGCGGTACTCCAGCCCCTCGATCAGCTCGGGGAGCCGCTCGTCGTCGCGCAGTCGCTGTACGGCCTCGGCCAGCGACTCGCGCACCGGCACGTCGTCGCGGTCGCGCTGCCGCAGGATGCGGATGCGGAAGTGCTCCTCGGCCAGGTTGGCGAGGTGGAAGTAGCAGGTGAACGCCCGCGCGATCTGCACCGCCCGCTCGACCGGCCATTCGGCGACCATGGCGGCGACCTCGTCGGCCGTCGCCTCACCGCGCCGGGCGGCGATCACGGCTTTGCGCAGCCGTTCCACGTCGGCCAGCAGATCAGGACCGCCGTGCTCGGCGATCACTTGGCCCAGCAGGCCGCCCAGGAGGCGCACATCGGCGCGCATCTCCTCGGGCAGCTCCGCCGCGGCGCTGTTTCGTTCCGCCGGAATGTGCCGTTCGGCTGGAACACCGTCTCGATCTGAGGAAGCGTTGGCGGCCATGTTCGGAAGGCTAGCGAACCCGCCCGGATGCCCGGATACCGGTCTCAATAATTGGACTAGACCACCCCCGGAGGCCCCTCTGATCTGCGGTTATGCGCTTCCGCTCAGGCGGGTCGGGAGACCGCCGCGAGGATGTCGGGGATGCGCCGGTAGCCGATCGAGGCGGCGAGGCGACGCCCTCCCCAGGCCACCGCCAGGCCGTACGGCACGGCCACGGCGGCCCATGCGGTGAACCCGAACAGGGGCGGCACGATGATGGGCAGCCCCACGACGCAGGTGCCGGTCATCGCGGCGAAGGTGGCGGCGAACGCCTGCCCGCCCTGCCCCGGCGCCGCCCCGGTGAAGGCGTTGAGGCGCTCGGGATAGGTGTACGGGATCAGCACGCTGACCACCGCGCCCACACCGAGCGTGACGCCCAGCAGGCCCCATGCCGTGGCCGTGGTGGCGACCACGAGCCCGGGGTCGTCCGTCGTCACGGCCGCGAGGACGGACAGCGCCGTCAGCAGCGGCACCGCGATGATCGCGTGGGCGAGATGCCGGCCGGCGAGGTCCGTACGCACGTCGCGTTCCGTGGCGAAGGCCACGGCGTTCATCCACAGCGACCGCCCGTCGATGCCGAACGCGTTGGCCGCCTGGAAGCCCATCATGATCGCGGCCAGGCAGACGGGCCCGATCACGAGCGCCGGGCCGTCGTAGTCGCCCTGGCCGCGCATGGAGAACATCAGGATGCCGCTCACCACCACGGCCGTGAACCAGTTGATCCGCCCGCGCGGCTCCCTCCTGGCGTACTTGAGCTCCTTGGCGACGACCGCGCCGAGCATGCCGCCCGGCAGGAAGGCGGCCACTCGCGAGCGCCGTACGGCTCCGCCGCCCCGGTTGGAGGAGTCGGGCATGACGAGGGCCCGGCGCAGGGCCACGATCCACAGCCAGGCGAGCGCCACGACGACCAGTGCGAGCACGACGATCTCCGCGACGCCGGCGAGCCCGCCGTCGGCGATCGCGTGCGCGGCCAGGCCGGGCGGCGACCAGCGCAGCACCCCCGCCGTGACCGCGAGCAGCTCCAGCGGGTCTCCCGGGAGCCCCCGGTTGAGGATCAGGCTGGGGATCTGGGTGAGGACGAGAATGAAGACGACACCGACCGCGAGCACGTCACGGCCCCGGCGGCTGCGCAGCGCGCCGGACAGCGCGGTCGTGACGGCACGGGAGACCACCAGGCAGAAGGCGAACTGCAGCAGCACGGCGGGCAGGCCGATCAGCACCCCGCCGGGGCCCGAGGCCATCGCCACGACGCCGCCGCCCAGCATGACCAGCGACGCGACCGGCCAGGGACCGGTCGCCGAGGCCGCGAACATGCCGACGGCGAACTGCCGGGTCGTCAGCGGGAAGAGCGTCAGCCGGGCCGGGTCGAGGGTCTCGTCCAGGCCGAAGGCCATCAGCGGCACGAAGATCCAGGAGATCGCGACCAGCGTGAACATCACGATGCCGACGTCCTGCGCGACGTCGGCCGGCGCCAGCCGGAGCAGCGCGAACAGCACGAATCCCAGGACGGCGACGACGCCGGCGGCGAGGCAGGAGAAGACGAAGCCGAGTTGCTTGGCGACGTCTCCCCTCAGGTTGCCGCGGATCAGGCGCAGCTTGAGCCGTACGAACAGCGCCGCCGTCGCGCGCGTCCCCATCGCGGCCGCGTCCCTCGCGGGCGTCACGGGCGTCGCGGGCGTCAGATCCGGCGTCACGTCGTGTCCCCGGTCGCCGCGGTGGCCGAGCCGAGCCAGGACAGGCCGCCCTCGCCGCTGCCGCGGGCGCCGACGAGATCGAGGAACGCCTCGTTGAGCGTGCGCTCGCCGCGTACGTCGTCGAGCGGGCCCTGGGCCACGATCCGGCCGCGGTCCATCACCGAGACCCAGTCGCAGAGCCGCTCGACCAGGTCCATCACATGACTGGAGAAGACCACGGTCGATCCCGAGGCGGTGAACCTGCGCAGCACCTCGGTCAAGGTGTTCGCCGACACCGGGTCCACGCCCTCGAACGGCTCGTCGAGGAACAGCACACCCGGATTGTGCAGCAGCGCCGCGGCCAGGCCGATCTTCTTCCGCATGCCGGTGGAGTAGTCGACCACCAGCTTGTCCTGTGATTCGACGAGATCCATGATCCGTAAGAGCTCGTCGGCACGCCGGCCGACCTCGTCGACCGGGATGCCCCGCAGCTGACCGCTGTAGAGCAGCAGTTCCCGGCCGGAGAGCCGCTCGAACAGCCGGAGCCCCTCGGGCAGCACGCCGATGCGCGCCTTGACGTTGACGGGATCGGCCCAGACGTTGTGGCCGTCGATCTCGATGAGGCCGCCGTCGGGGCGCAGCAGACCGGTGATCATACTGAGCGTCGTGGTCTTGCCTGCGCCGTTCGGACCGACGAGGCCGGCGAAGCTGCCCCTCGGCACGACCAGGTCGATCCCGGCCACCGCGACCTGCTGCCCGAACCGCTTGAACAATCCCTGTGTCCGCACCGCTTCCGTCATGCGCCCACCCTGCCAGATCCCCTCGTTGTACCGTTCCTGCCGTCCTGCCGTCCGGGCAACGAACGGCGGCCGAGCCGGGGTTCCGTACGGTTTCCGCCCTGCCGTTCCCGATGTCGCCCCGGGGCGACCCCGGCGTGGACCACGGTGAGCGCCTGGTTAACCTGTCCGACATGAGTGCGGAGCGAACCCGGCCCGTCGTACGAAGCGGACCACGGGGAACGGTGATCGGCCGATGAGCGCCGAGAATCCCCAGGAGATCGACATCCACACGACCGCCGGCAAGATCGCCGACCTGGAGCGACGCAAGCACGAGGCGGCCCACGCCGGCTCCCGGCGGGCGGTGGAGAAGCAGCACGCCAAGGGCAAGATGACGGCCAGGGAGCGGCTGCTGGCCTTCCTCGACGAGGGTTCGTTCGTCGAGTTCGACGAGCTCGCCAGACACCGTTCGACGAGCTTCGGACTCGATCGCGAGCGCCCGTACGGCGACGGCGTCGTGACCGGGCACGGCACGGTGGACGGCCGCCCGGTCGCGGTGTTCGCGCAGGACTTCACGGTCTTCGGCGGCTCCCTGGGCGAGGTCTTCGGCGAGAAGATCGTCAAGGTCATGGACCACGCACTGAAGACCGGCTGCCCGGTCGTCGGCATCAACGACTCCGGCGGCGCGCGGATCCAGGAGGGCGTGGTCTCCCTGGGCCTCTACGCGGAGATCTTCAAGCGCAACGTGCACGCCTCCGGGGTGATCCCGCAGATCTCGATGATCATGGGTCCGTGCGCGGGCGGCGCCGTGTACTCCCCCGCGCTGACCGACTTCGTCCTGATGGTTCAGGAGAAGTCGCACATGTTCATCACCGGGCCGGATGTCATCAAGACCGTCACCGGTGAGGAGGTGACGTTCGAGGAACTGGGCGGCGCGCGCACCCACGGCTCGAAGTCCGGCGTGGCGCACTACGAGGCGACCGACGAGAAGGACTGCCTGGAGTTCGCCCGGGCGCTGCTGTCCTACCTGCCGTCCAACAACATGGACGAGGCGCCGGTCTTCGAGGTGGACGCGCCGCTGGAGACCACCGACACCGACCTCGAACTCGACACGCTCATCCCCGACTCGGCCAACCAGCCGTACGACATGCACCAGGTCATCGAGCACGTGCTGGACGACGAGGAGTTCCTGGAGGTCCACGCGGGCTTCGCGCCGAACATCGTGGTCGGCTTCGGCCGCGTCGAGGGCCGATCCGTGGGCGTGGTGGCCAACCAGCCGATGAGCTTCGCCGGCACGCTCGACATCGCCGCCTCGGAGAAGGCCGCCCGATTCGTCCGCACGTGTGATGCCTTCAACATTCCGGTGCTGACGTTCGTCGACGTGCCGGGCTTCCTCCCGGGCACCGACCAGGAGTGGAACGGCATCATCCGCCGGGGGGCCAAGCTCCTGTTCGCCTACGCCGAGGCCACCGTGCCCCTGGTGACCGTCATCACCAGGAAGGCGTACGGCGGGGCCTATGACGTCATGGGCTCCAAGCACCTCGGCGCCGACATCAACCTGGCCTGGCCGACGGCCCAGATCGCCGTGATGGGCGCCCAGGGCGCGGTCAACATCCTCTACCGGCGGGAACTCGCCGAGGCCGACGACGCCGAGGCGGCACGCGGCCGGTTCATCACGGAGTACGAGGAGAGGCTGGCCAACCCCTACCTCGCCGCCGAGCGCGGCTACGTGGACGCGGTCATCCGGCCCTCGGAGACCCGGGTCCAGATCATCCGCGCGCTGCGCGCCCTCCGCCACAAGCGGGCCGCGCTGCCCCCGAAGAAGCACGGGAACATCCCGCTGTGACCGGCGGTACGGACACGACCACGACACCGGAGGTGGCCATGGCTCCAGAAACGACGGCGGTTTCTTCGAAGGCGGCGGAAGAGCCGGTCGTGAAGATCGTGCGCGGCGCGGCGACCCCCGAGGAGATCGCCGCGCTCGTTGCCGTGCTCACCGCGCTGCCGGAATCCCGCCCCGCGGCGAGAGCCGTACCGGAATCCGGAAACTGGCGGAAATCGGCATACCGGACGAGAGGCCCGCTGCCACATGGGCCCGGCGCCTGGCGGCGGGCCTTCTTCCCCGGCGTCTAGACGGCTCCGCCGCAAGCACGGTGCGATTACATCGGCGGAACGGGGTGTCAACTGGCCCAAGAGTTGGGACTATCTAGAAAGTGGGGGAATGATAGTCAGCCCGATCATCTAGTGACGAGTCCTGGAGGACACCATGGCCATCCCGGACTTCAGCACACATGGCATTGCCGCAAAGTATGCCGTTCTTGTTGATGTTGGTTACCTATACGCGGCTGCCGGCGAAGTTCTGTTAGGCGCGAAGGAGCGCAAGGAGTACCGCATCGCGGCGGACGAGTTGATCCAGGCGCTCCAGAAGCACGCACTTGAGCGCATCCCCGGTGGCGAGTTGCTCCGGGTCTACTGGTACGACGCCGCTCGTGATCGTGTGCCCACCGTGGACCAGCGTGTGATCGCACAGCTTCCCTGGGTGAAGGTGCGGCTCGGCAACCTGAACGCCAGGGGCCAGCAGAAGGGTGTGGACGCGCAGATCCGCAGCGATTTGGAGGCACTGGCCCGGCACCACGCGGTCAGCGACGCCGTGTTGATCGCCGGGGATGAGGACATGGTCCCGGCCGTGGAGGCCGCCCAGGCGTACGGCGTGCGCATCCATCTTTGGGGGGTCGAGCCGCCGTTCGGCACGAACCAGGCCGAGCGGCTCGTGTGGGAGTCCGACACCGTTGAGATCCTGAGTGCCGAGTTTCTGCGTCCGTATTTCACTCGTGCGCCCGTTCCTGTTCCGGTGCCGCCCACTCCGTCGCCCGCCCAGGTGTTCGCGGGCCGTACGGTCAAACCCGTGCCGAAGGCACCGGTCGGCCAGGTCGCCAAGCTCGGTCCGGGGCGTCCACGGGTGGAGGAGGTGGGCGAGCACGTCGCACAGAAGTGGATCCTCACCCGGGGGCGCGACAACATCCGAGATCTACTGCCCGGCCCCATCCTGCCCACGGTCATCGACACCGAGTTGCTGATCGAGGCGGAGAAGGAGCTGGGCCATTCACTGCGGCCCTATCCGGAGGCGCGGGTCTGGCTGCGCGACGGCTTCTGGGCCAGGGTCTATCGGGAGTTCGATCTCGGGGTGGGCATATCGAGCAAGTGACGCCGGCAGGGGGCGGGGGCATGATCCGACGGCGGGGGCGGCGGCACGGTGGTGAGCACGATATGAGCACGATGTGGTCCGATTCATGAGCACGGTGTGGTCCGATTTCCGCCAGTCCGAGCCCGTGGTCTGCGCATAACGTCGAACGCGTGACCACACGACAGCTCGACTTCGACACGTGCTACCTGGCGGTGTCCGCACGCGATCCCCGGTTCGACGGGCGCTTCTACACGGCTGTCACCTCGACGGGCATCTACTGCCGTCCGATCTGCCCGGCCCGCACTCCAGCACGCAAGAACGTGCGGTTCTTCCGGCACGCCGCCGCGGCGGAGGCGGCCGGCTTCCGGCCGTGCCGGCGCTGCCGCCCGGAGTTGAGCCCGGGTGACCCCGGGTGGAACGTACGCGCCGACCTGGTGGGGCGGGCGCTCCGCCTGATCGACGACGGCGTGGCCGACGACCAGGGCGTCGCCGGTCTGGCCCGGCGGCTGCACGTGACCGAGCGGCACCTGCACCGGCTGTTCGTCACCGAGATCGGGACCGGGCCGCTCGCCGTCGCCCGGACCAGGCGGCTGCTGCTCGCCAAGCAACTCCTCACCGAAACGTCCCTGCCCATCACCGATGTGGCGTTCGCCGCCGGGTTCGGCAGCGTCCGGCAGTTCAACGCCGCGATGAAGGAGTCGTACGGCTTCGCCCCCGGCGAGCTCAGAAACGGCCAGATCGGGACCGACGCCGCCGTCGCCGTCGCCCGGCGCGGGCACGCCGTGCCGGAGCCGGACGAGCAGCCGCACTCGGCGGAGTCGGGGCACTCCTCTGCCGCCACCGGGCTGACGCTCCGGCTCGGCCACCGCATGCCGTACGACGCGCGGTCCATGCTGCGCTTTCTCGCCGCCCGTGCGATCCCCGGCCTCGAGAGCGTCACCTGGTCCGGCCCGGAGACCGCGGCGAACGGGACGGCACCGGCCGAGGTGGCGAGCTACTCCCGGGCGATCCCCGGCGGATCACTCACGCTCGTGCCCGCGGCGGATCACATCAAGCTGATCGTGCACGCCGACGACACACGGCACCTCGCCAAGATCGTGTCACGCTGCCGCCGGCTGCTCGACCTGGACGCCGACCCGGAGGCGGTCGCTGCCGTCCTCGGTCCGACGGCGCTGGGCCCGCTGATCGCACAGCGCCCGGGGCTGCGGGTGCCGGGCGCGTTCGACGGGTTCGAGCTGGCGGTGCGGGCCGTCGTCGGCCAGCAGATCTCGGTGGCCGGTGCCCGCACGATCCTGGGCCGCGTCGCCGTACGGGCGGGGACCCCGGGCGGCCCGGCCGGTTCGGTGCTCTTCCCCTCGGCCGGGCGGCTGGCCGAGACCGACCTCACCGGGCTGGGCCTCACCACCCGTCGCATCGCGACGTTGCGCACACTGGCCGAGGCCGTCGCAGCCGGGGAGATCGACCTCGACGGCGCCCAGGATCCCGCGGAGGCCGTGGCCCGGCTGCTGCGGATCCCCGGCATCGGACCG
>BCRI01000080.1 GCA_001552515.1 Sphaerimonospora mesophila NBRC 14179 = JCM 3151
GGGGTCATCGACCGGCCGTGGCAGGTGGACCTCGACCCCGCCGAGCGCGTCCACCATGGACTTGAATCCGCTGAAGTCGAACTCCATCCCGTGGTCGACCCGGAGGCCGGTCACCGACTCGACCGTCTTCACGGCGCAGCCCAGGCCGCCGATGTCGTACGCCTGGTTGATCATGTTCAGCCGGGCGGGCGCGGACCCGCAACCATGGATCATCACCATCGTGTCCCGCGGAATGTTGAGGATGGTCGTCCGCTTTCGGTCGGCCGACAGGTGAGCCAGGATCATCGTGTCGGAGCGGGCACCGAAGCGGTACGCGGGCGTGCCCATCTCGCCGTCCGTGCCGATGATCAACACGTTGATCGGCCCCTCCGGCACCCCCGGGTCTTCGCCGCCGACGCCCGGTGACGTGACCTGCCGGGAGACCAGGAAGGCCGGAAGGAGAAGCGCGACCGCCGTCACCGTCGCCGCGACGGCGGCCGCCTGCCATCCACGCACGCGAAAACGCAGCCGCGGCCTGGACGGCGCGTCGAGCAGGCGACGGCGCTGCCGACCGAGCGTGGCGGGAGGTTCGGTCTCCAACTCGCGACCAAGATCGCGCAGCATTGCCATTTCGTCCATGGTCACGCCTCCTCGTCCATCGGGTTGGTTTCTCCGAGCGCGGCACGTACCTTGCGTCTGGCCCTGTTCAATCGGGAGCGCACGGTGCCGATGGGAATCCCGAGCGCCTGGGCGACCTCCTCGTAGGACAGGTCACTCCAGGCGATCAGCAACAGGACGTCCCGGTCACGCCGGGGCAGGACCGCCAGTGCCTCGATCAGCGCGGACCTGGCGCCTTCTGCCGTGACGTCGGTCACGACGCTGTCGGCGGGCGATTCCACAGCGCCGTCGACCGGGCTACGCAGCAGCGCGCGATAACGAGCGGCCTCGGTCCGGTGATGGCGGGAGACGAGCTTCGTGAGGATGCCGAACAGCCAGGGGCGCACGTCGCCGTGGGCCGGGTCGTAGCTCTCCCGCCGGGCGAAGGCCACCAGGAACGTCTCCCCCACCAGGTCCTCGGCGACCTCTGGTCCCAGTCGCCGGGACGCGTAGCGGTACAGCATTCCCGAATACCGGTCGAAGAGGGCGGCGAACGTCTCGACACCGGCCGCGGACCCGGCGGGCTCCTGGGAGCCGAGGCTCCTGATCATCGATGGGGTGGTCATCCCGAGCACCACGGCATCGCGTCGGCCTTTCTCTCGATCAACGGACACCCTGTATCGCCAGATGCCACTGATCGAGTTCACACCGGGCCGGCCATACCGATGTTCACGCCGTATACGTGGAAGACCGCGTCGGCCCAGGGGCTGGTGCAGATCTTCCTCGGGGGCCGCATCAGCCTCGGTGAGGACGACTTCCGCCAGTTGTGCCGCCGGACCGTGAGGAGGATCCTCCGTGGTCTCGAGCCTTAGAGTCCCGGCCGCACTGGCGGCCTCCGCCGTACTGTTCTACTTCGGTACCGGCCTGACACCGATCGCGGCGCTGACCTGGATCGCACCGCTGCCGCTCGTCCTGCTCGCCCCGTGGGTGGGCCCCTGGACGGCCTTCGACGCCGCCTTCCCGGCCGGCCTCCTGGGCGAGACGAGCTAAAGGGCCCCCGAACGAGGCGGGCCTAGGCGCCGGTGAGGTGGAGGTCACCACTGAAGCTCCGCGCGGCCACGCAGCCCGTGTCGAAGACGAACTCCGCCTCCACGCACTGGGCCGGGTCCATAATGTCGAACTCCTCGGTCACACGCACAAGTCGCTCCCCGATATGCCGCACGAAGGGAACATCGGCAGGGGCAGGGACGATGTCGACGCGGCTGTCGAACTCCTCCATCGTGTAGCTCTCCCCCGGCTCGTCCGGCGTGATCCGGAGCGCCCAGTCGGACGCGACATAGACCAGGACGATCATCGCCTCCAGGTGGAGCCACACGTGCTGGAGTTCGGGGGCATCGGACTCATGGGTGAACAGGGCCGCGGTGACCGCGACCAGGCGTTGACGCTCCAGGCTGGAAAGATCCACCACTCCACTATCCCCGCACCTGGCCGGGGCGGCTCCACCTATCCGGCCGCCGAAGACTCCGAAGAGCTACCGCATCACTCCCCTGCCAGACAGCGTTGTGGCCATGTTCGCTGCTCATCTCGCTGAATCTCCGGCGAAAACAGTCGATCTTGACGACCGAACCAACCCTCGTCAGCCGATCCGCCGCCAGGCCGATCTGGTGTTCACCACCTCTCGGGGAACACCGATCAAGCGGGGATCGTGGAGTGACATCTGGCGGCCGGCTGCCGACGAGGCGGGTCTGACGCAGGGTACGGGCTTGCATGTTTGCCGTCACACCTACGCCTCGGCATTGATCCGGTACGGCGAGAGTGTCAAAACCGTGCAGCACCTGATGGGTCAGGGCTCCGCCGTGACGACCTTGAACATCTACGCGCACCTATGGCCGGACGCCGACGACCGGGCCAGGGTAGCCGTCGATGCGATCTTCGCCGATGTGCCCTCGGTGTGCCCTGTGGTGATCGACGAATGACGGAGACCCAGATCAGTCCGAAAGATCGCGGTAGAGGCCGCGCTTGTTGATGTACTGGACGATGCCGTCGGGGACCAGGTACCAGATCGGCTCACCGGCGGCGACGCGGTGACGGCATTCGGACGAGGAGATGGCCAGGGCCGGGATCTCGACCAGACTGACCTTGCCAGCGGGTAAACCGGGGTCGTGCAGGACGTGGCCGGGCCGGGTGCAGCCGACGAAATGGGCGATGGCGAACAGCTCGTCCACGTCGCGCCAGCTGAGGATCTGCGCCAGCGCGTCGGCCCCGGTGATGAAGTACACGTCGACCTCGGGACCGTAGACGGCGGAGATGTCGCGCAGGGTGTCGATCGTGTAGGTGGGGCCGGGACGGTCGATGTCCACCCGGCTGACCGAGAAACGTGGGTTCGACGCCGTCGCGATCACCGTCATCAGGTAGCGGTCCTCGCTCGATGACACCGTCTTGTCGGCCTTCTGCCAGGGCTGCCCGGTCGGGACGAACACCACCTCGTCCAGGTCGAAGTGGTGTGCGACCTCGCTCGCCGCCACCAGGTGACCGTGGTGGATCGGATCGAAGGTTCCACCCATGACGCCCAGACGCCTGGTTGGGGCCCCATTTTTCATGGAACGGACCATAACGTGCGTACCGGGTTCGGTGGAAAACCGGGTCGTCTCGGTCACGGTTTCGCCTCGTCTCGACCTCGTCGCCTTCGCCCGCGCGCACGCAGCGTGGGAGACATAGCATGCGGAACATGACCACTCCCGACCGCAATCGCGTGCAGCTGCCTGGCATCAGCTCCCGAGCCTATGAACACCCCGCTGATCGCTCCGCGCTGGTGGCGATGCGTTCCCTCAGCGGCTTCGACTCGGTCCTGAAGCGGATGTCGGGGCTGTTCAGCGAGCGCCGCCTACGCCTGATGTTCCTGGCGTCGGCCGTGCGCTGCACCGACACCCAGTTCCGCGCGCTGCACGACATGGGCCGCGACAGCGCCTACATCCTGGACATGCCCCGGATTCCCGAGGTGTACGTCCAGCAGGATCCCAAGGCGTACGCCATGGCGATCGGCTTCGACGAGCCGTTCATCGTCGTCTCGACAGGTCTGCTCGACCTGATGGACGAGGAGGAGCTGCGCTTCGTGGTCGGTCACGAGACCTCCCACATCCTGTCCGGCCACGCAGTGTACGGCACCATGCTGGCCATCCTCACCCAGCTCGCCACCCGCGTGGCGTGGATCCCGCTGGGCTACATCGGCCTGCGGGTGATCGTCGCCGCCCTCGAGGAGTGGCAGCGCAAGGCGGAGATGTCGGCCGACCGCGGCGGTCTGCTGGCCGGGCAGGACCCCGACGCCGCGCTGCGCGCGCTCATGAAGCTGGCCGGCGGCTCACGCCTCCACGAGATGAACATCGAGGCCTTCCTCGACCAGGCCAGGGAGTACGACACGGCAGGCGACGTACGCGACGGCCTGCTGAAGGTCCTCAACATGCTCGGCACCACCCACCCCTTCGCGGTGTCCCGGGTCGCCGAGCTGGACCGCTGGCGCCGCGGCGGCGACTACGACCGCATCCTCCGCGGCGACTACCCCCGCCGCGAGGACGATGCCAACGCGAAGATCTCCGAAGAGGTCAAGGCGGCGGCCAACTCCTATCGCGAGTCGTGGTCCCAGTCCCAGGACCCCTTCATCGGTGTCCTGCGCGACGTGGCCGAGGGCGCCGTCAGCGCCGGCGAGCGCATCTTCAACAGGTTCGCCCGCAGGGAGAACTAGGCCCGTTTACAGCGGAGGAGGCCCGGGGTCGCCCTCGGGCTTCACCAACTCACCCGTGTTCGAACCGTCGCTTCGACTCCGGTGCCGCATGCACCACCGATGAGCGGTCTGCCGGCTGTGTCCCGGCGCGCCGCCGCAACAACGTGGGCACGGCGACGGCTGCCATGAGGACGGCGACCGAGGCGCCGAGCAGGGCGAACTGCAGGCCGGCGGTGAACGCGTCTCGCGCCTGATCCAGAACCGGTCCGCCGATGGCCTCGGCGATCGCCAGGGAGGAGCGGGCCTCGTCCGCGATCCGGACCGGCACGCCGGGCAGGTCGAGCCGGGCTTCATAGGTGCCGTTGAGGACGCTGCCGAGGATCGCGATGCCCAGTGCCCCGCCGAGCTCCCGTGCCAGGTCGTTGACGGCGGAGCCGACATTCTGCAGAGCAGGGGGCAGCGCATCGGTGATGGCGGTGGTCGCCGGAGGCATCGCCAGGCCCAGCCCGGCCCCGAGCGGCACCAGACCGACGGCGAGCATCCCATACGGGCTGTCCACGTCGAGGTGGGCGAGTACGGCGAGGCCGGCGGCCAGGAGCAGCAGCCCGGCGGTCCAGGGGCCGCGGGCGCCGAAACGCACGCTCAGCCGAGGGCTCAACCGGGCTGCCGGAATCATACCGACGGGCATCGTCACGAGGTTGAGCGCGGCGGCGAGCGCGCTGTAGCCGCGAATCATCTGCAGGTACTGCATGAGCAGGAAGAGGAAGCCGAACAGGGCGAAGAACTGCAAAGTGATCGACAGGGAACCCGCTGCGAATCGCCGGTTCCGGAACAGACGCGGGTCGAGGAGCGGATGGCTCCGCCGCAGCTCCCACCCGACGAAGCCGACCAGGATGAGCGCGCCCAGCGCGAGCCCGCCCACGGTGGTCGGCGCGGTCCAGCCGTTCACCGGGGCCTCGATCAGTGCGTACACGAGCACGGCCACCCCACACGCGGCCAGGATGGCGCCCACCACATCGAACGGAGACGAAGCCGACTCGGCCGACTCCGGCACGAACAGCAGGGTCCCGGCCATGGCGACCAGGACGACGACCATGTTGAACCAGAACACTGACGGCCAGGACCAGACCTCAAGAAGAAGGCCCGAGGCGAGCAGGCCGAGCACGCCGCTGGCACCCGCGACCGCCGCCCAGACGCTGACCGCACGAGCCCGTTGGGCGGGTGGGAAGGTGCCGGTGATGGTCGAGAGCGTGGCGGGCATGACCAGCGCCGCTCCCATCCCCATTACCGCGCGCAGGGTGATCAGCTGGCCGGGGTCGGTGACGAGGGCGGCGAGTCCTGCCGCCAGTGTGAAGATCGCCAACCCCACGAGCAGCGCCAGGCGCCTGCCGAATCGATCGCCCAGCGCACCCGCGGGCAGCAGCAGCGAGGCGAAGAGCAGGCTGTAGGCGTCGATGATCCAGGTTTGCTGGGTCTGGTCGGCCTGCGTCTGTCGCGCAATATCCGGAAGAGCCACATTGAGCGAGGCCATGCTGGAGACCACGACGGCCAACGCCAGGCAGGTGACGGCGAGAACCACGCCGTGGCGCCCGGCCTGTTGGAAACCGTTTGGCGGGTACGGGTGGGGCATGACAGGCGGCCTCCTGAACTGGGGAGATACGACCAGCAAAGATTCGCCGCGACACATCTAAAATCTCAACTGTGATGAATAAAACGCCACGCCGAGGACGGAGGGTCGGAAGTCCCGACACCCGTGCCCAGATCCTCGACGTCGCCCGCCGCCGCTTCCTCGAAGGCGGATACCAGGCCGTCACCCTGCGCTCGATCGCCGCCGAGGCCGGCGTGGACCTGGCACTGATCAGCTACTACTTCGGTTCCAAGAAGGGCCTGTTCGGAGCGGCGCTCGCCCTGTCCGCGAACCCGGCCGACATCCTCGCCCGCGCGGTGGAAGGCGACCCGGCCACCCTGCCCCAGCGCGCTTTACGCGACCTGCTCATCACCTGGGAAGACCCCGAAGCCGGCGCGCCCCTGCGTGCGCTACTGGCCGGCGCCGTACAGGATGAAACTCTTGCCCACCTGGTGAAAGAGATGCTGGAGCGGGAAGTCGTCGACAAGATCGCCGCCCGGATCGGCGGAGCGGACGCCCGTCAACGCGCGACGACATTCTGCGCGCAGGTCGCCGGGTTGATAGTGACCCGCTACATCCTTCGCCTGGAGCCGATCAGCTCCATGTCACCTGATGAAATCGTCCGGACCATCGGCCCCCGGCTACAACTCATCCGTCGCCCGGCAGCGATCACCCGGTCGCGAGGTCGGGCCGTCCCCCAACCCGTTGCCGAGTGAAGGGCGCAGGCCCCAGGGAGATGGGCCGGACCGCGCTTTTGCGCCCCCTGACGGCGACATGCTCAGCACGGCGCCTCCGGAGGTTTTCACAAGCGACAGCACAGTTGGCTGTCGCTCCAGGTAATTGGGATTGCACTCTGGCGGCGCCGTTGTGCTGTGGATAAGTTTCTATTCGGGTAGAAACTTTCCTCCTCCGACATCCAAAAAGCGCAAGGCATTTCGGCAGTCCCTTATCGACAAAATGGTCTGATATTTCGGGGGTTGCCGCCAATACCGGACGATGTCTACCTTTGACATCGAATGTGGCTTGGGGGCGCAGGCGATGAGCCAGGAACGGGGGACGGCATGGCAGAGGAGCTGGTGCCCAACCCTCGCCACGAGCAGCTGAAGTACCTCTTGAAAGAGGTGCACAACAGATCGCAAGAGGTCAGGCAGGCCTATCAGCGGGTCTACGGCTCGATGCAGTCGGGCAAGGTCTGGACGGGGCCGACCGCAGGAAAGTGGACGAACGAGGTCGGCGACCGGCACAACCACCTGGGCCGGCTTGTTCAGGCGATGGTGCACGCGATCGAAAGCGAGCTGCACCGGCATCCGCCATCGGTGACACGCTCCCAGGCCGAGCTCATCAGACGGCAGATCAGAGGCGGCTGACCCGAGGTCCCGGGCGCCCGGCGAGGAGCTGTGCCGCCCCTCCAACCCGAGATCCCAGATCCCCGGAGAAAGAGGACCCGCGATGACATCCCCCACCGGTGATTTCTGTGGCATCGACCCGGCCGCGATGCACGCGATGGCGGACGATCTACATGAGGCGGCCAAGCAGCTCACCACCTTCTGCTCCGATTTCGAGGCGCTGTTTCGGGCCAATGAGATAAGCACCACGCCGCTGGCGCAGATCGCTTCTATCGCCGACTGGGGCAGAAGCCAGGCCCCGATGCTCGCCGAGCGGGCCGAGCTGATCAAAGCACTGAACGGTACCGGCGATCACACCTTCGCCCGCCTGCCCGACGCGTTGGAGAGCTTCGAAACCGGCCGCGGGCTTGCCCTGATGTACGGCGGAGATGCGAAGCTCGGGGGCGGGGGCATCCTGGCCAACGACAACATCAGCACGGAATCCAAGGGCGAGCTCGTCCACCAGCACATCAAGGAGCTCGCCGGGCTGGCCAAGGATCCCGCAGCCGCCGCGGCGTTCTTCGCCACGCTGCCCGCCTCGGTGCGCGACGCGTTGCCCAACCTCATCATGAACACCGGCAGCCCGACCGCCAAGGAGGATCTGGCCGCCTTCAGCGCGGTGCTGGGTGCGGCGCTGCGCGCACCCGGCCGCGTCCCCGCATGGGAGAAGGTGAAGACCGACCTGCTGAACAAGCCCGCCGGCCCGGCCGGGGCCTGGAACCGGCTCGCGCTGCTGGCGGGGGCGAAAGCCCCCACGGCCTACCGCGTGGCCGCGGCCCGCGCACTCGCACTGGACGAGTTCGTCAAGAACCCCAAGCGGGACTGGCGCGGCGCCGGACCGAACGAGACGAAGACGTACGGCTACTCCTCCGATGTGGTCGCCCTCGCCCTTGAGGTGCTGGCCGGCGACGGCGCTGCCGCGCGGGCGGCGTTCGCCCAGATGGGCGGCGAGAGCGTCAAGCTCAGCCAGGTCGACAAGATGAAGCTGTTCCTGGACTACGCCAGACGAGTCGGCACGGGCGACGACGTCGCCGACGCCTTCGGCCGGGTGATGGAGGCCGGCAGCGAGGTCACAACCGAGAAGCCGGGCAAGCACTCACCGGAGGCCGCGGCGTTCACCATGGACGCGATGCTGGCGGCCGGCTCCCTCGGCAGGGACCTGCCCAGCCGAGCCAGGGACTCGATGTCCGTGATCGCCAAGTCCTACATCCACGAACTCGCCTCCGGCGCCCGCTTCGACAAAGCCGCCTATCGGACATCGGGCATGGCGGTGCCCGATGAGTGGGCGCCGGTCCCGGGCGTCACTCCCGGTTTCTACCTGAGCCCCGCCGACACCTACCGCTTCCTGCAGACCTTCGTGGGAGAGGAACGCCTCACCGACGACTTCGACAAGACCGCGGCCCGCTTCCGCTACGACACCCTGACCACCGCCGCCAAGCTGGACGCCAAGGGAGACGACAACCACTTCCAGCGTGCCGCGAAAATGTTCGGCGACCTCGGCGGGCTGGAGTTCAAGGCGGCAATGGAGGTGCGCGGCGCGAAGGACGCCACCGACAACCTGATCCGAGATCTGGCGAAGAACACGATAGCCATGGGCCTCGGCGAGGTCCCCATGGCGAACACCGCTGTGAGCACGGGCTGGACGCTCGCGAATGCCTACGGCGCGAGCAAGCTCCTCGACGGCTGGGCCGCCAGCTTCGAAACTCGTGTCGAAAAGCTAACCGAGGCCCGGGCGAACTTCGCTCTGCGGCAGAAGTACGACATGGCGGAGCTGCTGCACAATGCCGGTTACCCGGCGAGCAAGCCACCGGCTGAGCTGATCAAACCTACAACAGGCCGTCTCAGGAGCTTCGATGAACTGATGGCCGAGGCCAAGCAGCAGGCAACCCGCACCGGAAAAAGCTGGGAGGAGATTCTCCGGGCGAAACTGACCCCCTACGAGCAATGGATGGACGGAAACAAGGCCTTCGACGACAAAATCGAGGACGCCTCACGGAACGTGGTCAACGAACAGGCCAAGGAGCTCCTCCGCGTCTGGGGCTGACGAGCCTACGACCGTGGCAGGCAGTCGGTCTTCGCAACCAACCGCCAGGTGGGAGACTCCGGCACCACAATTACCTTGACCGTGATTCCGGGAACCTCCTTCCTGCCCTCTACCAACCGGGCATCCTTCCAGTCTGTCTGGCTCAGGTCATAGGTCATCTTGTAGTGGAGGACCCGAGACAGCGTGTTGTCCATCAACGTCTGAGCAAGGTCAAGGTGACCATCCACATCCGGAGTCTTGCGTTCATAGTCGGCCGTGGCGCGCAGCACCCGCTCGAACTTGCCCTTGTCACAGGGTAGGTCCTTGTCCGGGCGCTCCACGATCTTCAGCTTCTTAAGAGGGTTCTTGAAGACGTCATCGGTCTCCAGGCGTTGCATGTCTTTCTGCAGCTCCGCGGTGGCGGCCTGCAGGGTCGGGCCGGGCCCACACCCGGAAATCACCCCACCGACCACCAGAACCGCCATCGCCATCCGCGCACCGCGCACGCCCCTACCTCCACCATCTGACCGACAGACATAGCAATCTTGACCCAAGGCCCCGTGCTCCGTCATCCCTTCCATAAGGAAGCGATACCATCTGCTCGGTTCGCCCGTTACATGGCTTTCTGCGCCAAAATCGATTCGACATCCTTTTAATTACAAGACCGTTGGCCATGATCGTGGGCAGAGCAGGGATGCCGTGTCCGCTTCCTGCTCGGAGATCCCAACAGCGAGGTCACCCACCGACGGGAGAAGGCCGAGGCCGTACCGCTGACGGTGTCCACCCGGATCCGGATCACGCTCGCCGAGCTCGATCAGTTGCGGGAGGTCTCCGGCGTCGAGGCGCGTTTCGGGGATGAGCACATCTCACTGTCGGTGTTCCAGTTCGACGACGAGACGCTTGTCACCCCCCGCCTGGCCAGGTTGGTCGGTCACGACTCACCGATGCTGCATCTCAAGCGCCACCGGAACGACGGCCTTTATGACCGGTTCTCTTCCCACGTCAACGAACTCTGGTCGAGTGGCCGGGACATCTGGACGATCACGCCCACCACGTGACTCAGCGACCTGCAGGATCTCCTCGTGCTGCTCCGGAATTGTCGGAGGACGTCATGGCGGCAAGACGCGAACAGCCGTGACTTGACCGTCAGGGCTGGACTCTCTCTCGGTGGCATCAATACCGGTGCCGGTCGCAGAAGCGGATCCGCCAAAGCCTGCGGATGGTAGACCACGATCAGCAGAACGCCGCCGTCAGAAGAACAGGGCCACGGCGTGGACGGCGGCGGCGCACAGGGCGACGAAGCCGCCCAGCACGGCCAGCGCCCGCAGGCCCTCGCTGCGCAGGCCCGGCATCTTGGCGCAGGCGCGCTCGATCTCCCTGCCGATGATGCCGCCGCAGATGACACCGAAGACCACGCCGGCGATCGTGACGGGCATCGTCTGGGTCCACCACTGGGGTTCGAGGTGCGTTCCCGCCGTGAGCCACAGGGCGACGAAGCCGGCGGTGGCGGCCGGCAGCCCCGGCCAGGCCGCCGCCGTGATCAGTGAGGCGAGCAGCGTCAGCGGGAAGCTCAGCACGCGCAGCAGGCCGCGCATCCGTGCCGACCTGCGGTTGCGTACGACCCAGTGGCTCAGCCAGCCCGCTCTCGTCACGACGACGAACGCCGCCGTGATCGCGACCGTGGCCAGCGGATAGATCACCGAGAGCACCACGCACGGCACGGCGAGCACCGCCAGCGCCGCCAGTGCGGCGTTCCCCGTGGGGATGCCGAGCGACTGCTCCGAGCCCGCCGCGTCGGGCGGCGTCTCGACGGCCAGCGCCGATTGCGTACGGCTCTCGCCCACCGGACGGCCGGCCCGGCGACCGCGACCGGTGGTGGCGCCGCCTCTCCGGCGGACCGGCCGGGTTCCGGGCACCGTCGCCGGGCCGCCATCGGCCTTCCCCGATTGTTTCCCCTGTTTGCCGGGCTTCTCCGCCTTCCCCGGCTTCTCTGGTCGCTCACCTTCCGGAGCCTCCGCGGGCCGCTGCTCCACCTCGGTCACGGCGGTCTTCGCCGGGCTCGCCCCCGGCTTGGCCGCGGCCTTCTCCGCCTTCGTGGTGGGCCTGTCCGCCTTCGGCACGGGCTTGCCGTTCGGCTCCGGCCTGGCGCGCCGGGCAGCGGCGGCCGGTGCCGTACGGCTCGGCGCTTCGATCGTGGCCCGGGCCAGGCGGGTGAGCCGGTCGGCGAGCAGCGCGGCGGTGGGACGGCGGGCCGGATCGCGATGGAGCGCCGCGCGGACGAGCGGCAGCAGGGCGGCCGGCACCCCGGCGAGGTCGGCCTTGCCGTTGAGGATCGCGTACATCTGGGACTCGGCCGTCCCCCGCCCGAAGGTGGGGCGGCCGGTGGCGGCGAAGGCGACGGTGGCGGCCCATGCGTGGACGTCCGCAGGCTCCCCCACCGCCTCGTCGGCGAAGAGTTCGGGAGCGCTGTAGCCGGGGGTGCCCAGGAACGTCCCGGTCATGGTCATCCTGGTCGCGTCGTGCACCTGGGCGATGCCGAAATCGATCAGCACCGGACCGTCCTCGCCGATGAGCACGTTGGCCGGTTTGACGTCACGGTGAACCACCCCGCCCGCGTGGATGATCGCGAGCGCGGTGGCGAGGCCCTGGGCCACCGGGATGAGCTCGGCCTCGGGTAGCGGCCCGCGCCGTACGGCGTCGAGGAGGGTCTCCCCCTCGATGTACTCCATGACCAGGTAGGGCCGGTCACCGGACAGGTCGGCGTCGAGCACCCGGGCGACGTAGGGGCTCTCGACCCGCCGCAGCGCCCGGACCTCGCGTTCCAGGCGTAATCGGGCGTCGGGGTCGCTCTCGATCGGGTCGCGGAGCATCTTCAGGGCGACATGCTCCCCCCGGCGGTTGGCGGCGAGGTACACCTCGCCCATACCACCCCGGCCCAGGCGCTCCAGCAGCGCGTACGGGCCGACCCGCCCAAGACGTCCAGCCATAGGAGCGCCAACCATAGCGGCCCGCGGCGGCGAATACCCGGAGGCGCGCCGCCCACGATGTGTCCGTTATCTTCCCGCGCAGTCCGTCACCGTACGAGGACTGTCACGGAGGTGCCCCTCACCCGTGTAGATCCACTTGGTGGAGGTGAGCTCGGGCAGGCCCATGGGACCACGCGCGTGCAGCTTCTGCGTGGAGATGCCGATCTCGGCGCCGAAGCCGAACTCCCCGCCGTCGGTGAACCGCGTCGAGGCGTTCACCGCCACGGCGGCGGAGTCCACGGTCGCCGTGAACCTCCTGGCCGCGCGCTGCGAACGGGTCACGATCGCGTCGGTGTGGCCCGAGCCGTACCTCCTGATGTGCGCGACCGCGTCGTCCAGCGAGTCGACGACGGCCGCGGCGATGTCGAGCGAGAGATACTCCGCGCCGAAGTCGTCCTCGGTGGCGGGCATCACGTCGGCGCCGTACCCACGCACCCGCTCGTCGCCGTGCACGGTCACGCCCGCGTCCTTGAGCGCGGCGAGCGCCCTCGGGATGAACGCGTCGGCGATGGCGGCGTGCACGAGGAACGTCTCCGCCGCGTTGCACACCGAGGGCCGCTGCGCCTTGGCGTTGACCAGGATCTCCAGGGCGGTCTCGACGTCGGCGTCGGCGTCGACGTAGACGTGGCAGTTGCCGGTGCCGGTCTCGATCACCGGGACCGTCGACTCCTCCACCACGCTGTTGATCAGCGAGGCGCCGCCGCGGGGGATCAGCACGTCGACCAGCCCGCGGGCGCGCATGAGGTGCTTGGCCGACTCGCGGGTGAGGCCCGGCACGAGCTGTACGGCTCCGGCCGGCACGTCGGTACGCTCCAGCGCCTTCTGCATGATCTCGACGAGCGCGGTATTGGAGGAGTACGCGCTGGACGACCCGCGCAGCAGTACGGCGTTGCCGCTCTTGAGGCACAGCGCGGCGGCGTCGACGGTCACGTTCGGACGGCCCTCGTAGATGATCCCGATGACGCCCAGCGGCACCCGGACCTGACGCAGCTCCAGACCGTTCGGCAGCGTGCTCCCCCGCACGACCTCGCCGACGGGATCGGGCAGGTCGGCCACCTGCCGTACGGCCTCCGCGATCTTCTCGACCCGGGCCGCGTCGAGGCGGAGCCGGTCGATCATGGCCTCGGAGATGCCGCCCTGCCTGGCCTTGTCGACGTCGACGGCGTTGGCGGCGACGATCTCGTCGGTGGCCGCCACGAGGGCGTCGGCGATGACGCGCAGCGCCGCGTCCTTCGGGGCGCGCGGCATCGGCGCCAGCACCGTGGCGGCCTCCCGCGCCGCGTGCGCCACCTTCAGGAAGTCCTCTGCCTCAGACATTCGCCTCGCGCTCCATTGGTCGTGCACCGCCCGCCGATCAGATCCGGGCGGGTTCCAGTATGACGATGTCGTCCCGGTGGATCAGCTCGCGCTCATATTCCGGGCCGAGCGTGCTGGCCAGCTCCCGGGTGGACCTGCCGAGCAGTTCCGGGATCTCGGCCGCATCGTAGTTGACGAGACCCCGCGCGACGGGCACGCCCGCGGGGCCGCACAGGTCGACGGGATCGCCCTCGGCGAAGTCGCCCTCAACCTTCACCACGCCGGCCGGCAGCAGCGACATGCGCCGCGCCACGACGGCCTCGACGGCGCCCTCGTCCAGGTGCAGCCGCCCCCGCCCGGTGGTGGCGTAGGCGAGCCAGAGCAGCCGGGTGCCGGGATGGCGGCCGCCGGGGTGGAAGTAGGTGCCGACGTCGGCGCCGGCGAGGGCCTGCGCCGCGTGCGCCGCCGCCGTCAGCACGACGGGCACGCCGGCGCCGGTGGCGATGCGGGCCGCCTCCACCTTGGTGATCATGCCGCCGGTGCCGACCCGGCCGGAGGTGCCCAGCTCGACTCCCTCCAGGTCCTCCGGCCCGCGCACCTCGGCGATCCGGGAGGCCCCGGCCCGGCGCGGATCGCCGTCGTAGAGCGCGTCCACGTCCGAGAGCAGCACCATGCCGTCCGCGTGGGTCAGGTGGGCCACCAGCGCGGCCAGCCGGTCGTTGTCACCGAAGCGGATCTCGTCGGTGGCCACCGTGTCGTTCTCGTTGACCACGGGGACGATGCCGAGCTCGAGCAGCTTGGCCAGCGTGCGCCGGGCGTTACGGTGCTGCGACCTGCGCATCATGTCGTCGGCGGTCAGCAGGACCTGGCCGACGCGCAGGCCGTACCTGGCGAAGGACGAGGTGTAGCGGGCGACGAGCACGCCCTGGCCGACCGAGGCCGCGGCCTGCTGGGTGGCCAGGTCCCTGGGCCGCGCCCTGAGCCCGAGCGGGCCGAGCCCGGCCGCGATCGCACCCGAAGAGACGAGCACGAGCTGCGTGCCGGCCCGTCTGCGCGCGGCGAGCACGTCGACGAGCGCGTCGACGCGATCCACGTCGATCATGCCCTTCGGCGTCGTCAGGGAGGACGAACCCACCTTGACGACCAACCGCCGGGCGGAGCCGATCTGGTGCCGACCCTCCTGATTTCCGTCCATCACGCCATCTCACTCGTCCCCATCCGGTCGCGGTGTCGATCCTCAGCCGAGCCTACTGTCCGAGCCACGCGGACCCATGGGGACCCGGGCCTCCTGGGACGGCTGCCAGTCGAAGACGTGACCATCCTCCATCGACCCGATGATCACCTCGGCTCCCGGCCGGGCGCCGGCCTCGACCAGCGCCTCCTCGACTCCGAGCCGGTTCAGCCGGTCGGCCAGGTAACCCACGGCCTCGTCGTTGGCGAAGTCGGTCTGCCGGATCCACCGCTCGGGCTTCTCACCCGTCACCTGGAAGGTGTTGTCGTCGACGCGCCGCACCGAGAACCCGGTCTCGCCGAGCTGCCTGGGCCGGATGACCAGCCGTGTCGGCTCCTCGATCGGGGCCTGCGCCCGGGCCTGCGCCACCATCTCGCCCATCGCGTACGCCAGGGGCCGCAGACCTTCGTGGGTCGCCGCGGAGATCTCGAACACCCGCAGGCCGCGCTCCTCGAGCATGGGGCGGACGATGTCGGCGAGGTCGCGGCCGTCCGGGACGTCGACCTTGTTCAGCACGACCAGCCGGGGCCGGTCGGTCAGCGAGCCGTAGGCGGCGAGCTCGGCCTCGATCACGTCGAAGTCGGTGACCGGGTCGCGGCCCGGCTCGATCGTGGCGCAGTCGAGGACGTGCACGATCGTCGAGCAGCGTTCGACATGGCGCAGGAACTCGTGGCCGAGCCCCCTGCCCTGGGACGCGCCGGGGATGAGGCCGGGCACGTCGGCGACCGTGAACACGGTCTCTCCCGCCGTGACCACGCCGAGGTTGGGGATGAGCGTGGTGAACGGATAATCCGCGATCTTGGGGCGGGCCGCGGACAGCGCGGCGATGAGGGACGACTTTCCTGCGTTGGGGAACCCGACCAGCGCGACGTCGGCGACGGTCTTCAGCTCCAGCATGATGTCGGCCTCGTCGCCCGGCTCGCCGAGCAGCGCGAAACCCGGCGCCTTGCGTCTGGCGTTGGCGAGCGCCGCGTTGCCGAGGCCGCCGAAACCGCCCTTGGCCGCGACGTAGCGGGTGCCCACGCCGATCAGGTCGACCAGCACCTCGCCGGTCTCTGCGTCCTTGACCACGGTGCCGTTGGGCACCGTCAAGACGATGTCCTCACCGTTGGCGCCGTCCCGGTTCGAGCCCATGCCCTGCTTGCCGTTGCCGGCCCGGCGGTGCGGACGGTGGTGATACTCCAGCAGGGTGGCCGTGTTGGGATCCACTTCGAGGATCACGTCACCGCCACGGCCGCCGTTGCCTCCGTCGGGGCCGCCGAGCGGCTTGAACTTCTCCCGGTGGATGGAGGCGCAGCCGTTGCCGCCGTCACCCGCCTTGATGTGCAGGATGACGGTGTCCACGAACTCGGCCATCAGCCGCGCCCCCCTTCGAAACGCTCCTATGAACAACAAATGAGGCGGACCGAATCCTCGATCCGCCTCATAAGGTCGTGCTGCTGTCCCGGCGGATCTACTCCGCGACCGGGACGATGCTCACCGCGCGACGACCACGCTTCATGCCGAACTGAACGTGACCGGCGGCCAGCGCGAACAGGGTGTCGTCGCCGCCGCGGCCGACGTTGTCGCCGGGGTGGAAGTGGGTGCCGCGCTGGCGGACGATGATCTCGCCTGCGTTCACCAGCTGCCCGCCGAAGCGCTTGACGCCGAGGCGCTGCGCGTTCGAGTCACGGCCGTTCCGGGTGGACGAGGCGCCCTTCTTGTGTGCCATGGTTCACTCCCTTTCGGGGGTAGCGGGGGTCGTCCCCCCGGGAAATCACTGTCCGGGGTTGATACCGGTGACCTTGACCTGGGTGTACCGCTGACGGTGCCCCATGCGCTTCTTGTAACCGGTCTTGTTCTTGTACTTCAGAATGCGAATCTTGGGGCCCTTGATCTCGCCGAGGATCTCGGCGGTCACCTGGAACCTGGCAAGCGTGGCAGCGTCGGTGGTGACATCGCCGTCGTTGACGACGAGCACCGCCGGCAGCGACACCGAGGAACCGACCTCGCCGGCGAGCCTGTCCACCTCGAGGACGTCCCCGACGGAGACCTTCTGCTGCCTGCCGCCGCAACGAACGATCGCGTACACCGCGGAACCCTTCTTCTGGCTAAGTGCTGAGATGCCGCGCCCCGCATCCAGCTGCTGTCGATTAAACGACCGGCTTTCCGGGCAGGCGCGCGAAGCCAGGCGCGCTCACCAGACGCGCCGGTTGACTAGAGTACCGGATTATCGGCACCGAGGTCGAACCGGGTGGAGAGCCGGGAGCCCGAGTCGTCACTCGGACATCACTCGGATGTCACTGCCGTCAATCCGCGGTCTTCCTGCGGGAACGGCGTCGCGTACGCGGCTGCGCCGAGACGTCGTCCTCCTCCGAGGACGCGGCCGAAGACAGGGAGTCGGTGACGCCGTTCCGTACGGTGGCGGACGCGGCCACCGCCGCGCTCTCGCCGGAGCCGCCCAGTTTGTCCGCCACCGCCTTCTCGACGGCCATCTTGCCCTGCGTGCCGCGTGGCTCCGGCTTCGCCTCGACCGGCTCGGTGGAGACGATGATGCCGCGCCCGTTACAGCAGTCACACGGCGTCGAGAACGCCTCCAGCAGTCCCTGGCCGACCCGCTTGCGGGTCATCTGGACCAGGCCGAGCGAGGTGACCTCGGCCACCTGGTGCTTGGTCCGGTCCCGCGCCAGGCACTCCAGCAGCCGGCGGAGCACGAGGTCGCGGTTGCTCTCCAGCACCATGTCGATGAAGTCGATCACGATGATGCCGCCGATGTCCCGCAGCCGGAGCTGGCGGACGATCTCCTCGGCCGCCTCCAGGTTGTTGCGGGTGACGGTCTCCTCGAGGTTGCCGCCCTGCCCGGTGAACTTGCCCGTGTTGACGTCGACGACCGTCATCGCCTCCGTACGGTCGATCACGAGCGAGCCGCCGGAGGGCAGCCACACCTTGCGCTCCATCGCCTTGGCGATCTGCTCGTCCACCCGGTAGGCGGTGAAGACGTCGGTCGTCTCCTCCTCCCACCTGGACAGGCGGTCGGCGAGATGCGGGGCGACATAGCGGACGTACTCGTCCACCGTCACCCACGCGTCCTCGCCCTCGACCACCAGCGAGCTGAAGTCCTCGTTGAAGATGTCGCGGACCACCCGGATCGTCAGGTCGGGCTCACCGGACAGCAGCTCGGGCGGGCTGGCCGACTTGGCCTTGCGCTGGATGTTCTCCCACTGCGCCGACAGCCTCGCCACGTCGCGGCTGAGCTCCTCCTCCGAGGCGCCCTCCGCCGCCGTACGGACGATCACGCCCGCGTTCTCCGGCATCACCTTCTTGAGGATCTGCTTGAGCCGTGCCCGTTCCTTGTCGGGCAGCTTGCGGGAGATCCCGGTCATCGAACCGTCCGGCACGTAGACCAGGTAGCGGCCGGGCAGGCTGATCTGGGAGGTCAGCCGCGCGCCCTTGTGCCCGATCGGGTCCTTGGTGACCTGGACGAGCACGGACTGGCCCGACTTCAGCGCCGCCTCGATCCGCTTCGGCTGGCCTTCGAGGCCGACGGTGTCGAAGTTGACCTCGCCCGCGTACAGCACGGCGTTGCGGCCCTTGCCGATGTCGACGAACGCCGCCTCCATCGAGGGCAGCACGTTCTGGACCTTGCCCAGATACACGTTGCCGACGTAGGACTGGCTCGACTCGCGGTCGACGTAGTGCTCGACGAGCACGCCGTCCTCCAGGACCGCGATCTGGGTGCGGCCGCCGTGACGGCGTACGATCATGACGCGCTCGACCGACTCACGGCGGGCCAGGAACTCCGACTCCGTGATGATCGGCGGACGGCGGCGGCCCAGCTCGCGGCCTTCGCGGCGGCGCTGCTTCTTCGCCTCCAGCCGCGTGGAGCCGCGCACGCCCTGCACCTCGTCGAGGGAGGTGGCGCGGGTGGCGCGGGGCGCGCGAATGCGCACCACCGTGTTCGGCGGGTCGTCGGCGGTGGGCTCGGCCTCTTCGCTTCCCCTGCGGCGGCGCCGCCGCCTGCGGCGCGAGGTGCCCTGCGCGCCCTCGGCCTCCGTCTCCGCGCCGTCCTCGTCCTCGACCGGCTCCTCCTGCGTCTCCTCGGCCTCGGAGTCGGAGTCGGACTCGGCATCGGACTCCTCGCCGTCCTCGCCCTCATCGCCGTCCCGGCCGCGCAGGTTGCGTCCGCGACCGCCCCGGCGGCGGCGACGCCGGCGTGGCGTGCCCTCCCCCTCGGACTCCTCCTCGGCGGCCGCGGTCGCCTCGTCGGGCTCGGCCTGCTCCTCCGGCTCCGCGGTGCGCTGGGCCGGCACTGCGAACGGATCCGGTGCCTGGAAGAGCGGCTGGAACAGCGCCGACGGCGCCTGGAACGACACCGATGGGACGGCCGGCCGCTGCACGTGCAGGCCGAACGGGTCGGTCAGCACGGCCGGCGGCCCGTTCTCGGCCGCTTCCGCACCGGCATCGGTTTCGTCGAGTGGCTCCTCTGGCTCCTCGTCGAGCCGCTCCACATCGGCCGGCTCCGCCAGGAGATCGGCCGACGGCACGCCGAGCTGCAGCGCCGCCGCGACCTCGGCCTCGGCCGCGCTCATCGCCGCACTGGATCGTTCCGTGGCCGCCCGCTCCGTCACCGAGGATCGCTTCGGTGCAGCCGACGCCTCGTCGTCCTTCTTCCGGCCGACACGCCGCCGGCTTCTGGCCGGGGTCTCCTCGACCGTCTCGACCGCCTCGGGCCGCTCCGCCCGGGTCTCGTCGGTCGCCTCGTGGTCATCCTGTGGTTCCTGTGCCTCGGCCCGCTTGCGGGTACGGCTGCGCCGTACGGGCTTGGCGGGCTCCTCCGCGACCTGCTCGGGGGCCTCCGCGGTCGCGGCCGGGGTTTCGGTGGAGATCTCGACAGGGGCCGCTCCGGACGCTTCGGCCGGTTCCGGCTCGGGGGCGGCACGGCGACGGGTGGCCCGCCGCGGTCGCGGCGCCTCGGCCGGCTCGGCCACGACGTGCGCGGCGCCCGCGGCCACCGTCTTCACGGTGGCGACGGGCGGCAGCTCGTCCGGCTCCGGTGGAGGCCCTGCCGGGCGACTCGCCGCACGGCGCCGCGGCGGCTCGGCCGCGCCGCCGGGCGAGGCTTCGCTCACGCCGAGGCCGGGCTCCCGTTCTTCGGTTGTCGTATCACCTGTCGTCGTATCACCGTCAAGGCTCACAGCCCCGTCAGTGGGCTCGTTGTCGAGCATGCGGGCGCTCTCCCGTCAGCCTCCGGGCGCGTCGCCGCGCCGCACGGAGGCTCTCGTCTCTCGTGGTCCGCCGCGCTCCGCGAGGGTGCCGCAGCGGCAAGTCTTATCGGTCTCCGCCTGCCCGGTCGAGGTCGAACGGGTCAGCGGGCTCACCGGTCGCAGCGTCGAGCGGCCCCTGCGCCAGCCTGGTCACCTCGGGAGGCGACGGCGGCGCGAAGCCTGCCACGAGACGCAAACCCATGAGCACGTCGTCGGGTCGGACGGCAGGTGTTTCGTGCCGAACAACCATACGAAGTATGACACACGGCTGAACGGTCTCCTGACCTGCCGTTGTTCCCGTCCCGTTCACGACGGCCAGCGAACACACCGCCTGGCGTGTGTCGAACCGCCGCATCCCCTTCTTGGTCAGGCGCTCGACCTCCACCCGGTCGGCCGCCGAGAACTCCCGTACCGCCTGCTCCACCGCGGCCGGATCGGCCCCGGGAAGCCGCAGTTCCCACACCGAGCCCTCCAGCCGGTCCGCGAGGGTCCCGGTGCGCGCCTCTATCACGTCCAGAATGTCGAGGCCCGGCGGCAGCGACGCGTCGAGTTCGGCACGGATCCGCCGCGGATCGCACGGCCGGTTCACACCGATCTCGAGGTACTCGGCCTCACTCGCCACTCCAGTCGGAGCGGCGCCGGCATAGGAGATCTTCGGATGGGGGCTGAATCCCGCGCTGTAGGCCACCGGGACACCGGCCCGTCGTACCGCCCTCTCGACGGCGCGGGAGATGTCACGGTGACTGGTGAAACGCAGCCGCCCCCGTTTGGCGTACCGCACCCTGAGGCGCTGCACCACGGGCTCGGGCGATGGCCCATCGGGTACGGGTTTCAGGGTTCCGCCATCCTTCCGGTTTCGGTCAATCATCTTCCAGAATAGCCGCGCCCGGAGAGTGCCGCCCGCCACCAGATCACACGACCCGCCGAGCCGTGCCCGGCAGGTCGTGATTTGTCGGGCACGACCCCGAGGTCACAGGACCGTGAGCGGCAGCAATTTCTTTCCGGTGGGGCCGACCTGGATCTCCGTCCCCATCGTGGGGCACACGCCGCAGTCGTAACAGGGCGTCCAGCGGCAGTCCTCGACCTCCGCACCGCTCAGCGCGTCCTGCCAGTCCTGCCACAGCCACTCGCGGTCGAGCCCGGCGTCTAGGTGGTCCCACGGGAGGACCTCGTGCTCGTCGCGCTCCCGGGTGGTGTACCAGTCGACGTCCACCGGCTCGTCGGCGAAGACCCGCTCGGCCGCCGCCATCCAGCGGTCGTAGGAGAAGTGCTCGCTCCAGCCGTCGAACCGGCCGCCGTCCTCCCACACGGCCCGGATGACCGCGCCGACGCGGCGGTCACCGCGCGACAGCAGTCCCTCCACGATCGACGGCTTCCCGTCGTGGTAGCGGTAGCCGATCGCCCTGCCGTACTCCTTGTCGGCGCGCATGGCGTCGCGCAGCGCGCGCAGACGGCGGTCCACCGTCTCGTGGTCGCACTGGGCCGCCCACTGGAACGGCGTGTGCGGCTTGGGCACGAACCCGCCGATGGAGACCGTGCAGCGGATGTCCCTGGAGCCGGTCGCCTCCCGCCCCGCCTTGATGACCTTCTTGGCCAGGTCGGCGATGGCGAGGACGTCGGCGTCCTCCTCCGTGGGCAGTCCGCACATGAAGTACAGCTTCACCTGCCGCCAGCCCTGGCTGTAGGCCGTGGTGACCGTACGGATCAGGTCCTCCTCGGTGACCATCTTGTTGATCACCTTGCGCATCCGCTCGGAGCCGCCCTCGGGCGCGAAGGTGAGCCCCGAACGGCGCCCGTTCCTCGACAGCTCGTTGGCGAGGTCGATGTTGAAGGCGTCGACCCGCGTGGACGGCAGGGACAGGCCGATCTGGCTGCCCTCGTAGCGGTCGGCGAGGCCCCTGGTGACGTCGGCGATCTCCGAGTGGTCCGCGCTGGACAGCGACAGCAGGCCGACCTCGCTGAAGCCCGACTCCCTGACGCCCACCTCGACCATGTCGCCGATCGTCGTGATCGACCGCTCACGCACCGGACGGGTGATCATCCCCGCCTGGCAGAAGCGGCAGCCGCGGGTGCAGCCGCGGAAGATCTCCACGCTGAACCGCTCGTGGACGGTCTCGGCGAGCGGGACCAGCGGCTTCTTCGGGTACGGCCACTCGTCCAGGTCCATGACCGTGTGCTTGAACACCCGCGAGGGAACCCCCGGCCGGTTCGGCACGACCCGCTTGATGCGGCCGTCGGGGTGATACTCGACGTCGAAGAACTTCGGGACGTACACCCCGCCGGTGGAGGCGAGGCGCATGAGCAGCTCGTCGCGGCCCCCGGGCGAGCCCTCTTCCTTCCACTCGCGCAGCACCTCGCTGATCGCGATGGCGATCTGCTCGCCGTCGCCGAGCACGGCGGCGTCCAGGAAGTCGGCGACGGGCTCGGGGTTGAACGCGGCGTGGCCACCGGCCAGCACGATCGGGTCCTCTGCTGTCCGCTCCACCGCGCGGAGCGGGATGCCCGCCAGATCGAGCGCGGTGAGCAGGTTGGTGTAGCCGAGTTCGGTGGCGAACGACACACCCAGGATGTCGAACGCCCGCACCGGCCGGTGCGCGTCGACGGTGAACTGGGGAACTCCCTCGGCCCGCATGAGCGCCTCGAGATCCGGCCAGACCGTGTACGTCCGCTCGGCCAGCGTCTCGGGCAGCTCGTTGAGGATCTCGTAGAGGATCTGCACCCCCTGGTTGGGCAGGCCGACCTCATAGGCGTCCGGGTACATCAACGCCCACCGGACGGTCGCCTCGTCCCAGTCCTTGACCGTCGAGTTCAGCTCACCTCCGACATACTGGATCGGCTTCTGCACCTTGTGCAGCAGCGGTTCCAGGCGGGGAAACAACGACTCAACAGACATGGCTCCAGGGTATCGGCTCCAACGCGGCCTCGGCTCGCTCGACGGAGATGCCCTCAGCCGAACACGCGGTCCTTGATGTGGATCGCCTGTAGCACACCGACCGCCATCATGTTGGCGAACGTCGCGGTGCCACCGTACGAGACGAACGGCAGGGGCACACCGGTGATCGGCATGATCCCGATGGTCATGCCGACGTTGACCAGAGTCTGGAACCCCAGCCAGGTGGCGACGCCCCCGGCCACGAGCGCGGCGAACCGGTCCTCGCACAGCCGGGCGATCCGCAGGCACCGCAGCAGCACCACGCCGAGCAGCAGCACGACGACGGCCGACCCGACGAAGCCCAGCTCCTCCCCGGCCACGGTGAAGATGAAGTCGGTGTGCTGCTCCGGCACGAAACGGCCGGTCGTCTGCCCACCGTGGAACAGGCCCTTGCCGAACAGCTCGCCCGAACCGATCGCGACCAGCGCCTGTCTGCTGTTGTAGCCGATCCCGCGTGGGTCGGTCGAGGGGTCCATGAGCGCGGTGAACCGGGCCACCTGGTACGGCTTGAGCAGCCCGAGGAACCACACGGCCGCCGCGCCCGCGGCCGCCAGCACCACCCCGGCCAGGATCAGCCGCTTGTGCACACCCGCGTACACGATCATGCCGGCCGTGATCGCCGTCAACACCGTCGTGGTACCGAGGTCGGGCTCCATCATGACCAGGGTCACGGTGACGCCCCAGATGACGATGCACAGCCCCACGTCCAGATAGCGCGGCCGGTCCTTCTTCTTGTCCCCGGTCCGGGCCAGCAGCATCGCCAGCATCAGCACCAGCGCCGGTTTGGCCAGCTCGCCCGGCTGTACGGCGAAGCCGCCCCCCAGCATGATCCACGAGTGGTGGCCGTTGACCGTCGCGCCCATCGGGGTGAGGACGAGCACCAGCCCCAGGGTCGCGATGCCGAACACCAGCGGCGCGTACCGGCGCAGCACCCGGTAGTCGGACACCGCCACGGCGCTGTAGAGCGCGAGGCCGATGCCCAGGTTGAGCACGTGCTTCTTGACCATCACGGTCGGCTCGGCCGAGTTCCACTGCCGGGTGGACGACCAGACGAGGAGCGTGCCGATGACGCTGAGCGCGACGACCGCACCGAGCAGGATGCCGTCCATCCGCCACAGGGGCGCCCCCTGGCCCACGGCCCGCCGTACGAACGATCGCCTTCGAACCCGCAGCGCGTCAGTCATCTCGCATCACTGGGCCGCCACCCCATCCCTGATCACCGGCAGCGCCGCCGGGGGCATGCCGTCCGGAAGCGCCGGCTTGAGCGGCTTGCCGTCCTCGCCCTTGCCCACTCCGAAGATCCCCTCCCAGATCCGGCGTACGGCGGGCGCGGCGGTGGAGGCGCCCCATCCACCCTGGGACACCATCACGACGGCCACGAAGCGCGGCTTGTCCGCGGGGGCGAAGGAGGCGAACCACGACGTGTCGTTCTTGCCGTAGACCTCCGCCGTGCCGGTCTTGCCGCCGACCTTCACGCGGTTGAAGTCGAACCCGCGGAACACGGCCGCGGCCGTACCGGTCACGGGCACCTGGGCCAGCGCCTTGCGGATGTAGTCGCGCACCTCGTCGCTGATGGGCAGATGGCCCTCGATCGGCACCGGGATCTCCTTGACCAGCGTGCCGTCCGGCCGGACCAGGGCCCAGCCGATCCGCGGGCTGCGCACGTTGCCGTCGCCGACGAGCGCGGCGTACGCGCGGGCGAGCTGGAGCGGCGTCACCAGCACGGCGCCCTGGCCGATCGAGAAGTTGATCGCCTCGTAGGCGTGCCAGATGTAGCCCTCCACACAGTTCTCGTGGGCGAGCCGCTTGGCGTACGCCGCCTTGGCCGCGTCCTTCATCTCGGGATAGCCGGTCTTGGCCCGCCGGCACATGGTGTCCTTCATCGAGGCCCACAGGTTCTTCTTCCACTCCCGGCTCGGGATCAGGCCCGGGCTCTCACCCGGCAGATCGATGCCGGTGCGCCGGCCGAAGCCGTACGCCTTGGCCATGTGGGTCATCGGCTCCTTGGGGGTGCCCGTCGGCTTCTCACCCCCGTCGCGCTTCCACTGCTCGTATCCCGCCTTGTAGAACACCGTGTCGCAGGACTTCTCGAGCGCCGTGTGCAGGGAGATCGATCCCAGGGACATGCCGCCGGCGTTGCTGTACGAGCGGCCGGCGGCGGTGTAGGAGCTCGGGCACTCGTAGGTGCCGTTCAGCGAGGCGCCGTCGGCGATCATCGCCGAGGCCGAGCTGATCTTGAAGGTGGACCCGGGGGCGAACGTGCCGCTGATCGCCCGCGACATGAGCGGCTTGCCCGACTTATCCGACAGCAGCCACCGATAGTCCTTCTCGGAGATGCCGCCCACCCAGACCTTGGGATCGTAATTCGGCCTGCTGGCCATCGCGACCACCCGCCCGGTCTTCACGTCGAGCACGACGCCCGCCGCCCCGTCGGACTGTGGCGTCTCCTTCATCGCCTGGTCGAGCGACTTCTCCACGATCCGCTGGACCCGCTCGTCGATGCTGGTGACCAGGATGTCGCCGGGCACCGGGTTCGACCGCTGATCCACCCTGATGACCTTGCCCATCCGGTCCACCTGGACCCGCCGCAGGCCCGGCTTGCCGCGCAGCGCCGCGTCATAGGTCGCCTCAAGCCCGCCCCGGCCGGTCAGGTCGACACCGGAGTAGTTCGCCTTGAGTCCCTCGCGCTTCTCCAACTCCTGCTCGGTGACCGGCTGGAGGTAGCCGAGCAACTGGACGGCGTCCTTGCCGTGCGGGTAGTCGCGCCTCGCCTGGATCTCGGCCGTCACCCCCGGGAAGTCCTCCTGGCGTTCCAGGATCTGCAGCGCCTGCCGGGTCTTCACGTGCTCGGCGACGGGGATCGGGGTGTACGGCGAACCCGGCCAGCAGGGCTTCGAGACGCCCGGCCCACAGGCACGGATCTGCGTCTTCAGCTTCTCGTACGGGACGCCCAGCACAGGCGACAGCCGCCGGAGCACGGCGGTGCCGCCGTCGGGCATCCGTTCGAGCCTGGACCGGTCGATCGACACCACCAGGCTCGTGCGGTTGCGGACCAGCGGCCGGCCCGACGAGTCGAGGATCGAGCCGCGTACGGCCGGCACCCGCACCTCTCGGGTCCGCGTCTCGGTCGCGACGGTGACGTACCTGTCCCCCTGCACGACCTGCACCTGCCACAGCCGGACGACGAGCACCATGATCATCGCGATCACGAGCACCTGCAGGACCAACAGTCGCCCCCGCAACCGTGTCATGCCATCCCCCGTCCCCAACTCGTCGTCCGCCCCATCCCGGTCGACCCGCTCCTGCCGCCGCGTCTTCGCAGCCGGTAGCGGCCGGACAGCAGCCACACCACGGCGGGGGCGGCCACCAGATCGCACAGCGCGGCCCGCGGCCAGGCCGAGCTCAGGACGGTCCAGGTGACCCCGGGATTGCCCAGCAGCGCGCCGATGCCCGCCGCCAGACCGGGCGCGATGACGGCGAAGACCGCCACCGTGAGCATCGGCGCGTTCTCGCCGAACCGGCCCACGACGAAACCGAGCGCGCACAGCAGCAGCGCGTACTGCCCGAGCGTGTGGCTGGCCGGCGGCAGCAGGTCATAGGCGAGGCCGCCGCAGAAGCCGATCACCGCTCCGGCCGTCGGCCCCCGCAGCGCGGCGAGCGTCAGAATGGTCAGCAGCACGAAATCCGGTGCGTACGCGCCGAGCAACCGGTTCACCAGGCTCACCTGCAGCACCAGAGCGGCGAAGATGATCAGTGCCGCGGACAGGTTGCGGAGCATCAGGGTCAGTTCCTCCCGTCGCTGCGCGCCGCACCTGCGGCCGCCGGACGGCGGCGCGGCGCCTCACGTGCGCGCGGACGGCGGTTCCCCGGCGCCGCACCGGCTCTTCCCTCCTCCATCTGGGCCCACGGCTCGGCCTGGGCCCGCGACTCATCGGCCGCCTCGTCGTCACGACCGGCCCGCTTGTCCGCACGCTCGCGCGCCTGCTTGGCCTGCTGCGGAACCGGCGGGAGCACCGAGTCGCGCGGATCGCGCTTGGGCGCCTGGACCACGACCCCGACGACGTCCAGCGACGAGAAGTCGGTGAACGGCTTGGCATAGGCGATCTTGGTGAGATCTCCCGGCAGCGACTCCACCCGCTGGATCACGCCGATGGGCACGCCCGGGACGTACGGCTTGCTCCGCTGTGAGCCGAAGGAGACGATGCGGCCGCCCGGGGGCAGCGGCACCGTCGAGTCGAGCAGCCGGAACTTGATCAGGTTTTCTCCGCCACCCGCCTCACCCAGACCACTCACGACACCGATCTGGTTGCCGCCTTCGAGACGGGCCCCCGCCGAGATGGCGGGATCGGTGAGCAGCGCCACGGTCGCGCTGTCGGCGGCCGCCCTGACCACACGGCCGACGAGCCCGTCCCCGGTGAGCACGGTCATGTCGGGCCGCACTCCGTCGTTCGCGCCCGCGTCGATCTCGACGGCGTCCTCGAACCCAGGGAAGTCCCGCCGCGCCAGCACCTGCGCCGGCACGACCCGATAGCGGCCCAGGCCCGCCAGCCCGAGCATCCGGTCCAGCTTCGCGGCCCGGGTGCCGTCGAGCTGCAGGGAGGCGACCTCGGTGCGCAACTTCGCGTTCTCCTTGCGCAGTGCGGCGATGGTCCGCTCCGCTTCCGGAGCCGCCCGGAGCATGCCCACGAAGTCCCTGACCGGCTTGGTGACCGTCGCACTCACCTGCTCGGCCTTGGAGAAGATCCCGGATGCCATGTCGTGCACCGGACCGAGGACCGGCCCGCTGCCCACCCGGTGATCCACGGTGATCAGGACCAGTGCGGCGGCGAGGAGAAGTCCGACCGCGAGACGGGCGCGGCGGGTGTCTCTCATGACCGCTCCTTAAGTCGTGTGTCCAGGGACCGAGAAGGTCAGGCGACCGCACCTGTACTGGGCAGGGCGACACGGGTCCGGGCGAGCCCCGGGAGTGTCTGGCAAATGCCGCCCGTCGCCGATTTGCCAGACACTCCCTAGTTGCGGGGCTCGGGAACGAGCACCTGCTGCAGGGCCTCGAAGTCCTCCACGCACCTGCCGGACCCCATCGCGACCGAGTCGAGCGCGTTGTCCGCCAGGTGAACGGGCATCCCCGTCTCCTCGCGCAGCCGGTCGACCATGCCCTTGAGCAGGCCGCCCCCGCCCGTCACCGCGATGCCCCGATCCATGAGGTCGCCCGAGAGCTCGGGCGGGCACTTGTCCAGCGTGGTCTTGACCGTGTCGACGATCACGTTGACCTGCTCGCACATCGCCCGGCGGATCTCTTCACTCGAGATGACCACCGTCTTGGGCAGCCCGGTCACCAGGTCCCGGCCGCGGACCTCGGCGTGGATCTCCTCCCCGGAGGGACCGGCCGAGCCGATCGAGATCTTCACTTCCTCTGCGGTCCGGTCCCCCAGCATCATGGAGTATTCCTTCTTGGCGAAGGCGACGACCGCCTCGTCGAGCTCGTCACCCGCCACCCGGATCGACTGGCTGGTCACGATGCCGCCCATCGAGATGATGGCCACCTCGGTGGTGCCACCTCCTATGTCCACCACCATGTTTCCGGTGGGTTCGTGGACGGGCAGACCGGCCCCGATCGCGGCCGCCATCGGCTCCTCGATGATGTAAACGCGCCGGGCACCGGCCTGGTATCCCGCTTCCTTCACCGCGCGCTGCTCGACCGCGGTGATGCCGCTGGGAACCGCCACAATGATGCGAGGCCGCACGAAGTGCGTACGCCTGTGCACCTTTTGAATGAAATATCGCAACATGCGCTCGGTCACATCGAAGTCCGCGATCACCCCGTCGCGCAGGGGGCGAATCGCGACGATGTTGCCGGGCGTACGCCCGATCATGCGCTTCGCTTCTATGCCAACCGCCACGATCTTTCCTGTCGTGACGTTGATGGCGACGACCGACGGCTCGTTCAGCACGACGCCGCGGCCTCGCACATAGACCAGAGTGTTCGCCGTGCCAAGGTCGACAGCCATGTCACGGCCCAGGAATGTCAGCTTGCTGCCCATGCGGAAGGAAGCCTTCCTTCAGGTGGTTAGCGGGATAACTCATCGCACTCGAATCGTAACTCGGTGCGTCCATGACTCGGCACATCGAGCCATCAGGCACGGGGAAAATCGCCGCCACCCCGGCCAGATGATGGTCACCACCTGGGAAAACACCGCAGGCCCCGGGTTTAGCCCGGGGCCTGCGGCGCGGCAAAGCGAAGACTCAGAATCGGTCAGGAAAGAAGATCTTGATCTCGCGGGCGGCCGACTCGGGCGAGTCGGAGCCGTGCACGACGTTCTCGCCGATCTCCAGCGCGTGGTCGCCGCGGATGGTGCCGGGAGGCGACTTGACCGGGTCGGTGGCACCCGCCAGCGCACGGAACGCCTCGATCGCGCGCGGCCCCTCCACCACGAGCGCCACCAGCGGAGCCGAGGTGATGAACTCGACCAGCTCGCCGAAGAACGGGCGCTCGGAGTGCTCGGCGTAGTGGGCCTTGGCGGTCTCGGCGTCGAGCGTGCGCAGGTCCATCGCCACGACCTTCAGGCCCTTGCGCTCGATCCGGCCGATGACGTCGCCGATGAGGCCGCGACGGACCCCGTCCGGCTTGATCAGGACAAGCGTACGCTCGGACACGGTTTCTCTCCTTGTCGAATGGGCAGCGGGGCTGCTCGCCGGATGTACGCGGCTCGGTGGCGGTGTCCACCCGGAGATCCCTGTTTTCTGGCGAGATCATCCCGGCGCCCGGGTCACTCCCAGGGCTCCAACCGCAACGGCAGCTTACCGGTCCCCGCCCGCCTCTCCGGCCGTGCCTTTGTCCCCCTCGGGCGACGGAGTGGGCGCCGGGATCGTCACCTGTGCGTCCTGCCCACGTTCCGCGGGCGAAGCCGTACCGGCGGCCGTGGCCGCCCCGGGAAGCGCGGCGGCGCGACGGGCCAGGAACTGGGCCAGCAAGATGATCCCGACGACCACGCCACCGCCGACCTGCGCCCACTTGTGCAGGGCGTCGATGAAACCGTTCGCCACCGCCTCTCCCGTTGCCGGCCCGGATTCGCTGATCAGGTTCAGCATGAGGACCTGGATGCCGGTGCCGAGCAGGAAGCCCGCGAGCACCGCGGGGAAGCACATGGACAGGCCCAGCAGCGCCGACCCCACTCCCGCCAGCCGGAACGCGCTCACCAGCGCCACCGCTGAACCCGCCGCGAGCAGCGTGAACGGGACGACGAGCGGCCACCCCGAGGGCTCCGGCACAAGCCACCAGATGGCGCAGAGACCGGCCACCACCGTCACCAGCCCCGCGGCCGGCAACTGCGCGACCTTCCGCTCCGGAAGCACGCCCACGACGACGGCGGCGACGAGAGCGATCACAGCGGCGAGGAGGAACGGCAGCCACAGGCCCTTCAACCCCGGCCCGCCGAGCCCGCCCAGCTCGATGTAGGTGGTCTGCGCCGCCGTGGGCAGCACGATCAGACCGATCGCCACGTTGACGAAGGCCAGCGTACGCCCGCCCGGCCCCTCGAACGTGCCGGCCGCCCCGAGCCCCAGCATCGCCAGCACAGCGGCCGCCGCGACGGCAGCGGCGACGACGACCAGGATCGGGGGCCAGTCGAAGGTCAGGAAGATGGCGAGCGCCGCGATGCCCGCCGCCGGCACCACCGCCAGCATGAGCCGCCTGCGCTCGGCCGTGGAAGCGCGTGCCCCGCCGGGCTCTTCGACGCCGCCCTCCTCCGCCTCACCCGCGCCCTCGATCAGCCACAGGACCAGATAGGCGGCGGCCAGCACGAGGGCGACGCCGGTCAGCAGCGGGTACGGCTGAAGCGTGACCCGCCAGGAACCCGAACCGTCGAGCGGCCAGAGCGCCAGCGCCTGGGCCGCCAGCAGGCTCACCGTGAGCATCCCCGCCCAGATCGGCAACAGGACGTTCCTGCGCGGCCGTTCTGAGACGACGACGAGCGTCGCCGGGATCAGCGCCCCGGCCCCCACTCCGTGGAGGACACGCAGCACTCCGACCACACCGGTCGAGTCCGCGTACCCGCCGGCCGCGTCGGCCACCGCCAGCAGCGCGAGCCCCGCGACGAGAATCGGCGCGGCGCGGAACCGGCGTACGGCCACCGACGCGAGCGGCACGGTCAGCAGCATGGCGGGCAGCGCCAGACCATGCGCCCGCATCATGTCGACGTGCGAGACGCCCGGAGGCAGCAGCGCCGCGACGACCGAAATCGTGTTCGGGATCGCGACCACCGCGAGCGGCAGGGCCACCACGGTGAGCAGCCCTGCGACGACGTCCAGAAGCAGGGGGACGCGCACGGCGCGAACCGCGACGGCGGTCCGGGCCTGCGAAACGGGAGGGACGGCCATGCTTGCCGACTTTAGCGCTTCGTCGCCCCCTCGACACGGTGAGCGACGAAGATGGCCGTAATCCAGAGCAATGCGAAGATCAATCCGAGGAAGAACATGGCCGGAACGAGAAATCCGGTGGCAATCGCCAGGATCTGGACGACTGATCCCGCGACGTACGCGAACGGGCGCTTGAGCATACCTGTCACCACGACGCACAGGACCGCGAGCCCGATCCCGACCGTCACCGCGAGCGGCACCGGGACATGGTTGATCGCGATGGCGACCGGAGTGGTCAGGGCTACGACGATGGCCTCCATGCCGAGCACGCTCGCGCACAGCCGACGCTTGCCGGGAGTCACCTCGAACAGGTAGTTCATCTCGCTCTTCCCATGTCGTCCGTCCGGATTCCGCCTCCACGGCGCCGCACGTCGCGGGCACCCCGGAAGGTCGCCCCCGCCCCGCGAGATCGCCTCATCGCTCGACCCCGAGCAGAATGCGGGCCTCGCCGACGGTCACCACGGAACCGGTGATGAGCACCCCCGACCCCAGCTCGTCACCCTGATCGGCCAGGGTGACGGCCATGTCGATCGCGTCATCGAGCCGTTCCGCCACATGGACCCGATCCGATCCGAAGATGCTCTGTGCCCGAAGACCCAGCTCGTCCGGCTTCATCGAACGCGGCGAGGAATTCCTGGTGACCACGACCTCCTCGGCTATCGGCTCGAGCAGTTCAAGGATCGTGTTGACGTCCTTGTCGCCCATGGCGGCCACCACGGCGACCAGCCGGGTGAAGCCGAACGCCTCGGTCAGCGCCTCAACCGTGGCCTCCATGCCACCGGGGTTGTGCGCGGCATCGAGGACCACCGTCGGGCCACGCCTCACGACCTCCAGCCGCCCCGGGCTCGTCACCCCCGCGAACGCCTGCCGGACGACCTCGTCACCCAGGGGATCGTCACCACCCGTGAGCGCCTCGACCGCCGCGAGCGCGCACACCGCGTTCCCGGCCTGGTGCGCGCCGTACAACGGCAGGAAGACCTCTTCGTACACCCCCTTGAGGCCTTTGAGCTGAAGCATCTGACCGCCTATCGCGAGCTCGCGATGGAGCACGCCGAACTCCAGCCCCTCACGCGCGACGACGGCTCCCGTCTCCGCCACCCGTCTCATCAGCACCTCGGCCGCCGGAAGCGGCTGCTGCGCAAGCAGGGCCGTCGCCCCCGGCTTGATGATGCCGGCCTTCTCCTTGGAGATCGTCGCGACGTCCGGACCGAGATAGTCGGTGTGATCCAACGAGATCGGCGTGATGACGGCGACCGCGCCGTCCGCGACATTGGTGGCGTCCCAGACTCCACCCATGCCCGTCTCGATCACCGCGACGTCGACCGGCGCATCCGCGAACGCGACGAATGCCATCGCGGTGAGCGTCTCGAAGAAACTCAGCCGTCCGACCTTGGTGTCGATCATTTCAAGGTACGGCTCGATATCCCGATAGACATCGGTGAAACGATCCTCAGAAAGAGGCTCCCCATCCACCGAAATGCGTTCACGGACCGAGGTGAGATGAGGGCTCGTGTAACGGCCGACACGCAGATTGCGTTCCCGCAGCAGACTCTCGACCATCCGAGCCGTGCTCGTCTTGCCGTTGGTCCCGGCGATATGGATGACTTGGAACGTTTTCTGCGGATCGCCGATGAGCTCCATCAGCGCGCTGATCCGTTCAAGGGAGGGGTGGAAATCCCACTCCACTCCTCTGGCCATGATGGCCTGCTCGGCGACTCGGTATTCCACGACCATCAGCGTACGGGCTCACCGCGGCGGTGGAGTTCTCGGCATCCTGACGACGCCTCCTGGACCAGAACACCACCCATCCCGCTACCAAGACACGGACCCAGACGGCCGCGATGTGGTCTGGTCAGACGGTCTCGCTGTCCAGACGGTCCCGCTGTCCAGACCGGCCATCCACCCACGCCTCCCATCTCGCAGCACCTCCTGCTCTCGCAGCACCTCCTGCCCATCCCTGCGCCGGTCGGTGGACGGGGGTCCCATCCGGCGCCGGTCAGCGGTCCGGTGCGCTGGCCAGTACGGGTGGGCGGCCGGGTTCGGTCCTGCGGTGGGGTTGGGTTGTGGGTGGGGAGGTGGGACTGATGCGGTGGGGTGGCCGGGTTGACCGGGTTTTGTGGTGGAGTGGCCGGGGTCTGGTGCCACAACAGTGCGGGCAGGGACGGGCA
>BCRI01000081.1 GCA_001552515.1 Sphaerimonospora mesophila NBRC 14179 = JCM 3151
CAGTGGAGCCGCTCGCGCCCGACAGCATGACCGTGCCGCGCGGTCCCCGCACCAGGCGGCCGTCGGCGAGCGGCACCGCGACCGCGGCGATCGCCTCCGGGTCGTCGGCGGGCAGCACCTCGTACAGCGACCGCCACCACGCCGGATCGCGGTCCTCCACCGCGTCGCCGGTCAGCATGTCCACCACGTCGGCGAGCTCCACCCGCCGGACGCCGAGCGTGGTCAGCGCCGGGTGACGGGAGGCCCATCCGGCGGGCAGCAGCCCGGGGACGATGCCGGCGATCTTCTCCAGGAACTCGGCTGAGCCGAGGACCGCACGCGCCTGGCTCCCCGGCACGGGGTCGTCCTCGCCGATGGCGGGCAGCAGCGGGGTGTCCGGCAGCAGCCGGATGATCTCCTGGCGGATCGCCGCGTCGAGCGCCCCCTTGCCCATCATCCCGGGCACGAGATCGAGCAGCTCGGGTGTGCGCGGCAGCTCCTCCAGCAGCCGGACGTACGCCTCGGCCGCCCGCTTGACCAGGAAGTCGGCGAGCGGCCCCGGGGCGACGTGCCGCCGGTCGGTCGTCATCGGGAACGTGGCGATGAGCAGCGCGGGCAGGTCGAGCGGCTCGTCGCTCGGCGTGGGCGCGTGCACGACGCGCGGGACGTCGCCGCCGCCCGCCGCGTCGGGCCGCCGTACGGCCCAGCGGACCTCCCAGTAGGGTCTGGCCCGCTCCTCGGTGGGACGGTCGGCGAACAGCTCGGCCACCTGCTCGGGGGTGAAGGCGCCCGACTCGGCGACCACGTGCCACCCCTCGGCGGAGATCTCCCGGCTCCGCCCCTCGACCTCGATCTCGATGACCTTCAGCGCCGGCATCGCGAGCGGCAGGGCGGGGCCGGCCTCCTCCAGCATGCGCCGTACGGCCCGCTCGGCCGCCTCGTCGCGCAGCGGGAGCCGTACGACCGTGTCGAAACCGTCGGGAACGGCGAGCGAGTCGTCGGGGAACGGCAGACGGAGCAGCGGCACGTGCCCCGCGCGGTCGGCCAGCTCGGCGGCCAGCTCGGGGCGACCGGCCACGAGCGCGGCCGTCTCGTCCCGGGACCAGCGCACCCCTCCCGTCTCACGGGAGGCGATGGCGGGGGCGTCGGTGACCGAGACCACGGCGGCGAAGCCGACACCGAACCGGCCTGCGGCCCCGGTCTCGTCCCGCTTGCCGGAGACGCGCAGCGTGCAAAGGCCCTCGACGCCCGTCGCGTCGAGCGGTGCGCCGACGTTGGCGGCGAGCAGCACACCGTCGCGCAGCTCCAGCCGCAGGCGTCCGGGCACGCCCGCGCGCAGCGCGGCGTCGGCGGCGTTCTGGGCCAGCTCCACCACCAGGCGATCGCGGTAACCGCCGAGCGCGAAGTCCTCCTCGGCGTTGGCGTCCTCGCGGAACCGGGCCGGCGAGGCCGTCCACGCCGCGAGAACCGTCTCACGCAGGCGCGCGGCGCCTAGGTCCAGGTCATGCATGATCAGGCTTGGTCCATCAGGTCGTAGCCCATGTCGTCCAGGATCGGGGGCGGAGGTTCCGCGATCATCGAGGGTACCGTGGTCGCCTCGGAATGGGCGCCGCAGCCATGATCGACCGCGACCACGCGGCCGTCGTCCGGGGCGTACTCGTTGGCGCACACGCCGAACGCGCGCCCGAGGGCACCGGCGAGCGGCCAGTAGAAGCCGCAGGTGGAGCACTGCGCGGGCGCCGCATGAGCGATCGGCGCGTCCGGTCCGGGCTCCCCCGAGCGCCAGCGGCGCGCGGCGAGGTCGCGGCCGATCGGCGACAGCACGCGGGCGCGGCCGAGGCCCGGCTCGAGGACCGCCTGGCGGTCGGTGTCCTCATCGGTCGCGGTGTATCCCGGGACCAGCCGGTCGTCGTCGGCCTCGGCCGGCAGCAGGTCGCCCACGCCGAGGTCGCCCGGGCGCAGCCGTTCGTTCCACGGCACCCAGCGCGGCGCCAGCAGCGCGCCGGCCCCGGGCAGCAGCACGGTCTCGCTCACGGTCACGTTGCGGGCACGGGAGGCGCGGACCACGGTGCTCGCCCAGCGCCAGCCCAGGTAGGCCCGATCCAGACATTCGAAGTAGTGGGTCACGACCCGGTCGCCCTCGCTGTCGAAGCCCAGATGCTCGCCGACCTCACCGGGTCGCGCGATCGCTTCGACGGCCGTACGGGCGAGATCCACCGCCGCCGCACAGGCCGCATCGACTGGAGTGCTACGGATTCGGGTTCGACTCACACTCCATTTTCACCCACGCTGAGACCAAACTTATCCGTGCCTCGGCAAGAAGCCGGAAGTCAGGCGTCCAGATCGTCCGCGACGGCCCGCAGTACGGTGGCCACCTTCTTGGCGTGCGCCGCGTCCGGATGCTTGCCCCGTTGGTAGGAGTCGGATATGTCGTCGAGCAACTTGATCAGATCCTCGACGATGACGACCATCTCGTCCGGCTTCTTTCGCTTGGCCTTGCTCCTGGGGGACCTGGCCAGTGTGGGCGGCTGCTCGACCAGCCGGACGGACAGCGCCTGTTGACCTCGGCGGCTCTCGGCCACACCGAACTCGACCTTCTGCCCTGGCTTCAACGCCTCCACGCCCTTGGGCAGCGCAGAAGAGTGCACGAAGACCTCGCCGCCGTCGTCGCGCGTGAGAAAGCCGAACCCCTTGTCGGCGTCGTACCACTTGACCTTGCCACTCGGCACAGAGCTGACCTCGTTCAGACTGTCGTGAAGGTGATGGATGTAGGTTATGCCCACAGAGGGACCACGTGGACCCTTCTTCCGGGCGGGAATCAGAAGCCTCGCTTCAAGGACCGGCCATACGATGGAACGGATGAAGGGCAGGGAGTTCACCGAGTGGCTGCGCTGCCGCTCTGACGAGCAGCTCAGGGCGCTCGTAACGGCACGGCCGGAACTCATCACGCCCGTTCCCGCCGACATCGACGGCCTCGCCGCCCGCGCGAGCAGCCCGTCCGCCCTCGGCCGCGCGCTCGACCGGCTCGACCGGTTCACCCTCTGCGTGCTCGAAACCCTCGTGGTGATGCGGCCCGGCCCCGCCGACCTGAGATCTCTGCTGGCCCGGGCCTCGTACGACACGGACGGTGAGAGCGGCGAGCCCGCGTCGTCCCCCGCGTCGGAACCGGCATCGGGAACGGCATCGGAACCGGCGTGTGAAACCACATCGGGAACCGCAACCGGAACGGCACGTGAAACCACATCGGGAACGGTGCTCGAAACGTCACTCGAGGCGGCGCTGGAAGCGGCGCTCGACCGGCTCCGCGAGAACGCCCTGGTCTACGACCGGCACCCCGACGCCGACCCGGACGACGGTGTCGTCGGCGTGCCGCTGCCGGCTCCGGGGGTCGCCGAGGCCCTCGACCCCGCCGCCGGGCTCGGGCCGCCGGCCGCCGAGGTGTTCCGCCATCACCCGCCGGAGCAGATAGAGGCGATGCTCGCCGCCATGTCGTCCGGGACGCGGAGGGGCGGGAACCCGCGGCGGAACGGCAGCGCCCCGGTGGAGCGGCTGACCGCCCGGCTGTCCGACCCCGCGACGGTCGCCCGCCTCGTCGCCGAGGTCTCGCCCCAGGCCCGCGCCGCACTCGACGACCTCACCTGGGGCCCGGCGAGCGGGCGGCTGCCCAACGCCCGGCGCGAGGTGACCGCCGCCACGGCGCGGACGCCGATCGATCAGCTCCTCGCCCGCGGTCTGCTCGGCGCGACCGGAGAGGAGACCGTCGCCCTGCCTCGCGAGGTCGCCCTGTTCCTGCGTAACGGCCGCCTCCACCGGAACCTGTCCCCCCACCCGCCCGAGCCTGCCGGAGCCGTACGCGACCTCGGCCTGGCCGACCGCACCGCCGCCGGGCAGGCGTTCACGTTCACCCGCGCGGTCGAGGAGCTGTGCGAGTGGTGGAGCGCCGACCCGCCCGGAGTGCTGCGGGCCGGGGGCCTCGCCATACGGGACCTGAAGCGCGTCACGCAGACCCTCGACGTGCCCGAGTGGGTCGCCGGCCTGGTGGTCGAGGTCGCGCACGCGGCCGGGTTGATCGCGGACGGGGACGGGGAGTGGCTGCCGACCGACGCCTACGACCCGTGGCGGATCAGGTCCGTCGAAGATCAGTGGGCCGGGCTGGCGGCCGCCTGGATGGGCATGGACCGCGTGCCCGGCCTGATCGGTGAGCGCGACGAGCGCGACCGGCCGCTCAACGCCCTGCATCCGGGCCTGCGCCGGGCGGGCACCGGACGGGTGCGCGCGCAGGTGCTGCGTGTGCTCGCGTCGGCGGCCCCCGGCGTCGCGCCGACCGTCGAGTCCGTGCTGGCCCGGTTGGCGTGGGAACGGCCACGCCAGCGAGTCGCGCGGCTCGACCGGATCGTCGAGCTCACCCTGCGCGAGGCCGAGCATCTCGGCGTGACCGGGCTGGGCGCGCTGTCGGCACACGGCGCCGCCCTCGGTGCCGTACGGAAACCGCGCCGAGGCGCCGGTAAGGACCGGGACAGGGCAGACGAGCGAGGCAAGGCAGATAAGCGGAACAGGGGAGACAAGGGCGACAGGAGGGACGGCGGCGGCACGGCGGCCGAGCTGCTCGCGCCGCTGCTGCCCCAACCGGTCGACCACGTGCTGCTGCAGGCCGATCTCACGGCCGTGGCGCCGGGACCGCTGACCACCGGCCTCCAGCGTCAGATCGCGCTCATGGCCGACGTCGAGTCGAAGGGGGGCGCGACGGTCTACCGCTTCGGTGAGGCGTCGATCAGGCGGGCGCTCGACGCGGGACAGTCGGCCGACGAGCTGATCTCCGCGCTGGAGCGGCACTCGGCCACTCCGGTCCCCCAGCCGCTGCGCTACCTGGTCACCGACGTGGCCCGGCGGCACGGGCGCATCCGGGTCGGCACCGCCTCCGCCTACGTCCGGTGCGACGATCCGGCGGTCCTCGACGAGGTGCTGGCCGACCGGCGGGCCGCACTGCTGCGACTGCGACGGCTCGCCCCGACCGTGCTGGCGTCCAAGACGTCCCGGGCCGCGCTGGTCGACTCGCTGCGCGCGATGGGCTACTCGCCGATGGCCGAGTCGAGCGACGGCGACGTGCTGGTGACGCGGGCCGACGCCAGGCGGACGGTCACCCCTCCGTCCGCCTTCACATCGGTCGCCGCCGGGCCGGAGGCCGATCAGTGCGACCTGGTGGCCGCGGCCGTCCGGGCCGTACGCGCCGGCGACGAGGCGCACCTGGCGCGCAGGCATCCGGCGCAGGCCCCCGAAGGCGAGGTGCCGCGGTCACCGTCGAGCACCACCATCGACGCCCTCCGGGAGGCGATCAGAGAGGGATCGCGGGTCTGGATCGGTTATCTCGACTCCCAGGGCCACGCCACGAGCCGCATACTCGAACCCGCTCGGGTGGAGGGCGGCTACCTCACGGCTTACGACGAGACCCGGGCCACGATCCACCGCTTCGCCCTCAGCCGCATCACCGGCATCACGGACATCAGGTCATAACCGCTCTCCCATATCTTGGTAAACCTTGGGCTTCGCATAGAGCAAAGGAATCTAAGGTGACGACCCCACCACAGCCTGGCCACGACCCACAGGATTGGCAGAACGCGGCCAACCCCTATGGACCGCCGCCGGGTCAGGACCCCTACGGCCGGCAGCAGTACGGCGGTCCACCGCCCGGGTACGACCCGAACCACGGGCCGGACCCCAACCAGCAGTACGGGTACGACCCGAACCACGGGCCGGACCCCAACCACCAGTACGGGTACTACCCGCCGCCCGGGCCGGGCCCCTACCAGAACCAGTACGGGTACTACCCTCCCGGCGGCTACCCGCCGCGGCAGGAAGGGCCGCGCACGCACGCGATCGTCGCCCTCGTCGTCAGCCTCGTGCTGGCCTTCAGCTGCTACGTGTCCCTCGGCGGCATCGCCGGGGCCATCCTGTCCGGGATCGCGCTCAGCAAGGTGGACACCCAGCCGGACACGGCCCGGCGTCTGCTGAAATGGACGTGGGTCTCGATCGGCATCAACGTCGGGCTGCTCGTCATCGGGATCGGCACGCTCATCTACCTCGGGGCCAACGGCTACCTGGACTGACGCCCGCCTGCCGAGTTCCACCGACCGGGGACTGATCCGGCCCCGCCACGTGTTGGATAGGCGTTAGCCGTACGAGGGGGAGTGGAGATCGACATGACGGGGATGGCCGGGCCGCTGATCGTCCAGTCGGACAAGACACTGCTGCTCGAGGTCGATCACGAGCTCGCCGACGAGTGCCGCAAGGCGATCGCACCGTTCGCCGAGCTGGAGCGCGCCCCCGAGCATGTCCACACCTACCGGGTGACCCCGCTGGCGCTGTGGAACGCCCGGGCCGCCGGGCACGATGCCGAGCAGGTGGTCGACGCGCTGATCACCTACAGCCGATATCCGGTGCCGCACGCGATGCTGGTCGACGTCGCCGAGACGATGGCGAGGTACGGCAGGCTGCGGCTGGAGAAGCATCCGGCCTGGGGCCTGGTCCTCGCCACCTCCGATCGCGCCGTGCTGGAGGAGGTGCTGCGGTCCAAGAAGGTGCGGCCGCTGCTGGGCGAGCGGTTCAGCGCCGACGCGGTGGCCGTGCACCCCTCCGAGCGCGGCAACATCAAGCAGCTGCTGCTCAAGCTCGGCTGGCCGGCCGAGGACCTGGCCGGCTACGTCGACGGCGAGCATCACCCCATCGAGCTCCGTGAGGAGGGCTGGTCGCTGCGGCCGTACCAGAAGGAGGCGGCCGACGCGTTCTGGAACGGCGGCTCGGGCGTGGTCGTCCTGCCCTGCGGCGCGGGCAAGACGATCGTGGGGGCGGCGGCGATGGCCCATGCGCGGGCCACCACGCTCATCCTGGTCACCAACACGGTCTCGGCCCACCAGTGGAAGCAGGAGCTGATCAGGCGGACCTCGCTCACCGAGGACGAGATCGGCGAGTACACCGGGGCGAAGAAGGAGATCCGCCCGGTGACCATCGCCACCTATCAGGTGATGACGACCAGGCGGCAGGGCACGTACCGGCACCTCGAGCTGTTCGACGCCCGCGACTGGGGGCTGATCGTCTACGACGAGGTCCACCTGCTGCCCGCGCCGATCTTCCGCATGACGGCAGATCTCCAGGCGCGCCGACGGGTCGGCCTGACCGCCACCCTGGTGCGCGAGGACGGCCGCGAGGGCGACGTCTTCTCGCTCATCGGCCCCAAGCGGTACGACGCGCCGTGGAAGGAGATGGAGAACCAGGGCTGGATCGCACCGGCCGAGTGCGTCGAGGTGCGCGTCACGCTGAGCGACGAGGAACGGCTGGCGTACGCGATGACCGAGGCCGACGAACGCTACCGGTTCTGCGCGACCACGCCCTCGAAGCTCCGGGTGGCCGAGGCGCTGGTACGGCGGCACGCGGACGAGCAGGTGCTGGTCATCGGGCAGTACATCGACCAGCTCGACGAGCTGGGCGAGCACCTCGACGCGCCGGTGATCAAGGGCGAGACCCGGGTCAGGGAGCGGGAGCGGCTGTTCCAGGCGTTCCGCGACAAGGAGATCCCGGTGCTGGTGGTGTCCAAGGTCGCCAACTTCTCCATCGACCTGCCGGAGGCGGCCGTGGCCATTCAGGTCTCCGGCACCTTCGGCTCACGTCAAGAAGAGGCGCAGCGGCTCGGCCGCGTGCTGCGGCCGAAGGCCGACGGCGGCGGCGCGCGCTTCTACTCGATCGTCAGCCGCGACACGGTCGATCAGGACTTCGCCGCCCACCGGCAGCGCTTCCTCGCCGAGCAGGGCTACGCGTACCACATCATCGACGCGGACGACGTCGGCGAGGAGAAGCAGGCGAAGTGACCGCTCGTCACGTCCGGCGCCGAGCACGATAGGCGCTGGCCTTGGCCCGGTTCTGACACGACAGATCGCAGAAGCGGCGCGAGGCGTTGCGCGTGGTGTCGAAGAAGACCAGGGAGCACGTCGCGGCCTGGCACACGCCGAGCCGCGCCCCCTGACCGACCCCGATGACCATGGCCAGCGCGGTTCCCATATCGGCGGCCCAGGCGTCCACGAGCGTCGCATCCGGCCGGTGAAAGGCCAGCCGGAGCGGCTTTCCCGGGTCGCCGTGCAGGGTGGGGACTGCGCCGTGCCGCCTCAGGAGGTCGTTTAGCCGTGCGGCGGCCTCGGGCAGGCAGTCCCCCGCGCCGTACAACAGGCGCACCTCGCCGGCGACCTCCGCGAGCCGGTCGGCGTCGGCCGTCGTGAGCCCACTCGGAGGGCGCCCGGCGGCGGAGAGGCCGCTGTGGATCGCGGCCAGCCGTTCGCCGCCGGTCAGGGGCGGTGTGACAGGACGGCCGTGCGCCGAATCGGCGGCCAGGACGTTCACCAGGAGAACGGCGAGTTCCACCCTGCTCGCGACATAACTGTCTATCTCGGGTTGACCAGTGATGCGCCACGGTTCTATCGTCACTGTCGTATCTTAACTAGACAGTGAGGTTTGAGGGATGTACGCACGCCTGGCCCGCACCATGTGGCATCAAATCGAGCCGGTCCACGCCGCGCTCTACTACAGCCCCGAGGCATTCGAGGAGGCCGCTGCGCTCGGCTACGACGTCACGACGCGCTGGCCGAGCTATTTCGCCTGGCGCACCGCGCCGCTGGGTGCGGCGGGGCCCACGCTGACGGGCGCCACCTACTACAGCTTCAGCCCGAGCATGATCGCCGAGTACGTGCCGGGCATCTGGAAGACCGCGACGCCCGCACAGGTGCTCGACGCCCGGCTGCGGGCGATGGACCGCACGTTGCGCGGACTCCTCGGCGACGGGGTGGGCGCCGGAATCAAGGAGGCGGCCCAGCTGGCGATCAGGGCGGCGGAGAGCGTGGACGTCGCCCACCGGCCGCTCGCCGCGGCCAACCTCGATCTCCCCTGGCCAGGGGAACCGCACCTCGCGCTGTGGCAGGCGTACACGGTGCTGCGCGAACACCGCGGCGACGGGCATCTGACAGCCCTGCACGCCGCCGGCCTCGACGCCTGCGAGGCCCTGGTCTCCTTCGCCGCCGTCGGGGCGGCCCCTGCCGAGAACTTCGCCGGCCGCGGCTGGAGTGACGAGGAATGGGCCGCCGCGCGGGAACGGCTCGTCGGACGCGGCCTGATCGACGGCGAGGGGACGGCCACCCCCACGGGGCGCGCGCTGCGCGACCAGGTAGAGCGCGTGACCGACGAGCTGGCGGTGGGCCCGTGGCGGGCGCTCGGCGAGGCGGGGGCCGAGCAGCTGGCCGAGCTCAACCGGCCGCTGCTCGGGGCCGTGTTCGAGTCGGGCCTTCTGCCCACCGTCACCACACTCGGCATCGGCAAGATCCAAGCCCCCGAGTGAGACTCGAACGGCTCACCTGTCCGGTGGGTCTTCTCGACCTAGGTCGTGTTTCACAGGTCATGCCCTTTTCGACACTCCCTAGGTCCAGGAGATCCCAGCGGTTCGGGCCACGCTTCTCACCTCCTCACACAGACGCCCACTATCCCGACAAATCACCAAATATCGCCCCGTCGAGGCGACGGGCGACCGGTCGGGTGAGGCACCAGCGCGTCTGATACCCACGCCGGGAAGCGGCGACACACACGGAAAAAACATTTCAGATCACGGGCCCACAGCCGATAAGCTCGTAGCTTTCCCTGCGTTCCGGAGGAGCTTTCGCGTGCCCGTAGACATGCCCGCAGACGTGCTCGACGCCGAACGTGCCCATCTCGCTGCCGCGCGCGCCGCATTGCGGGCGATGCGCGAGCACGCTCGCTCCCTCTCGGCGGACGCCGCCGGCGACTGGGTCTCCCGGGAGATCCTCCAGGGCCTGCTCGACCAGCGGGTCGCCGCCCTGGCCGATCAACCGGACGCCCCGCTCTTCTTCGGCCGCCTGGACCGCTCCGCCGACGACGACCTGCCCGGCACGATCTACGTCGGGCGGCGGCACGTGCACGACGACCGCAGCCGCCCCCTCGTGATCGACTGGCGGGCGCCGGTCTCCCGCGCGTTCTACCAGGCCGGCCCCGCCGACCCGATGGGCGTCGCGCTCCGCCGCCGGTTCGGCTACCAGGGCGGCGAGCTCACGGCGTACGAGGACGAGCCGCTCGGCGACGGACGGCCCGGGCGCCTGCCCGCGGGTCCGCCGCCCGAGCAGAGCTCACTGCTGCTACGGGAGATCGAGCGGCCGCGCAGCGGGCCGATGCGCGACATCGTCGCGACCATCCAGCCCGACCAGGACGAGATCGTCCGCGCCGACCTCGGCGTCACGGTCTGCGTCCAGGGCGCCCCCGGCACCGGGAAGACCGCCGTGGGGCTGCACCGGGCCGCCTACCTCCTGTTCACCCACCGGGAGCGGCTCACCCGATCCGGTGTGATGGTCGTGGGCCCCAACCGGGCCTTCCTCTCCTACATCTCCTCCGTGCTGCCCGCGCTCGGCGAGGTGCGGGTCGACCAGACGACCGTGACCGGCATGCTCGGCGGCCACGCCCATCCGGAGGACCCCGCCGTGTCAGCGGTCAAGGGCGACGGACGGATGGCCGCCGTCCTGGAACGGGCGCTGTGGCTCCACGTCGGCAAGCCCGAGGAGGGGCTGCTGGTCACCAAGGGCGCCAACCGCTACCGGGTGCCCGAGCACGAGGTGCGCGAAATGGTCGCCGCGCTGCGCGGCACGACCAGGTACGGCCCCGGCCGCACGATCCTCGCCCAGCGGCTCGCCCACTCCGTGCTCGTGCAGATGGAACGCCGCGGCGAGTCGCCGGACGACCGGGTGCAGGACGCGGTGGCGCGGTCGAAGCCGGTGAAGGCCATCCTCGACCAGGTGTGGCCGAAGCTCACCGCCGAGCAGGTGCTCTTCCGGCTGCTGTCGGACGCCGAGTTCCTGGCCAGGGCGGCCAAGACCGATCTGTCGGCGGAGGAGCGGGAGCTGATCTCATGGCGCAAGCCGTACCGGACGCATCGCTCGGCCAAATGGTCGGCGGCCGACGCCGCCCTGCTGGACGAGCTGAACGACCTCATCGAGCGGACGCCCTCGCACGGCCACCTGGTCATCGACGAGGCCCAGGACCTGTCCGCCATGCAGTTGCGCGCGCTCGGGCGGCGGTGCCGTACGGGCTCGGCGACGATCCTGGGTGACCTCGCGCAGGGCACCACGCCCTGGTCGGCGACGTCATGGAAGACCGTGCTCGACCATCTCGGCCAGCCCGACGGGGAGGTCACCGAGCTCACCGTCGGTTTCCGCGTGCCACGCGAGGTCCTCGACTTCGCCGCCAGGCTGCTCCCCTCGGTCGCGCCGGACCTGGCCGCCCCGCGGTCGCTGCGCCCCGGCGCGGGCTCCCTGACCGTACGGCACGTGCCCGACGCCGTCGCCGCCGTGCCCGAGGTCGTACGGGAGGCCCTCGGCCGGGAGGGCTCCATCGGCGTCATCGTGCCCGACTCCGCAGTGCCCGCCGTCTCGGCGGCCCTCGACGGCGCCGCCGAACTCGTCGGCGGCGAGGCTCCGGCGGGCGACTCGGCGGCCGAGGACCGGGTGCTCATCGTCCCCGCCACGCTCGCCAAGGGTCTCGAGTACGACCACGTCGTCCTGGTGGAGCCCGCCGACATCGTGGCGGCGGAAGACCGCGGTCTGGCCCGCCTCTACGTGGTGCTCACCCGTGCCGTCACCTCACTGACGGTCCTCCACGCCGAACCCCTCCCCGCCCAGCTCACAAGCTGACCCGGCGGAAACGGAAGGGGCGGCTCCCGGGTGACCGGGAAACGGAAGGGGCGGCTCCCGGGTGACCGGGAATCCGCCCCTTCTCGTGGCTCTGGCAAGGAGAGCGGGAGGACTAGAAGTCCATGTCGCCGCCGCCACCGGGCATGGCCGGGGCCTTCTCCTTCTCGGGCTTCTCGGCGATGACGGCCTCGGTGGTGAGGAACAGCGCCGCGATGGACGCCGCGTTCTGCAGTGCGGAACGCGTCACCTTGGCCGGGTCGATGATGCCCGACTCGAACATGTTCACGTACTCGCCGGTGGCCGCGTTGAGGCCCTCGCCCGCGGGAAGGTTGCGGACCTTCTCCACCACGACGCCGCCCTCGAGGCCGGCGTTGACGGCGATCTGCTTCAGCGGCTCCTCCAGCGCCTTGCGGACGATCGCGGCACCGGTCGCCTCGTCGCCACCCAGCTCCAGCTTGTCGAAGGCCTTGGCGCCCGCCTGCAGCAGCGCCACGCCACCACCGGGGACGATGCCCTCCTCGACGGCGGCCTTCGCGTTGCGGACGGCGTCCTCGATGCGGTGCTTGCGCTCCTTCAGCTCGACCTCGGTGGCCGCGCCGGCCTTGATGACGGCGACGCCGCCGGCCAGCTTGGCGAGGCGCTCCTGGAGCTTCTCGCGGTCGTAGTCGGAGTCGGTCCGCTCGATCTCGGCGCGGATCTCGTTCACCCGGCCGGAGATCTGCTCGGGGTCGCCGGCACCGTCGACGATGGTGGTCTCGTCCTTGGTGATGACGACCTTGCGGGCGCGGCCGAGCAGGTCGAGGGTCGCGTTCTCGAGCTTGAGGCCGACCTCCTCGGAGATGACCTGGCCACCGGTGAGGATGGCGATGTCGCCCAGCATGGCCTTGCGACGGTCACCGAAGCCGGGGGCCTTGACGGCAACGGACTTGAACAGACCGCGGATCTTGTTGACGACCAGGGTCGCCAGGGCCTCGCCCTCGACGTCCTCGGCGATGATGACCAGCGGCTTGCCCGACTGGACGACCTTGTCCAGCAGCGGGAGCAGGTCCTTGTTGGCGGAGACCTTCGAGTTGACGATGAGGATGTAGGGGTCCTCGAAGACCGCCTCCATGCGCTCGGGGTCGGTCACGAAGTAGCCGGAGACGTAACCCTTGTCGAAGCGCATGCCCTCGGTGAGCTCCAGCTCCAGGCCGAAGGTGTTGCTCTCCTCGACGGTGATGACGCCTTCCTTGCCGACCTTGTCCATCGCCTCGGCGATGAGCGAGCCGATCTCGGGGTCGGCGGCGGAGATGGAGGCGGTGGAGGCGATCTGCTCCTTGGTCTCCACGTCCTTGGCCAGCTTGGAGAGCTCCTCGCTGACGCGCTCGACGGCGGCCTCGATGCCCTTCTTCAGGCCCATCGGGTTGGCGCCCGCCGCCACGTTGCGCAGACCCTCACGTACCAGCGCCTGGGCGAGCACGGTGGCGGTGGTCGTGCCGTCACCGGCGACGTCGTCGGTCTTCTTGGCGACTTCCTTGACCAGCTCGGCGCCGATCTTCTCCCACGGGTCCTCGAGCTCGATCTCCTTGGCGATCGAGACACCGTCGTTGGTGATCGTGGGGGCGCCCCACTTCTTCTCCAGCACGACATTGCGGCCACGGGGGCCGAGGGTCACCTTGACGGCGTCGGCGAGCTGGTTCATACCGCGCTCGAGACCGCGCCGGGCGTCCTCGTCAAACGCGATCATCTTGGCTGCCATAAGGCTAGACCTCCCAGTAGCAGGGTGGCTTCACTGGACCGAGCCGACGCCCGCGACGGCATGGGCCCGCTCTCCCTTCGGGGACCCCATCGCCTCGATCCTGGTTGTTGTCACTCTCGACCTGAGAGTGCCAACCATGTGTTTAGCACTCTACCCTTGTGAGTGCAAGCGCAAGCCAAGTTGCATCTCGGGGCATATCAAGCCCTCTGACCAGCGAAGATTCCGTTGACACACCCCTGTCAGGGCCACGACGGAATGACGAAGGCCCGGCCTCGCCGATGGCGAACCGGGCCTTGTGATGGTCGAGCGACAAGGGCGTGTCCGGCAGGCGCCGTCCGTGCTCCGCCGAACACCCCCGAGATCAGACGGCCCGGACGGCTTCCGCCTGCGGGCCCTTCTGGCCCTGCGTGATGTCGAACTCCACCCGCTGCCCCTGCTCAAGCGACTTGTAGCCGTCCATCAGGATCGCCGAGTAATGAACGAACACGTCCTTGCCACCGTCTACCGCGATGAAGCCGTAGCCCTTGTCCGCGTTAAACCATTTGACGGTGCCCTGCGCCACTTTCCGACTCCTCTTGCTGGGCTGGGGACCACACCCAAGAAGCCCCCGGTTTTGTCGATCGTCCTCGACCATACCTGCGTCAAGGCATCGGACAACAGAGTCAATGCGCAAACTACTACTAGGCGTTCGCTCAAAGCAGGATCAGCGAATATTCACTTTAGTCGTCGATAGTTGATAATTGCACTATTTGATGGACATGGCACGACCTGGACCATGACAAACCCCCAGGTCAGCGGCTTTTCAGTGCGAGCGGGCTCAGCCGCCGGCGACGGCCGGGATCACCGAGATCTGCACGCCATCCGGCGTGGGGGTGTCCAGACCTTGGGCGAATCGGACATCCTCTTCTCCGACATAGACGTTGACAAAACGCCGTATTTTGCCCGTTTCGTCCAGGATTCGGCCGCCGATGCCCGGATAGTCCGCATCCAGCTTCTGCAGGACGTCGCGGAGCGTCGCGCCTTCTCCGGACACCTCCGCGACTCCATTCGTATACGTGCGCAGAATCGTCGGAATCCGCACAGAAACGCTCATCTTTCACTCTCTTTCGTTGCGTGGGCGGAAACGCGTTCAGTTGGCAAAAGCCGTACGGAATGCCTCGAGCGACGGCCGGATGACCGCGGCCGGACGGGCGTGCTCGGCGATCGCGTCGAGCGTCTTCAGCCCGTCGCCGGTGTTCAGCACGACGGTCTCGGCCCCCGGGTCGAGCCGGCCCTCCCGCGCCAGCTTTCGCAGCACGCCGACGGTCACACCGCCCGCCGTCTCGGCGAAGACACCCTCGGTCCGCGCCAGCAGGCGGATGGCCTCGACCACCTCGCGGTCGTCGACGTCCTCCACCGCGCCGCCCGTACGCCGGGCGATGTCCAGCACGTACGGCCCGTCCGCCGGGTTGCCGATCGCCAGCGACTTGGCGATCGTGTCCGGCTTGACCGGCTGCACCACATCGTGCCCGGCCTTGAACGCCCGCGAGACCGGCGAGCAGCCCTCCGCCTGCGCACCGAAGATCCGGTACGGACGGTCCTCCACCAGGCCGAGCTTGATCAGCTCGCGGAATCCCTTGTCCACCTTGGTGAGCTGCGACCCGGAGGCCACCGGGATGACGATCTGCTCGGGCAGCCGCCAGCCGAGCTGCTCGGCGATCTCGTACGCCAGTGTCTTCGACCCCTCCGCGTAGTAGGGCCGGAGGTTGACGTTGACGAAGCCCCACTTCTCGCCGAGCTCGTCGCCGATCAGCTCAGAGCAGAAACGGTTGACCTCGTCGTAGGTGCCGTCGATGCCGACGAGGCGGCCGCCGTAGGCCGCGGCCATCGTGACCTTGGCCGCCTCCAGGTCGGCGGGGATGAACACGCACGAGTCGAGCCCGGCGCGTGCGGCGGCGGCGCCCACGGCGCCGGCGAGGTTTCCGGTGGAGGAGCAGGAGAGCGTGTGGAAGCCGAAGGTCCTGGCGGCCTCCAGGGCGATCGCCACGACCCGGTCCTTGAAGGAGTGGGTCGGGTTACCCGAGTCGTCCTTGACGTACAGCGAGCGGAATCCCAGCTCGGCCGCGAGCCGGTCCGCCTTGACCAGCCTGGTCCACCCGGGCCGGATGTTCGGCTTGGCGGTCACATCCGGGGGGACCGGAAGGAGCGCCCGGTAACGCCAGATGTCGGTCGGCCCCGACTCGATGTCCGCGCGGCGGACATCGCCGAAGTCGTACGTCACCTCGAGCGGGCCGAAACACTCGGCACAGGCGAAGATCGGGCCCAGATCGTAGACGGCGCCGCATTCGCGACAGGACAGCCCGGTGGCGGGGCCGAACTCGGCGCTGGACAGAGAACCTGGCCGGGGGACATCAGTGTGCGCCATGAAGCGAGGCCTTTCCCTCATCTTCGCTCGCGACCACCCTGGCCACGAGCCCGGAATTGGCACCTGTCCCGGCCGGGCCTCGTGGGCACGAGTTCGGTCGCGGGAGGGTTGCCGGGGCTTCGCAGGGCCGGTCCCTCCACCCCTCTGGATGAGCATGTTCAGTTGTGGGACGTCCGGATCCATCCGGGTTACGTCCGCTAGCACTTTACCCCGGCAGCACCTCCATCCAATCCCGCGTCTCACCTGACGAGACAGATCATCCCAGTAGATGTCCGCCGGTCCCGGTCACGCGTACGCGTCACCGAGCGCCGACTGCACATATCTGCGGGCCTGGTGGATCCGCGACTTGACGGTGCCGAGCGGAATGCCGAGCTGCTCGGCGACCTCCGCGTAGTCGAGCTGGCAGATGTCGCGCAGCACCAGCGCCTGGGCGAGATCGGGCTTGTCCGCCTCCAGCGACTCCATGGCGTCGAGCAGATCGAGCCGTGATCCCGCGATCACGCTGACGCGCCGGGGATCGGGGCGCTGCTCGGGCAGTTCCTCCGCCTCCTCGGCCGCCCGCCGCTTCAGGGAACGGTAGGTGGTCCGCGTGCAGTTGACGGTCACGATGTGCAGCCAGGTGCTGAACTTGGCCCGGCCCTCGAACCTGCCGATGTTGCGCGCCACGGCGAGCAGCGTGTCCTGAGCCGCCTCCTCGGCGTCCTGGCGATAGGGTAGAAGTCGCTCGCAGTGCCGCAACACGTCGGGCTCGATCCGGCGGAGCAGCTCGCCGAGCGCCCGATGGTCGCCCCCGGCGGCCGACCTGGCCAGGTCCTCAGTTGTCTCGTCCATTGCCATTGCCGTCTTCAACCCTCCTTTTGACATCCTATTGAGTCATGAGCAGCCAGGTTCTGATCGCTTCCAACCGGGGGCCGGTGTCCTTCACCATGGCGGACGACGGCGCGCTCACCATGCGCAGAGGCGGGGGCGGCCTGGTCTCCGGACTGTCCGAGGTGGCCAGGGACACCGACCTGCTCTGGGTCTGCGCCGCCCTTTCCCACGGCGATCGCGGTGCCGTACGGCTCGCGCCGGGCGGCCGGCTCGACCGGGCGTTCGACGCCGGACCGGTGCGGATGCTCGACATCCCGCCGACGGTCTTCCATCGCGCCTACAACGCGGTGGCCAACTCGACCCTCTGGTTCGTCCACCACCTGCTCTACAACACGCCGGTCACGCCACAGTTCGGCATGCGCTTCCGGCGTGAGTGGGAGTCCTACCGGGACTACAACGGCGCGTTCGCGTTCGCGCTCGCGGAAGAGGCCGGCCCGGGAGCCCGGGTGATGGTCCAGGACTACCATCTGACGCTGACCCCGGCGATGCTCCGCGTCGAGCGGCCCGACCTGCGGATCGCCCACTTCTCGCACACGCCGTGGGCGCCGCCGGAATACTTCTCGCTGCTTCCCGACGACGTCGCCGTGGAGGTGCTGTCGGGGATCCTCGGCGCCGACCACGCGGGCTTCCTCACCGCCCGGTGGGCCGAGGCGTTCATGGACTGCTGCGCCGCCTTCCTCGGCGCCCGCGTCGATCGCGAGAGCCGTACGATCATCCATGACGGCCGGACCGTCCGCGTCGGCGTACATCCGCTCGGTGTGAACGGCGAGGCGCTGCTGGCACGTGCGGCCGAGCCGGACGTCGAGTCGAACATGGCCGCGATCAGGCACATGGTCGGCGACCGCAAGCTGATCGTACGGATCGACCGGACCGAGCTGTCCAAGAACATCGTGCGCGGCCTGGGCGCCTACCGGGAGTTCCTGGCCGGGCATCCGGAATGGCACGGCAAGGTGGTGCACCTGGCCTTCGCCTACCCGTCCCGCCATGACCTGCCCGAATACCGCGAGTACACGGCGGCCGTGCAGCGGTGCGCCAAGGAGATCGAGGACGAGTTCGCCACCGAGGACTGGGACCCGCTGATCCTCAACGTGCACGACGACTATCCGAGATCACTGGCCGCCTACCGGCTGGCCGACGTCCTGCTGGTCAATCCGATCAGGGACGGCATGAACCTGGTCGCCAAGGAGGGGCCGATCCTCTCCCGGCGGTGCGCGCTCGTGCTCTCCCGCGAGGCGGGCGCGGCCGCGGAGCTCGGCGCCGACTCCCTGCTGGTCAACCCCTATGACGTCTCCGGCACGGCCGCCGCCCTGCATGAGGCCCTGCTGCTGCCGGAGGAGGATCGGGCCGGGCGCTGCGCCAGGCTGCGGGAGGCCGCCACCGCGCTCCCCCCGAGGCGCTGGTTCGACGACCAGCTCGCCGCCCTGGAATGACGGGACGGGCGCGCCGGCTCAGCCCCAGGCGGCGTGTTCGAGCATGCGGCCGAGGCCCGGGGTGTTCACCGGATCTTCACGCCGGGCAGGTGCGCGATCACCCGCCGCCCCTGAGGGCCTCGACGACGGCGCCGAGGAAGGCCACGACGCCGGCGGGGCCGTCCACCACGATGTCGGTGTGCGCCGCCAGCTCGACGACCTCGGCCGACCCGCTGCACACCCGCAGGCCGGGAATGCCCGCCCGTTCGACGGCCTCGAACGCCGCGAGATCGCCGAGGTCGTCACCGGCGAACATGACGGACCTGGCCTTCCGCTCGGCGAGGAACGCCGACAGCGCGCGGCCCTTGTCCATGCCGGGCGACCGCAGCTCCAGCACGAAACGTCCCGGCTCGACCACCAGACCGGCCTGCTCGGCCAGCCGTGCGACCGGCTCGGCGAGTGACACCAGCGCCGCCTCGGGGTCGGGGCACCTGCGGGTGTGCACGGCCACCGCCCGATCCTTGTCCTCGATCAGGACACCGTCCATCCCGGCGGTGATGGTGGACAGCTCGGCCCGCACCAGGTCCAGCCCCGGCGGCGGGGGCGGGGCGCTGATCTCACCGGCCTCCCACCGCTCCATGCCGTAGTGACCGAGGATGACGAGACCGGGCACGTCGGCGAGGGACGGCCCGGCGGGGGTGGCGCCGAGGGCGAGAGCCGTACCAGGCGGCCGGCCGGTGACGATCACCACGGCGCCGACCAGCGCGGCCAGATCGGCGAGCACGGCAGGGGCGTCCGGATGTACGGCGGCGGCCGCGGGGTCGGCCACGATCGGGGAAAGGGTGCCGTCGAAGTCGAGCCCGATCACCGCTCCGGCGGGATCGGCGAGGATCGCGGTGAGGCCGTCGTGGGCGGGGAGCTTCACGGCGCCGCCCCGAATCGACGGGTGGCGCGTTCGCGCCGGCGACCGGCCCGCATCCTCCGCAGACGCTGCACCAGCATGGGATCGTGCTCCAAGGCCTGCGGCCGGTCGATGAGCTGGCTGAGTAACTGGTAGTAGCGGGTGGCGGAGATGCCGAACGTCTCCCGGATCGCCTGCTCCTTCGCGCCGGCCTGACGCCACCACCGCCGTTCGAAGGCGAGGATCCGGCGATCGCGGTCGGATAAGGCGAGATCGTCGTCATCGATCGGTTCGATGTCCATCCGCTCCTCCTCCGCCGGACGCCGGCCCTCCTCATGGTAAAGGGTGTCGGAAGGATCGGACGAACCTCCCGATCCTCGTCCACGAACGTTCACCGGCATCGAGGGAGCGGAGCGGGAGGGAGCCGAGGACCGCAGGCGAAAGCCCGCAGAAGCGGGCTTCGCAGCGGACCTGAGCCTCCTCCCGGCACATCCTCGAGCCCCGCGGAAACTCCGAGCCTGCGAGGAATTTTCGTGGGTGGAGGGACCGCGGCCAAGCCTCCGGTGTCAGCCGCTGCCGACCACGTCCCGCACCTCGGCGAAGTGGCAGGCGCTCGAGTGCGGGCTCCCCGGGCGGATCTCCAGCGCGGGCTCCTGCTCGGCGCAGATCTCCTGTGCCTTCCAGCAGCGGGTGCGGAACCGGCAGCCGGACGGCGGGTTCGCCGGGGAGGGCGGGTCGCCCTGCAGGATGATCCGCTGTCGCTGCTCGCGCCCCTCCGGGTCGGGCACGGGCACCGCCGACAGCAGCGCCTGCGTGTAGGGGTGGGTCGGGCCGTCGTAGATCTCGGCGTCCCGGCCGATCTCGACGATCTTCCCCAGGTACATCACCGCCACCCGGTGGGAGATGTGCCGCACCACCGACAGGTCGTGGGCGATGAAGATGTAGGCCAGCTCGAATTCCTTCTGCAGGCTCTCCAGCAGGTTCATGACCTGGGCCTGGATCGACACGTCGAGCGCGGAGACCGGCTCGTCGCAGATGATGATCTCAGGCCGCAGCGCCAGCCCCCGGGCGATGCCGATGCGCTGGCGCTGACCGCCGGAGAACTGGTGCGGGTAGCGGTTGATGTGGTCGGGGTTGAGGCCGACCACCTCGAGCAGTTCCTGCACCCTCCTGCGGCGGTCGCCCTTCGGGGCCACCTCGGAGTGGATCTCGAACGGCTCCCCCACGATGTCGCCGACCGTCATACGCGGGTTCAGCGAGGTGTAGGGGTCCTGCATCACCATCTGGATGTTGCGCCGCATGCGCTTGAGGTCGCCGCCCCTGGCCGTGGTGATGTCCCTGCCGTTGATCCGCACCGAGCCCGACGTCGGCCGCTCCAGCGCCATCAGCAGCTTGGCGAGGGTGGACTTGCCGCAGCCCGACTCGCCCACCACGCCCAGCGTCTCGCCGCGATGCAGGTCGAAGGAGACGCCGTCGACAGCCTTGATCGCGCCGATCTGCCGCTTGAAGAGGATGCCCTGGGTCAGCGGGAAGTGCTTGACCAGGTCGCGGACTTCCAGGATGGGTTCAGCGGGAGTCGCCATCGAGGACCTCCCTCCAGTAGTGGCAGGCGCTGCCGCGGGCGCCGTCGATCGGATAAAGGGCGGGTACGTCGGTCACGCAGTTGTCCCGCCGGTACGGGCAGCGCGGGTGGAACGCACAGCCGGACGGCATGTCCAGCAGGTTCGGCGGCATGCCCTTGATGGCGTACAGTTCATGGCCCTTGAGGTCCACCCGTGGGATCGACTCCAGCAGTCCCTTGGAGTAGGGATGGGCCGGCCGCCGGTACAGATCGTGCACCGGGGCCTCCTCGACGATGCGCCCGCCGTACATCACGGCGATCTTGTCGGCGACGTCGGCCACGACGCCGAGGTCGTGGGTGATCAGGATCAGGCCCATGTTGCTGTCGCGCTGGAGCTCGGCGAGCAGGCCCATGATCTGTGCCTGCACGGTGACGTCGAGCGCCGTGGTGGGCTCGTCGGCGATCAGGATCTCGGGGTCCAGCGCGATCGCCATGGCGATCATGATGCGCTGCCGCATGCCGCCGGAGAACTGGTGCGGGTAGTCGTTCGCCCGGTCCCTGGCGGCCGGGATCCGGACCCGGTCCATCAGCTCGACGGCCTTCTTCTTCGCCTCCGACCGCGACGTGCCGCGGTGCATGCGGAACATCTCGGCGATCTGCCAGCCGACCGGGAAGACCGGGTTCAGCGCCGACAGCGCGTCCTGGAAGACCATGGAGATGCCCTCGCCGCGGATCTTCCTGCGCTGGTCGTCGGGCATCTTGAGCAGGTCGACGCCGCGGAAGCGGATCTGTCCGCCGGTCACCTTCCCCGGCGGCATGTCGAGAATGCCCATGATCGTCTGCGCGGTGACGCTTTTGCCGGAGCCGGACTCGCCCAGCACGGCCAGCGTCTCTCCGGCGTCCACGCGATAGGTGACGCCGTTGACCGCCTTGGCCACCCCGGCCCGGGTGCGGAATTCCACGTGGAGATCCTCGACCTCGAGGAGCGCACCGCCGTGGGTGCCGCCGCCCGAGGGTGCGGAAAGCACTTCGGTCACTTGCCGTGCCTCCTCAGCGAAGCTTGGGGTCGAGTGCGTCGCGTACCGCCTCGCCGAGCATGACGAAGGTCAGCACGCACGCGGACAGGAACGCCGCGGGGAAGAACAGCGCGTGCGCGCCGGTCCGGATGTACTGGGCGTGGTCGGCGATCGCGATGCCCCAGGAGATGACCGGCGGCCGCAGGCCGATGCCGAGCAGCGACAGCGTGGCCTCCGCGCCGATGAAGCTACCGATGGTGATCGTCGCGTAGACGAGGATCGGAGCCAGCGAGTTCGGCAGGAGGTGCTTGAAGATGATCCGCAGCGGTCCCGCCCCCAGCGCGCGGGCGGCCTGCACGTAATCCTGGTGCTTGGCCTGGATGACCGCCGAGCGGGCGATGCGCATCAGGATCGGCCAGCCGAGCACGGCGAGCACGATGATCACGACAGTCATGATCATGAATTCGCTCGGGTTCGACTGAGCCGGGGCGATGGTGCCGAGGATGATGATCGCGCCCAGCACGTACGGCAGGCCGAGGAACATCTCGCCCACCCGGGAGATGAGGATGTCCGTCCACCGCGCGTAGTAGGCGGCCAGCACACCGGTGATCCCGCCGAGCACCACGGTCGCGAGCGTGGCCATCGTGCCCACGATGATCGAGGTGCGGGCGCCGTAGATGGTCCGGGCGAAGACGTCGCGCCCCTGCAGGTCGATGCCGAACAGGGCTCCTTCGCTCGGCCCCTCCATGCTCCTGGCCAGGTCGGCGTAGTTCGGGTCCTTGTCGGTGAACAGCGTCGGGAACGCCGTCATCAGCAGGAACAGGACCAGCATCACCAGGGAGATCCAGAAGATCTTGCGTCGCTTGAGGATGTCCCAGGTGTCCCCCCAGAGGCCGCGGGGCTTGTCCGCCGCGGTGGGGTGGGCCGAGCCCGCGTGTTCGTCCGCGCTCTGCACCAGGTCTTGCGTCACGATCGGTTCACTCATAGCGGATCCTCGGGTCGAGCACGCCATAGAGGAGGTCGACGATCAGGTTGGTGAGCAGGTAGACGAGCACCAGCAGTGAGGCGATCGGCACCACGATCGTGTAGTCCTGACCCAGGATCGCCCGCCAGAGCAGACCGCCGACGCCGTGGATGTTGAAGATGCCCTCGGTGATGATGGCGCCCGACATCATCGAGCCGACCTCGGTGCCGATGAACGTGATCGCGGGGATCAGCGAGTTGCGCAGCAGGTGCACCGAGACCACCCGCCGGTTCGTCAGGCCCTTGGCGATGGCCGTACGGACATAGTCGGCACGACGGTTCTCCACGATGCTGGTCCGGGTCAGCCTGGCCGTGAACGCCATGTTGAGACTGGCCAGCACGATGGCCGGCACGATCAGCTCCGCCATCGGCGCTCCATCGGAGACCGTGGGCTTGATCACGCCGAACCGCATGCCGAGCAGCCACTGCAGCAGGTAGCCGGTGACGAAGGTGGGGAGCGAGAGCAGGAACAGCGTGGAGATCGTCACCGAGTTGTCGAGGAAGCCGCCGCGCTTCAGCCCGGACAGCACTCCCGCGGTGATGCCGATGCACGCCTCGATCGTGACCGCGAGGATGGCGAGCCTGATCGTGATCGGCCAGGCGTCGGCGAGCTGGCTCGCGACGGAAACCTGCTTGAAGTCGACGCCCAGGTCGCCCGTGAGCATGTTCTTCAGGAAGTTCCAGTACTGCACCAGCATCGGCTGGTCGAGGCCGAACTGCTCCCGCATCATCGTGATGTAGCTTTCGGGGCAGGGCCGCTGGCCGCAGCGTCCGGCGAACGGGTCGCCCGGGAGCTGCCAGACCATGAAGTTGATCAGAAATGTCGTGCCGAGAAGCACGGGTATGAGTTGCAGCAGGCGCCGGATGGTGTAACGGCCCATGCGCACCTCCCGTCTGACGCCTAAGGTCTACGAGCCTTCCCAACAGGTCGATGCAGGGCAGGCGTGGGTGGACAGCCGCCGAGGCCGGCCCCGGTCCGGAACCGGCCTCGACGTCGCGGACCGGGGAGACTAGCTCTTGATCGCGATGGACAGGGGGTCGAGCACGCCGAACGGCGTCACCTTCACACCCGTGACCCACTTGGAGGTGCCGGCCTGCAGACCGTACGACCACAGCGGGATGACAGGCATGTCCTGCGTCAGCATAGCCTCGGCCTCCTGGTAAAGCCGCAAGGACTCGGCCGGGTCGGCGGCGGTGTCAGCCTCGTGCAGCTTCGCGTCGAGCTCCTTGCTGCTGTAGAGACCGTCGTTGGAGGACGCGTTGGTCTTGTACAGCGGGTTCAGGAAGTTCTCGATGTGCGGGTAGTCCATCTGCCAGCCGGTGCGGTGCGCGCCCTTCAGCTTGCGCTGGGTGACCACGTCGCGGAGCTCGGCGAAGGTCGGCATGTCCCGGTGCACGAACTGGAAGCCGGCGTCGGCGCCGAAGGCCTGGTTGATGCTGTTGACCGTGGCCTCGATCCACTCCTTGTGGGTGCCGTCGGCGTTCGACCAGATCGGGAACTCCTTCGGCGGGGTGTAGCCTGCGGCCTTGGCCTTGGCGAGGTACTCCTTGGCCCTGGCCGGGTCGAAGGTGCACAGGTCGCCGCAGGCGCCGGCCTTGTAGCCCTCGACGATCGGGGAGACCCAGCTGTCGAGCGGGGTACGACCCTTGTTGAAGATCTTCTCGGTGATGGTCTTCCGGTCGATCGCCAGCGAGACGGCCTTGCGGAAGTCGGCGTTGCCGCCGAACTCCTTGTCGAAGACCGGGAAGGTGAGGGTCTGGATGACGCCCTGCTGGCCCTCGATCGCGCGGTCACCGAGGTCGCTCTTCCACTTGTCCCCGGCGAGCGCGGACGGCGGGATCAGCTCGGTGAAGTCGAGGTTGTTGGAGACCAGGTCCGCGTAGGCCGCGTTGTCGTCCTGGTACATCTTGTAGACGATCTGCTTGACCTTCGGCTTCTCCGCACCCGGGTAGTCGGGGTTGGCGTCCATGACCAGCTGGGAGTTGTGGTCCCACTTGGCGAACTTGAAGGGGCCGTTCGTCACGGGGTTGGACGAGAACGCCTTCGGGTCCTTGAAGAACGCGTCGGGCAGCGCGGAGAACGTCGAGTAGCCGAGCTTGGTGCGGAACACCGCCTGGGGCGAGCTCAGCGTGACCTTGAAGGTCTGGTCGTCGATGACCTCGAGGCCGCTCAGCGTCTCGGACTCGGGCTTGGGGGCCTCCTTCGGCCCTTCGGGGCCGTCAGGGTCGGCGGTGTTGACCTTGTCGAAGCCCTCGATGTCGGCGAACCAGGAGGCACCGAGCTGGCCGTTCGGCGAGTAGGCCGTGTAGTTCCAGGCGTCGACGTAGTTCTTGGCGGTGACGGGGGTGCCGTCGGTCCACTTCAGCCCGGGCTTGAGCTTGATCGTCCAGACCTTGTTGTCGGAGGTGTCGATCGACTCCGCCTGGTCCAGCTCGGCCGCCGCGGTGTCCGAGTTGTACTTGATCAGCTTGCTGTACATGAAGTCGACGACGGTGCCGCCGCAGGTCTCGTTGATGTTCCCGGGGACGAGGCCGGTCTGGGGCTCACAACCCCGGATGAACACGGCACCGGTCGCCGCCCGGGGGTTCTCGTCGCCCGACCCCCCGCTACCTTCGCTGCCTCCACCGCCGCACGCGGCGACGCCGAGCGCAAGCAGCGCGGTGCCGGCGGCAATCTTCGCGCCCTTGGTCACGCGCATATGGATCTTGGTCCTCCCTCTAGGATGGGCGCCCCGCTGATGAGGCTCGGTTTTCCGGGCACGGTCACACCAGCTGACACCCCTGCCAGTCGTCCGGAGCATCCCTTATCGGACACACCATAGGAGTCTCTGACTCATTGCAGTTCGGTCACACGTGTGCCACTCGGGCGTCACACGCATTTCAACGAGCCGACCGCAAATGCCCCGCACCGCCGTAAAGCCCTCAGTAAGGTACATATATCACCCTGCAGGTCCTACATGGTCCATCAGATGCCGAACCAGCCGTGCCGTTGCTCCCATATCACGATGTCCTGGGCTACCTTTGACCAAGCTGCGGTACTGCACGTCGCGGCCACCTCACCGACCACCATCCAATAGAGTCCATGCCATGAGCCAGCCGGAATCCGCCCTCGCGGACGCCCAGGCGGGCGGCCGAGCCCCGGAGACGCTGGCCGCTCTCGCCGAGCGTTACGGACTGCGACGGGCCATAGCGCGCCCCAGCATGCCCGCCTACCTGCGACAACTGTGGGACCGGCGGCACTTCATCCTCACGTACGCCACGTCGCGGAGTGTCTCGAAATACTCCGACTCGGCACTCGGCCAGCTCTGGCAGGTTCTCACCCCGCTGCTCAACGCCGCCGTCTACTTCCTGATGTTCGGCATCATCCTCGACCAGCGCAAGAACATCGAGTACTACCCCGCGTTCCTCATCACCGGGGTCATGGTCTTCACGTTCACCCAGCGCACGGTGACCGGCGGCGCCAAGTCCATCTCCTCCAACCTGTCGCTCATCCGCGCGCTCCACTTCCCCCGGGCCTCGCTGCCCCTGGCCTACACGATCCAGGAACTGCAGCAGCTCGCCTGGTCGATGGGCGTGCTCGTCGTGTTCGTGCTCGCCACGGTCCAGAAGATCACCTGGTTGTGGCTGCTGATCCCGGTCTCGCTGCTCATGCAGCTGGTCTTCAACGTCGGCATGAGCCTGTTCCTGGCGAGGATCGGCGCGTTCGTCCGCGACATGAACCAGCTGCTGCCGTTCATCCTGCGTGCCTGGCTCTACGCCTCCGGTGTCTTCTACAGCATCACCGAGCGGACCGCCGACCAGCCGGAGATCCTCCGCTGGGTGCTGGAGTTCAACCCCGCTGCGGCCTACATCGAGTTCATGCGCGACCTGTTGATCTACGAGAGGTTCCCGGAGCGCTGGGCCTGGGTCACCTGCCTGTTCTGGGCGGTCTTCGCACTGATCGCCGGTTTCTGGTACTTCTGGCGCGCCGAGGAGAGGTACGGGCGTGGCTGAGCCGACCAAGGACGAACTGACCGAGGGTGGGACGCCGACCGTCATCGTCGACGACCTGCACATCGTCTACAAGGTCTACGGCGCGGCCAGCGACGCCGAGAAGGGGAACGCGGCGAACGCGCTGCTGCGCGTCCTACGCCGGCAGGGGCGCCCGCAGATGAAGGAGGTCCACGCCGTCAAGGGTGTGACCTTCGTCGCACACCACGGCGACGCGATCGGCATCATCGGCCGCAACGGCTCGGGCAAGTCGACGCTGCTGCGGGCGATCGCGGGGCTCCTCCCACCGCACAAGGGCGCCGTCTACACCAACGGCCAGCCGTCCCTGCTGGGCGTCAACGCCGCGCTCATGAAGGAGCTCACCGGCGAGCGCAACATCGTGCTCGGCTGCTACGCCATGGGCATGACGCCCAGCGAGGTGCGCGCGAAGTACGACGAGATCGTGGACTTCTCCGGCATCGGGGAGTTCGTTCAGTTCCCCATGTCGACCTACTCCTCCGGAATGGGCGCCCGGCTGCGCTTCGCCATCTCCTCGGCGAAGACACACGACGTGCTCCTCATCGACGAGGCACTGGCGACCGGAGACCGCGAGTTCAAGCGGAAGAGCCAGCAGCGCATCAAGCAGATGCGCGAGTCCGCCGGGACCGTCTTCCTGGTGGCCCACAATCTTGACGTGATCGAGGAGACCTGCAACCGGGTGATCTGGCTCCACAAGGGGAAGATCAAGATGCAGGGCGATCCGCAGGAGGTTCTGGACGCCTATAACAAGGCCTGATTGGAGAGGGTGAACCGTGCCGACGCCGCCACCGATTCCTTATGAGCACCTCCCCGAGGTGGCCGAGCTGACCGTCGAGAGCGACGACGTCCGCGACGGCGAGCGCCTGAGCGACGCCCACGTCTTCAACGATTGGGGCATGTCGGGGCAGAACATCTCCCCGCACCTGCGCTGGTCGGGCGCTCCGGAGGGTACGCGAAGCTACGCGGTGACCTGCTTCGACCCGGACGCGCCGACGGGAAGCGGGTTCTGGCACTGGGTGCTGTTCGACATTCCGGCCGAGGTGACCGAACTGCCGGCCGGAGCGGGCAGCGCCCCCGACTTCAAGGGCCTGCACGGGGGCGCCGTGCACGCCCGTAACGACTACGGCCTGAAGGCGTACGGCGGGGCCGCCCCGCCTCCCGGATTCCCGCACCGCTACCTGTTCGCCGTACACGCCCTCGGCGTGGACAAGCTGGGCGTGGGCGAGGACGCCTCGCCCGCCGTCGTCGGTTTCAACATCACGGCGAACACCCTCGCCCGCGGATATCTCGCACCGGTCTACGCGACTTGATACCGCCGAACCCCTCGTTCGACTATCATTCGAACGGAGATTCGATGTAGGGGAGGGGTGGGATGAGCGAGCTGGCGACGGCGATCGACAACCTGGCCGACGAAGATCCCGCGGAGCTTCCGTTGGCGGCGCTCACCGAGCAGCTCATCGAGCTGCACTGGCAGATGGCCCGACTACAGGCGCAGATCGCTCGACGCACCCACGTCCGCTACTCCAGCAACTAGTCTCACCATCCGCGGCGAAAGGCCGGCGTCCCACCAGGGGCGCCGGCCTTCATGTTCGAAAGGTCGGCTCTACTCGCAGGGCTCGTCCGCCTGTCGCGCCACGGCGTTGGTGACGACCGAGGGAGCGGTCGACGCGGCGGAGTAGGGCTGGGTGTTCACGACGGCGGCGGCCGTGGCCGTCAGGCCGACCGCGGCGGTCAGCGCGCCGGGGGCGGCGTCGGCCGCGGCGGCGGTCGTGTTCACCGTGCGGGCCGCGCCGGTCACGTTCGCGTTGGCCGTTTCGGCCGTACGCGCGGCCGTCGACCCCACAGCGGAGGCGGCCGCCGTGGTCGTGGCCGGAACCCCGGCGAGCAGGCCGCCCGCGCTGTTCCCCGTCGCCGCGACCACACCCCTCAGGTCGACGGCAGCGGCCAGGTCGGCCGCCACATCGAGGTCGAGCGCGGCGGTCACGGCGGCCCCCACGTTCGCGACGACCGGAGCGGCGACATCGGCCGTACGGGCCGTGGCACCCGCGACGGCGGCGTCCACCTTACGCGCCGTGGCGCCCGCGACGGCGCCGGCCTGCTCGTCGGCCCCGCTGACGGCGGCGTTCGCGGTGTCCGCCTTGGCCGCGACGACCGCGGCCGCGTCGGCGCCGACGTCGGCACCCACGGCGACCGCCGCGTCGAGGACCGCGACGAGGCGAGCCCGGAGCGCGGCGACGACTTCGGCGCTGATCCTGGCCCTGGCGTCGGCCACGACATCGGCCGCCAGGGCGGCCGCCTCGGCGAGACGGGCGTTCGCTGCTGCGGGAAGCTCGTCGGTGGTGGTGGCGGCGAGGTCCACCACGGCGATGAGGTCGGCCCGCACGGTGGCGGTCAGGTCCACCGCGGCGGTCACGGCGGCCCCCGCGTCCGCGGCGATCGGGGCGGCGGCATCGGCCGTACGGGCCGTGGCGCCCGCGACGGCGGCCGGGTCGTCGCAGTCCAGGTCGGACAGCAGCTTGGAGACGGCTGCGAGCCGGGCGTCGGCGTTGCCCTGGGCAGGCGCCGCCGTGTGGGCGGGCGTCGCCGCCTGAGCGGGCGCCGCGAACACGCCGGCGAGACCGATCGCTACGGCGACGACGGCTGTTCTAACCACTCGTTTCATTAACTTGCCCCCGGTTCATATTCCGTTTCACGAGAGTGGGAATGACGAACCCAAGAACCCCCGTGGTCGGCGAACGCGCCGACAAAGACGACGGCATTTCTATCACCTCTCGGCATGGCGCAGGGCCGGGTCGTGCCGGGCATCAGGCCAGCTGACCGATGGTCAAGTCCGGACATGAGAGGACCATCGACCATCCCGGGGTCAGGCCCGTTCCGAGCCGTGAAAAAGGCACGGTAAAAGCGTGCACGGTGCCGGGCAACCATTCTTTCCGGTGGCTTTGGCAACGCGCGCGGCGAGGGGGCGATCGCCCTGATATGGGCCGCGCCGAAGGAGGGTTCCGTACGGACCGCTGCCGCAGGATCACACCTCTCAGATATCGCGACATATCGCGTTTGTCGCTAGGCTTGAAGCCGTGACCACCCTCACCCCGTTCTCCGGTGACGACCCCGAGCACCGCGCCTCCGACGCGGACCGCGACCGGATCGCGGCCGTTCTCGGCGAGGCGCTCGCCACCGGTCGCCTGACCAGCGCCGAGCACGCGGACCGGCTCGACGCCACCTACTCCGCCGTCACCCTCGGCGATCTCCTGCCCCTGGTCAAGGACCTTCCCGAGGCGGCACGCACACCGGCCTCCCCCTCCCCTGGCACGGAGACCCACCGGGTCGCCGCGGTCTTCAGCAAGGTGATCCGAAGAGGACGCTGGGTGGCCGGGCGCCACACCGAGCTCCGCTCCGTCTTCGGCGCGCTGATCGTGGACCTGAGCGACGCCGTCCTACCCGGCCGCGAGGTCACGCTGGAGCTCAACTCGTTCTGCGGCAAGGTCATCGTGGCGGTCCCGCCGGGCGCCCGCGTCGTCGACGAGGGCAGTGCGCTGTTCTCCAAGCGGTCGGTGACCGGTGGAGGGCAGGGAGACGGCCCGCTCATCCGCGTCACCGGGCAGGCGCGCTTCGGCAAGATCGTGGTCTATCGCGGGCAGCACCTCTAGACGCTCTGATCCGCGCCTTGTGCCGTGGCCGCCGCTTGCGACAGGCGCGACCCCGCCGAGCAGCGCCTAAGATGCGGCCATGCAGGCTGGAGGCCGCGGACCGCTCATCGCCCTCGACGCGATGGGAGGCGACCACACGCCCGGCGAGATCGTGGCGGGAGCCGTACAGGCCGTGCGGGAACGCGGCGTCCAGGTCGTGCTCGTGGGCCGGCCGCATGAGCTTCACCGAGCCCTGGCCGAGCACGACGCGATCGCCGACATCCCCATCGTCCGGGCGGAGGAGGCGCTAACGATGGACGAGGGCGCCCTCGCCACCCTGCGCCGTCCCCGCTCCAGCATCGCCGTCGCCTGTCATCTCGTCCGGCGCGGTGACGCCGCCGCCGTCGTGTCCGCCGGGTCGACCGCCGGAGTGGTCGCCACCGGACGGCTGCGCCTGCGCGGCCAGCCCGGAGTCGTACGGCCCGCGATCGCCGTGGTCCTGCCGACCCGGCCCGGCCCGACCGTACTGCTCGACGCCGGCGCCACCGCCGACGCCAAACCGGAGATGCTGGTGCAGTTCGCCCACCTCGGCGTGGCGTACGGCGAGGCCGGGCTCGGCCTGAAAGACCCCCGCGTCGGCCTGCTCACCATCGGCGAGGAGTCGGAGAAGGGCAACAAACTCGCCCGACGCGCCCACGAACTGCTCACGGCCGCACCCGGCATCGACTTCACCGGCAACATCGAAGGCCACGACCTGCTGACCGGGAAGGTCGACGTCATCGTCACCGACGGCTTCACCGGCAACGTCGCGCTGAAGACCATGGAGGGCAGCGTCCGCTACGCCTTCGGCCAGCTCAGGGAGACCATCGAGGAGAGCCGCCTGGCCCGCATCGGGGGGCTGCTGCAACGGTCGCGCCTGCGCGAACTCAGCAGCAGGCTCGACCCCGAGTCGCAGGGCGGCGCCGTACTCCTCGGCCTGAACGGGACCGTGGTGATCGCGCACGGCTCGTCCAGGGCCAGGGGCATCGCGGCCGCCTGCGAACTCGCCGCCAGGCTGGCGACCCAGGGCATCGTGTCGCGGATCGGCGAGCGCATCGCGTCCGCGCCGAAACCGCATCGCCTCTGGTAGAGGTCACGGGCGGCCCCTCTGACAACCGTCCCCGGATGGTCGGCGCTGGTAGGCGGACTGTTAAGCGGTGAGGGCGGACCTTGCGCGCCGATAAGCTTTGTGCATGACCGACCCGCAGTTCGTGCTCGCCGAGCGGGTCCAGCAGGCGCTGGGCACCGCCTTCGGGACGGAGTACGCCACCGAAGATCCGCTGATCAGGCCCTCTCAGTTCGCCGACTACCAGGCGAACGTAGCGCTCAGCCTGGCCAAGCGGCTCCGACGTACCCCGCGGGAGGTCGCCCAGGCACTGCTCGACGCCCTCGACACGACCGACATCACCGCCGAGATCAGCGGTCCGGGGTTCCTCAACCTCACCCTCGGCGACGGCTGGATCGCCGAGCAGGCCGTACGGCGGTTGCGCGACGAGCGGCTGGGCGTGGCTCAGGCCGCGCCGCCCAAGACCGTCGTGATCGACTACTCGGCGCCGAACGCCGCCAAGGAGATGCACGTCGGGCACCTGCGCACGACCATCGTCGGCGACACGCTCGCCCGTACGCACGAACACATCGGCAACCGGGTGATCCGGCAGAACCACCTCGGCGACTGGGGCACGCAGTTCGGCATGCTCATCGAGCACCTGCTCGACATCGGCGAGGAGGAGTCGCTGCGGCGGCTGGCCGCGGGCGACGGCAACGCCTACTACCAGGAGGCGCGGCTCAAGTTCGACAGCGACCCCGAGTTCCAGGAACGTTCCCGGCGCCGGGTGCCGCTGCTCCAGGGCGGCGATCCGGAGACCCTGCGACTCTGGCACGAGTTCATCGAGTACACCAAGCAGTACTTCAACCACGTGTACGCGATGCTCGGCGTCACCCTCACCGACGACGACATCGCCGGCGAGAGCATGTACAACCCGATGCTCGCCGACGTCTGCGAGGAGCTCCTCCACGGGGGAGTCGCGGAGATCAGCGAGGGTGCGCTCTGCGTGTTCCCGCCCGGCTTCACCGGACGCGACGACACGCCGCTGCCGCTCATCGTGCGCAAGAGCGACGGCGGGTACGGCTACGCCACGACGGACCTCGCCGCGATCCGCTACCGGATCCGGGACCTCAAGGCCGACCGCATCCTCTATGTGGTCGGCGCCACCCAGTCGCTGCATTTCCAGATGGTCTTCGCGGCCGCCCGCATGGCCGGCTGGCTGCACGACGACGTCAGCGCCGAGCACATCCAGATCGGCAGCGTGCTCGGCAGCGACGGCAAGATGTTCAAGACACGCAGCGGAAAGTCGATCAAGCTGACCGAGTTGCTGGAGGAGGCCGTCGTCCGGGCCGAGGCCGTCATCGCCGAACGGGCGTACGACCCGGCGGTGCGCCGGCAGATCGCCCGCCAGGTCGGCATGGGCGCGGTGAAGTACGCCGACCTGTCGGTCAGCCACGACAGCGAGTACGTCTTCGACTTCGACCGGATGCTCGCGCTGACCGGCAACACCGGGCCGTACCTGCAGTACGCCACCGCCCGCATCCGCTCCATCTTCCGCACCGGTTCCTACGACCCGGCGGAGGCGACCGGACCGATCACGCTGGGCCATCCGGCCGAGCGTGCGCTCGCCCTGCAGCTCCTCGGTTTCGGGTCCATCGTGGAATCGGTGGCCGAGCTGTCCGAGCCACACCGTCTGTGCAACTACCTGTTTGACCTCGCTCAGGCGTTCACCACGTTCTATGAGGGATGCCCGGTGCTCAAGGCCGAGGACGAGGAGATGCGGCAGTCGCGGCTCGCGCTGTCCGCGCTGACGCTCCGCGTCCTGCTGCAGGGGCTCCATCTGCTCGGCATCGAGGTTCCCGAGCGCATGTGAAGCGCCGATCGGCGCGTCTTGTCCGCCCTTACCGCGTCAGGAGTCTAATCTGGCGCGGTCAAGGGAGTGCCTGCCAATCCCTCGGGGAGCGTTTCGCGTGAGCATGGACCTGACCAACCTCGAGACCGGGAACCCGGAGAGCCTCGGGACACCCGCGGGCCTCGGGAGCCCCGAGGACCCCGGAAGCGATTTCGGAAGTGATTTCGGAAGTGATTCCGGAAGCCACGAGGACGACGGGAACCCGGGAGAACCAGGCAGCCGCACGAACCCGGCCGGCACGGCGGAACTCCACCGCTACGCCCAGGCCCTCCTCGTCCACCTGGCGGCCGACGGCAGCGCCCCCGCCCTCCCACCCGGCGTCACCGATGTCCCCG
>BCRI01000082.1 GCA_001552515.1 Sphaerimonospora mesophila NBRC 14179 = JCM 3151
AGCCTTCGACGTCGGATTCGGGCAGTTATGATCGCAAAGTGGGATCAGCCGGTGGCGATGAATCCGCGGTGAACGGCGGCCTGCGCGAGGGGGATCCGCGCCGGGCCGGGCCCTTCACGCTGCTGCGCAGGCTCGGCGAGGGCGGGATGGGCACCGTCTTCCTCGGCCGCGCGCCCGACGGTCGGCAGGTCGCCGTCAAGCTCATCCACCGCCAGTGGGCGGCCGATCCCGACTTCAGACGGCGCTTCACCCGTGAGATCGCCGCCGCCCAGCGGGTCGCCCGTTTCTGCACCGCGCCCGTCCTCGCCGCCGACGTCGACGGCGACATCGCCTATCTCGTCACCGAATACGTCCCCGGTCCCACTCTCCGGGAGGCCGTACGCGTCCACGGGCCGCTCAGCGGCTCCCACCTGGAGACCGTCGCGGTGAGCGTCGCCGTCGCCCTCCAGGCCATACACGGCGCCGGAGTCGTCCATCGCGACCTGAAACCGGGCAACGTGCTGCTGTCGCCGCTCGGTCCCAAGGTCATCGACTTCGGCATCGCCCAGCTCGCCGAGCCCGGCGCGCACGTCAGCAGCGTCGTCGTCGGCACCCCGTCCTTCATGTCTCCGGAACAGGCCAGGGGCGAGCCGGTCACGCCCGCGTCCGACGTCTTCTCCTGGGGAGCGTTGATCGCCTACGCGGCCGCGGGACGGCCGCCCTTCGGCGACGGGCCGCTGCCCAACGTGCTCTACCGGGTCGTGCACGACGAGCCCGACCTCGCCGCGCTCGAACCGGGACTTCGGGCCATCGTCGCCCGGGCTCTCGCCAAGGACCCCGCGCTGCGTCCCACCGCGCAGCAGCTCCTCGACGCCCTCACCCGGCACAACCCCGCCGCGCTCCCCGATCGGACGGCTGCCCTCGGCGGGGCCGTACCCGCCGAGGGCGCCGGAATCCCCGGCACGACGGGAAACACCGGATCCGCCGAGGGCACCGGGCATCGGCAGGGCGGCACCGGCACGATCGTCACTCGCCGCAGGCCCGGGATCGTCGTGGGCGCGGTCGCCGCCGCGGTGCTCGTGACGACGGGGGCCATCGTCGCCGTACGACTCGGCGCGGCCGACGGCGACGAAGGCTCGCGGATGCGGGCGTTCTCCACCTCGTCGGCGCGGGCGTCCACGCCGGCACCGGCAGAGACCGCGGGTGGCATCGGCGCCGACGGCTCCGCGGCGAGCACGAAACCGAGCACGGATTCGAGCACGGAAGCCGGTGGGGATTCCGGCGTCGGGGCGGGCAACCCGCTGGGCGGCCGGAACGTGCGGTTCTACGTGAGCCCCGACAGCGACGCCTCCCGCGCGGCGTCCACTCTGCGGGCCTCCGGCCGCAGCTCGGACGCGGCCCTCATGGCGGCGCTCGCCGAGGCCCCCAAGGCCGTGTGGCTGGAGCGGTGGTCCGGCCCGGCCGACGCGGCCAGGGCCGTGCGGGCGACGCTCGACGTCGCGGCGCGACAGGGCGCGGTCGCCGTCTTCGTCACGAACGCGATCCCCCTGCGCGACTGCCATCCCGGCGGCCTGCCCGACTCACGGGCGTACTCCTCGTGGATCGACACGATCGCCGAGACCATCGGCGACAGCCCGACCGTGATCATCCTGGAGCCCAACAGCCTGAGCAAGCTTCCGGGTGGCAACAGCTGCGACCTGGGCGGACCCGAGGGTGGAAAGACGCGGTACGCCCAGCTCTCCGACGCGGTCGAACGCCTCGGGCGGCTCCCGAACACCGCGGTCTACCTCGACGGCGGGCAGCAGCACTGGCCGGCGGTCGAGAACGCCGCGACCAGGCTGATCGAGGCCGGGATCGACCGGGCCGACGGGTTCTACCTCAACGCCTCCGGCTTCCAGCCGACAGCGCAGATCGAGGCGTACGGCATCAAGCTGGCGAAGTGCGTCCACGTGGTCAGGTCGACGGGCCGGAACGACTGTCTCGACGCCGAGATCGACGCGGTGCCCGACGACGCCGCGGGGCTGCCCCACTTCGTGATCGACACGGCCCGGAACGGCAAGGGCGAGTGGACGCCCCCCGACGGGAAGTACAAAGACCCCCAGACCTGGTGCAATCCCCCGGGCCGGGGTGTCGGCATCCGTGCCACGACCGCGACGGCGAGCGAGCTGACCGACGCCTACCTGTGGATTCGCGATCCCACCAGGTCGAGCGGGCGGTGCAGGCGCGGCGCCTCCGGTCCGGAGGACCCGGTCTACGGAGTCGCCTCGCCGGAAGGCGGTGTCTTCTGGCCGGACCTCGCCCTCCAACGGGCCGGGGACGCCGTCCCGCCCCTGCGTTGAGCCACGCCGGCGGCGGGCACAGTGCAACCGGGGCGGGATGAAACCCGGGCGGGGTGTGAAGGCTTCCGCGCGAATGGCAGCGGGAACCCCGGCGTCGTAGCCTGGTGATCGTGCCCGACCCCACCCCGCCGATCGGCGGCACCCCGCGTCAGCGCACCGGCGGGCTGCCGGCCGTCGGCGTGACCGTGACCGGTCTGGCGCTGGCCGGCACCGCGCTGCTGCCCTGGGCGGGGGTGACCGCGCGGACGGCCGTCCTCGGCGCGGAGCTCACCCGCTCGATCCGCGGGGTCGACTACGGTGCGGGGTGGTTCGTCCTGGGGGCGGGGATCACCGCCATGCTGCTCGGAATGCTCGGCATGCGGCGCGACCGGCTGTTCGCGGGGTTCGCCATCCTGCCCGGCGCGGTCGCGGCGTTCGCGCTCGCGATGTTCCTCACCGACCCCCGTGAGCTGGCCGACCGGCTCGGCCTCCGCTTCCCCGGGCCGTTCGCCGTGTCTCCGGCGATCCAGTACGGCTGGTTCGCCGCTCTGCTGGCCTCGATCGCGGTGGCCGTCCTCGCCATCGCCGCTTTCCCGCGTCAGTCGTAGAAGCCGAGGCGGCGCAGTTGCTTGGGGTCGCGCTGCCATTCCTTGGCGACCTTGACCCGCAGGTCGAGGTAGACGCGGCTGCCGAGCAGCGCCTCGATCTGCCGCCGGGCGCGGGTGCCGACGTCCTTCAGCCTGGCCCCGCCGGGACCGATGACGATGGCCTTCTGCGACGGGCGCTCGACGTACATGAACGCGTAGACGTCGAGGAGATCGTCGCGGCCCTCCCGTGGCGCCATCTCCTCGACCACGACCGCGATCGAGTGGGGCAGCTCGTCGCGTACGCCCTCCAGGGCCGCCTCCCTGATCAGCTCGGCGACCAGGACCTGCTCGGGCTCGTCGGTCAGCTCCCCACCGGCGTACAGCGGCGGGGACTCGGGCAGCCGGGCGATGAGCTGGTCGGCGAGCACGTCCAGCCGTTCGCCACCGGCCGCGGAGACCGGGACGATCTCGGCGAAGTCGGCCAGTGCCGACACCGCGAGGAGCTGGCTCGCGATCTGCTCGGGGGTGGCGAGGTCGCACTTGGTGACGACCGCGATGACCGGGGTCTTCTTCACCGCCGCCAGCTTGTCGACGATGAACCGGTCGCCCTTGCCGACGGCCTCGTTGGCCGGGACGCAGAAACCGATCACGTCCACCTCGGTGAGCGTGGACAGGACGAGGCTGTCCAGCCGCTCGCCGAGCAGCGTGCGCGGCCGGTGGAAGCCCGGCGTGTCCACGATCACGAGCTGCGCGTCCGGCCGGTGCACGATGCCCCGGATCGCCCGGCGCGTCGTCTGCGGCTTCGACGAGGTGATCGCCACCTTGGTGCCGACCAGGGCGTTCATGAGCGTGGACTTGCCGACGTTGGGCCTGCCGACGAAGCAGGCGAACCCGGCGCGGAATCCCGCGTCGGAGCCGGTGCCGAAGCCGGCGTGGAGGTCCGCGTTCACGTCAGCTGTACCGGCCCTTCAGCGACCCGTCCGGAGCGGCGAGGAACAGCGTGCCGTCGCCCACGTCCCCGATGACGGCGAGATCGGCCGCGTCCGGCTCGTCGGCGTCGGTCACCAGCGCGGCCGCCTCCAGGGACTTGGCGCCGCTGGAAACGGCCATGGCGACCGCGACCTGGATCGCCGACAGCGTGAGCGAGGGCAGCGCGACCCCGGTCGCGGCGTAGGTCCGCCCCGTCTCGTCCCGCACGGCGGCTCCCTCGGGCGACCCGTTGCGGGCGCGGACCGACCTCGCCAGCGTAATGATCTTGTTGTCCTCGGGATCCAGCGTCTCTGTCACGAGTCAAGCGTACCGATCCCGGGGACCGGACCGTCTGGGCGACGATCCGGGCGCTCACCGCCGCGAAAGTGCGGGGCCCTCGCCCGAACCGGGCGAGGGCCCCGCACTTTTACAGCCCCCCCCGAGAGGTGCGCCGGACCCCGGTGAACCCCTCCCCCGAGTCCCGGCTCCCTCACCGGACGCCCGTTTCCCTCCCGGGCGCCCGACACGACTGTGTCCCACGACGCTTGCAGAGCGCTTGACGACCGCTTGCAGCCGGTCACTCGTGTTCCGCAGCGGCGGCCACGATCTCGTCCCCGCTGTCGGTCGGCGGTACGCGGCGCACGACGACGGTGCTGATCCGGTTGCGGCGGCCCGCCAGGTTCTCCGCGGTGAGGCGCAGCCCGCCGATCGTGGCCTGGGAGCCGGCGATCGGCACGCGGCCCAGCGCGTGGGCGAGCAGCCCGCCGACGGTGTCCACGTCCTCGGCCTCGATCTCGGCGCCGAACAGCTCGGCCAGCTCGTCGACCGGCAGGCGGGCGGTGACCCGCACCACGCCGTCGTCGAGCCACTCCACCGGAGGGATCTCCTGGTCGTACTCGTCGGTGATCTCCCCGACGATCTCCTCGATCACGTCCTCGATGGTGACGAGCCCGGCGGTGCCGCCGTACTCGTCGATGACGATGGCGAGGTGGGTCTGCCGGGCCTGCATCTCGCGCAGCAACTCGTCGATCGGCTTGCTCTCCGGCACGTACGTCGCCGGACGCATCAGCCCGTCCACCCGTGCGGCGGAGTCGCCGGTGTCCTGCATGCGGCGGACGATGTCCTTGAGGTAGGCGATGCCGACGACGTCGTCCTCGTTCTCCCCCACCACCGGAATGCGGGAGAACCCGCTGCGCAGGGCGAGCGAGAGCGCCTGGCCCAGCGTCTTGCCCCGTTCGATGAAGACCATGTCGGTGCGCGGGACCATGACCTCGCGGACCAGGGTGTCGCCCAGCTCGAAGACCGAGTGGATCATCTCCCGCTCGTCGGGCTCGATGACGCGGCGTTCCTCTGCCAGGTCGACCAGGTCGCGCAGCTCGGCCTCGGAGGTGAACGGCCCCTCACGGAAACCGCGGCCCGGCGTGAGCGCGTTGCCCAGCAGGATCAGCAGCTTGGGCAGCGGGCCGAAGATCCGGGTCAGGCCGTACACGATGGGCGCGCTCGCCAGCGCGACCGGTTCCGCGTGCTGGCGGCCGAGCGTACGCGGCGAAACGCCGACGATCACGTAGCTCACGATGATCATGACGATGGCCGCCGCCGCGTAGGCCTGCCCCTGGTCACCGAGCCAGTCGATGAACAGCAGGGTGGCGATCACGGTGGCGGCCAGCTCGCAACTCAATCGGAGCAGCAGCACCAGGTTGAGGTAGCGCGGCGGGTCGGCGACGATCGCGCGCAGCGGCCGCGCCCCGCGCCGCCCGTCCTTGAGGAACTCCTCGGCGCGCACCCGGGAGATGCGGGTCAGCGCGGTCTCGGCACTCGCCAGCAGGCCGCCGATCACGATCAGGATGACGGCAGACAGCAGCCAGCCGTTGTTCACGGCTTCCGCCGCACCTCCCGCCACGATCCGAGCAGCTCATCCTGCAGGCCGAACATCTCGGCGTGCTCCTCGGGCTCGGCGTGGTCGTAGCCGAGCAGGTGCAGGATGCCGTGCGTGCACAGCAGCTCGAGCTCGTCCTGCGCCGCGTGCCCGGCCTCGGCCGCCTGCCTGGCGGCGACCTGCGGGCAGAGCACGACGTCGCCGAGCAGCGCCGGGTCCGGCGAGGAGTCCTCGTCCCTGCCGGAGTCGGGCCGCAGCTCGTCCATCGGGAAGGCGAGCACGTCGGTCGGGCCGGGCTCGCCCATCCACTGCTCGTGCAGCTCGGCCATCGCCGCCTCGTCGATCACCAGGATCGACAGCTCGGCGAGCGGGTTGACGCCCATCTTGCCGAGCACGTGGCCCGCCAGTTCCACGAGCGCGGACTCGTCGACCTCCACGCCCGACTCGTTGGCCACCTCGATGCTCAAACCGATCTCCTCGTCCGGTCCGCTCGCGCCCCCGGCCCCTGATTCCGCGGTCCCCGGATGGGGAGGCGTCATGCCCTCGATCACCGTCTGCTCCGCGGCCGTTGTTTGTTGGCGATGGTCCGCGGCTCGGAGGCCAGCGCCGCGTCGTAGCGTCCGTAGGCGTCGACGATGTCGCTCACCAGACGGTGCCGCACCACGTCGGCGCTGGTGAGCCTGCTGAAGTGGATGTCGTCGATGCCCTCGAGGATGTTCTGGACCACCTTCAGCCCGCTCTCCTGGCCGCCCGGGAGGTCGATCTGGGTCACGTCACCGGTGACGACGATCTTCGAGTTGAAGCCCAGCCGGGTCAGGAACATCTTCATCTGCTCGGGCGAGGTGTTCTGCGCCTCGTCGAGGATGATGAACGCGTCGTTGAGCGTGCGGCCGCGCATGTACGCGAGCGGCGCGACCTCGATCGTGCCGGCGGCCATCAGCCGCGGGATCGACTCGGGATCGATCATGTCGTGCAGCGCGTCGTAGAGCGGCCGCAGGTACGGATCGATCTTCTCGTAGAGCGTCCCGGGCAGGAAGCCCAGCCGCTCCCCGGCCTCGACGGCGGGCCGGGTCAGGATGATCCGGTTGACCCGCTTGTTCTGCAGGGCCTTCACGGCCTTCGCCATCGCGAGATAGGTCTTGCCGGTGCCTGCGGGGCCGATGCCGAAGACGATCGTGTGCTTGTCGATCGCGTCGACGTACCGCTTCTGGTTGACCGTCTTGGGGCGGATCGTCCGGCCGCGCGCGGAGAGGATGTCCAGGGACAGCACCTCGGCGGGGCGGTCGGTCGCCATCCGCAGCATCGCGATGCTGCGCTCCACGGCGTCGGGGGTCAGCTCGGCGCCCGAGCCGACCAGCTCGACCAACTCCTCGAAGAGACGGACGACGACGCCGCTCTCCTCGGGGCCGCCGGTGATGGTGATCTCGTTGCCGCGCACGTGGATGTCCGCTTTGAAGGACTTCTCGATGACCCGTAGCAGTTCGTCACGCGAACCGAGGAGGCTGACCATCGACTGCCCCTCGGGAATGACCACCTTGGCCTGGGTCTTGTTGGTTTGCTGTGACTCGGTCATGGGCGGCCCTACGGCCTGCTCGCCTCCCTAATTCCTTTTCATGCTAGCGCCCCCGGCCGGGCCGCCGACGGGCTCAGCCCGGCGGCCAGGTGAGGCCCCGGCCGCCGAGCACGTGCGCGTGGACGTGGAAGACCGTCTGACCGGCGCCGGACCCGGTGTTGAACACAATGCGGTACCCCGAATCCGCCACGCCCTCCTGGACGGCCACCGCGTGACACGCCTTGAGCACGTCGTCGGCGAGGCCGTCGTCGGCGGCGGCCAGGGCCGCGGCGTTCTCGTAGTGGGACTTCGGTACGACGAGGACATGGGTCGGCGCCTGCGGGTTGATGTCGCGGAAGGCCAGTGCGCGGCCGGCCTCCAGAACGATCTCAGCGGGCACCTGCTTGGCCACGATCTTGCAGAACAGGCAGTCGGTCACAGGGCAACATTAGCCGTTGTCGATCCGTGATGACGCTGATGATCCCGCCGGATAACCTGAGCTTGTGCGAGACTGCACAGGAAAAAATTCCTAGCGTCGGGCGAGGACAGCGCTGGGCCATGCCCCCTAATGATTCGGAAGAACGTAAACCCCCCGGGAATGACGAGCGTCCTATCGACGTGACCACTGAGACCCTCGTGGCCGACCGGTCGCTGGGAGCGGTGCCCGTCGGCTGGGACGCCGACATGGCCGTTACAGCGCTCTACAGCGCCCATTATCGGTCGCTGGTGCGTCTCGCGGTGCTTCTGGTGCGCGATGTCGCCAGCGCCGAAGAGGTCGTCCAGGACGCGTTCGTCGCGATTCACGGGGCGTGGCGCCGCCTGAGGGACACCGACAAGGCGCTCGCCTACCTGCGCCAGTCGGTCGTCAACCGTTCTCGTTCCGTGCTGCGCCATCGCGCGGTCGTGGAGAAGTACGCCCCCAAGGGCCTGCCCGACGCCCCCAGTGCGGAGAACGGCGCGATCGGCGAGTTGGAGCGCTCCGCTGTCATCGAGGCACTTCGCCGCCTGCCGACCCGGCAGCGCGAGGCGCTGGTGCTGCGTTACTACGGTGACCTGTCGGAGGCCGAGATCGCGCACGCGATGGGCATCAGCAAGGGCGCGGTGAAAAGTCACACGTCCCGCGGCATGGCCGCACTACGGATGGCACTGGAGCAGTTCTCATGACCTTCCCGCCCGACGACGAGTACGGCGAGTCGCTGCGCCGTGCCCTGCGCGCGGAGGCGGACTCGGTCGTACCGTCTCCCGAAGGACTAGAGATCATCCGCGCCCGGATCGCGAGGCGCGGCGTGCGCAACCTGTTCTGGTGGCGGGTCGGCGCATCCGTCGCGGGCGCCGTCCTCGTGGCCGGCGCGACCGTGATGATCATCCCGGACCTGCGCACCCAGGTGGTCGAGAGCACCGGCCTGTCTCAGACGACCAGTGTGGACGACGGGGAGCGCGACACCTCGTCCATGACGCGCCCGCCCGCGGCGACGCCGCCCCCGGCCGTGGTCGTCCCCTCGGTCGGCGGAACCCGCGTCCATCAGCCGAGCCCGACCCCCGTGACGTCCACTCCGACGCCGCAGCGGACCTGGCCGAGCCCCAAGCCCTCGCCGTCGAGGCCGAGCCCGTGCCCCTCCCCCGCGCCCGAAGCCGAGCCCGACGGGCCGGGGACGGTCGAGGCGGAGCCCGGAGCCACGCCCTCGGTCGCGTCGTCCTGCCCACCCGGGCCGACGGCGCAGCCGCCGGCGCCCGTGCCGACGATCACCACCGGAACGTCGGCGCCGCCCGCCACGCCCTCACCGCACCGGCCGACGCCCACACCGCACACCCCGCCTTCCAGCCCGGCGCCCACGCCCACCCCCGCCGAGACGCCGACCCCCTGACACTCCCGGGGACCGCGGAGATCAGTTACCGCGGGGTCCGCGGGATCACCAGCGGCCGCAGCGGGACAGCAGCACGGCCGCAGCGGCGATCCCCGCCGTCGACGTGCGCAGCACCGTCGGCCCGAGCAGGGCGGGTACGGCTCCCGCCGCCCGGAACGCCGCGACCTCCGCATCGGTGATGCCGCCCTCCGGCCCGACCACGACGACGATGTCGCTCCGGCCGCGGGCATCGGTGAGAGCGCCGGGGACGTCGAGACCGCTGAGGGGTTCGGCGGCCTCCTCGTGCAGCACGACCGCCAGCGCGGCCGAGGCGATCAGGTCGGCGACGCGGGCCGTGGTGGCCTGCTCGGTCACCTCGGGCAGGTGAAACCGGCGGGACTGCTTGGCGGCCTCGCGGGCCGTGCCGCGCCAGCGGCCGAGGGCCTTCGCGGCCCGGTCGCCCTGCCACCGGGTCACGCAGCGTGCCGCGGCCCACGGCACGATCACGTCCACGCCCGCCTCGGTCAACATCTCGACCGCGAGCTCACCCCGGTCGCCCTTGGGCAGGCCCTGGACCACGATCAGGCGGGGCCGGGGCGGCTCGACCTCGAACCACCGGATCACCTCGGCGGTCAGGCGATCTCGGCCCACGTCCAGCACCACGCACTCGGCGACCCGGCCGGCCCCGTCGGTGAGGTCGAGCCGCTCGCCGGGGCGCATCCTGCGTACGGCGGCGGCGTGCCGGCCCTCTGGGCCGTCGAGGACGACGCGGTCACCGCCCCCGGCCGGTCGGCCGGCCGCCTCCGACAGGAACACCGGAACGCTCATGCGCTCGTGCCTTCGTCTCCGATCGGGATCAGCGGCCGTTGAACGCGTCGCGCAGCCGGGAGAAGAAGCCCTGCTGCCCGGGGGAGAACTTGCCCGGTGGCCGCTCCTCGCCGCGCAGCTTGGCCAGCTCCCGCAGCAGTTCCTCCTGCTGCGCGTCCAGTTTGAGCGGGGTCTCGACGTTGACGTGGATCAGCAGGTCGCCCCTGCCGGTCTCGTTGAGCCGCTGGACGCCCTTGCCGTACAGGGGGATGACCTGACCGGCCTGGGTGCCGGGCCGTACGTCGATCTCCTGCGCGCCGTCCAGCGTCTCGACGGTGAGCGAGGTGCCGAGCGCGGCGGCCGTCATCGGGATGTGGACCGTGCAGTGCAGGTCGTCGCCCCGGCGTTCGAAGATCGCGTGCGGCCGCTCGGCGATCTCCAGGAAGAGGTCGCCGGGAGGCCCGCCGCCGGGGCCGATCTCGCCCTCGCCGGCGAGCTGGATGTGGGTGCCGTCCTCGACGCCGGCCGGAATCCTGACCTTGATCGTGCGCCGGGTGCGCACCCGGCCCTCGCCGGAGCACTCCATGCACGGGTTGCGGATCACGCTGCCGTAGCCGCCGCACTGCGGGCACGGGCGGGAGGTCATGACCTGGCCGAGGAACGAGCGGGTCACCTGGGACACCTCGCCGCGGCCGTGGCACATGTCGCAGGTGTCGGGGTGGGTGCCGGCCGCGGCGCCGGAACCCTGGCAGACGTCGCACAGCACGGCCGTGTCGACCACGATCTCCCGGGTGGTGCCGAACGCCGCCTCCGCCAGGTCGAGCTCGACCCGGATCGTGGCGTTGCGCCCACGCCGGGCACGCGAACGCGGCCCCCTGGACGCGCCGGCGGAACCGAAGAACGCGTCCATGATGTCGCTGAACGGGAAGCCGGCCCCGAAGCCGCCGGCCCCGGCGCCCGCGCCCCCGCCGAACGGGTCGCCGCCCAGGTCGTACATGCGGCGCTTGTTCGCGTCGGACAGCACCTCGTACGCCTGGGTGATCTCCTTGAACCGCTCCTGGGTCTGGGGATCGGGGTTGACGTCCGGGTGCAGCTCGCGGGCGAGCCGCCGATACGCCTTCTTGATCTCGTCCGGGCCGGCGTCGCGGCGGACTCCGAGGATCTCGTAATAGTCCTTTGCCACTGCCACTTACGACCCCGCCAGGATCTGGCCGACGTAGCGCGCAACGGCGCGCACCGCACCCATCGTCACCGGATAGTCCATTCGCGTCGGGCCCAGCACTCCGAGCCGGGCCAGTTCCTTGTCGCCCGAACCGTATCCCGCGGCCACGATAGAGGTACCCCGCAGTCCGCTGTAAGGATTTTCCGAACCGATCCGGACCGTGAGTTCCGAAATACCGCCGGTCTCGCCCAGGAGCCGCATGAGGACCACCTGCTCCTCCAGCGCCTCCAGCACGTCACGCAGGCCCACGCTGAAGTCGGCGGCGGCGAGGTTGGCCGCACCGGCGAACACGATCTTCTCTTCGTGCCGTTCGACCAGCGTCTCCAGGAGCACCGACAGAATCGTGACGGCCACCTGCCGGTCCTCCGGCGGCAGCCGCTCGGGGAGGTCGGCCACGGTCTCCGGCACCATGGACAGGCCGCAGCCGTCCAGGCAGCTGTTGAGCACCGCGCGCAGGTTCCCGATCCGCTCGTCGGCGACGTCCTCGGGGAGGTCGATCACCCGCTGTTCGACCCGGCCGGTGTTCGTGATCAGCACGAGCATGACCCGCCGCTCGGCCAGGGGCACGATCTCCACGTGCCTGATCGACGACCTCGTCAGCGAGGGGTACTGGACCACGGCGACCTGCCGGGTGAGCTGCGCCAGCAGGCGCACCGTACGCATGACGATCTCGTCGAGATCGACCGCTCCGGCGAGGAACGTCTCGATCGCCCTGCGCTCCGCCACGGACAGCGGTTTGATCGACGAGAGCCGGTCGACGAACAGCCGGTAGCCCTTGTCCGTCGGCACCCTTCCCGCGCTCGTGTGCGGCTGACGGATGTATCCCTGCTCCTCCAGCGCCGCCATGTCGTTGCGGATCGTCGCCGGGGAGACGCCGAGGTTGTGCCTGTCCGCGAGGGCCTTGGAACCCACCGGCTCATTGGTGGACACGTAGTCCTCGACGATGGCGCGCAGCACCGCCAGCTTGCGGTCGTCGAGCAATGTGTCACCTCCCTGTGCCTGGAAACACCGACTCTGGCACTCTGTGTTCCCGAGTGCCAAGTGTACGGCCACTGCGACCTGCGGTGCGATAACGCCCGCGACACAATGGACAACCAACCCTAAGCGTGTTATACGCGAACCTTTTCCTCAATTCCTGACAATCCGTACATTAGCCGCCGATCCCGGTGGGCGGCCCCGTCCGGCGCGTCGTTTGCTAGCGTTCCCGGCATGTATGGGCGGGACGTGCTCTCCGGTGACTGGCGACGGCCCAGACGCGGCCAGATCCCGGAGATTCCAGCGGAGCACGACCTCGTGGTCGAAGACGCGGAGGGACGCTTCTGCGGTGCGGTGGTGGCCTGCGACAAGGAGGCCGTCACACTGGAGGACCGGTTCGGACGGCGGCGGGTCTTCCCGCTGACGCCCGCCGGGTTCCTCCTCGACGGCAGGCCCGTCACGCTGGTACGGCCGGCCGCCGCGCCGAAGGGACCCCGGCGGAGCGCGTCGGGATCGATAGCGGTCGAGGGGCTGCGCGCTCGTGTCGCCAGGGAGAGCCGGATCTACGTCGAAGGGGTCCACGACGCCTCCCTGGTGGAGAAGATCTGGGGACACGATCTGCGGGTGGAGGGCGTCGCCGTCGAGTTCCTGGAGGGGATCGACGACCTGCCCGGCATCGTCGAGGAGTTCGCCCCCGGGCCCGGACGGCGACTGGGCGTGCTCGTCGATCACATGGTGCCGGGCTCGAAGGAGAGCCGGATCACCGCCCGCGTGTCGGGTGACCACGTGCTGGTGGTCGGTCATCCGTACGTGGACATCTGGCAGGCGGTCAAACCGGCCGTGCTCGGCATCCCGGCCTGGCCGGACGTGCCGAAGGGCGTTCCCTGGAAGGAAGGCGTGATCGCGGCCCTGGGCTGGCGGATGGAGCCCGGGGAGGCATGGCGCCACATCCTCGGCCGGGTCGGCGAGTACACCGACCTGGAGCCCGAGCTCCTCGGCCGTGTCGAGGAGCTGATCGACTTCGTCACCGACCCCACCGCGGACGCCTGATCACCTCATCCCTCTCGTCGTGATCCCGCGTTTCCTCGCAGGCCGGGCCGCGCCGGGCCGCCTGCCGGGCCGCTCGGGTCAGGCGGGGTCAGGCGGAGGTCCGGCGGCGGAACAGCCAGGCCGCCGCCGGTGTGCTCACCACCACCACGCCCACCAGCCACAGCGTCGCCGCCACACCGGACGACCCCATCGGCCGGTCCAGGAGCAGCGCACGCAACGTCGCCACGATCGGCGTGATCGGCTGGTTGGACGCGAAGTCCCGCAGCACCCCGGGCATGGTCTCGGCCGGTACGACCCCGTCCGACAGGTACGGCAGGAACAGCACCACGAAGCCGAACGCCCCCGCCGCCTGGGTCGACCTCACCAGCAGCCCCCACAGCACCGCCAGGGCCGACATGGCCAGCACGTACCCGATCAGCAACGCCAGCGTCAGCGCCCACTCGGCGGGCCCCGCGTCCGGGCGGAAGCCCAGCACGACGGCCGCGAGCAAGGCGAACCCGCAGGCCGCCACGTTACGGAGCACCGAGGCGACGACGTGACCCGCTGGCACCACCCAGCCGCCGATCGGCAGGGTGCGGAACCGGTCGATCATGCCGTCGGTCATGTCGTCGGCGATGTTCACGGCCGTCAGCGCGGCGCCGTACCCGCCGGACATGAGCAGGACGGCGGGGACCACGAAGTCGAGGTACGCCAGGCCGCTGGAGCCGGTGGTGATGGCGCCGCCGAAGACGTACACGAACAGCACCATGATGATCACCGGCAGGGCGGTGTTGACGATCAGGCCGTCGAGCATGCGCACCTCACGGCGCAGGTCGCGGACGACGAGCCGGCGCAGGTCGCCGGCCGCGGTGAGCACGCCGGTCATGCCGCGGCCGCCGTCAGCTCGAAGAAGACGTCGTCGAGCGTGGGCGTGCGCAGCTCGACGTGCTCGACGCCGATCCCGGCCCGCCGCAGCGCGTTGAGCGCACACCGCAGATGCTCGGGTCCCCGCAGAGCCAGCGTGATCTCGTGGGGTGACGTGACGCCATGGGCGAGCGCGGTCTCCTGGGCCGGCACACCGAGGGCGGCCCGGGCGCGGGGGGCGTCCTCGGCCCGGGACAGGTGGAGCACCAGGCGCTCGGCACCGACCTGACGTTTGAGCGCGGCCGGGGAGTCGTCGGCGACCACCCGGCCACCGTCGATCACCACCACCCGGTCGGCGAGCCGGTCGGCCTCCTCCAGATACTGCGTGGTGAGCAGGATGGTCGTGCCGGAGGCCAGCAGCTCGCGGATCACCGACCACAGCTCGGCCCGGCTGCGCGGGTCGAGTCCGGTCGTGGGCTCGTCCAGGAACAGGATGCGCGGCTCGGACACCATGCTCGCGGCCAGGTCGAGCCGCCGCCGCATGCCGCCCGAGTACGTCCCCACCCGCCGGTTCGCGGCCCCGGCCAGGTCGAAGCGCTCCAGCAGCTCAGCGGCCCGCTGCCGGGCCCGGCGGCGGCCCAGGTGGTAGAGGCCGGCGAACAGCTCCAGGTTCTCCCGGCCGGTCAGCAGATCGTCCACGGTGGCCTGCTGGGACGTCAGCCCGATCATCCGCCGCACCGCGACGCCCTCGCGGGTCACGTCGTTCCCGCCCACCGTGGCGGTGCCGCCGTCGGGCGCGAGCAGCGTGGTCAGGATGCGCACGGTGGTCGTCTTGCCCGAGCCGTTCGGACCCAGCAGGGCGAGCAGCGAGCCCGTTGGCACGGTCAGATCGACCCCGGCGAGCACCCGGGTCGCGCCGAACGACTTGGTCAGGCCCCGAACTCGGATGGCATCTGTGAATGCCGTACTGTGTATGTAATTCATAGTTTCAAGGTAATGCACAATCCTAGGAGCGAGTCAAGGGGAGGAGATGCGATGGCGCAGGAACGGCCGCTGCCGTCCGTGCTGGGGCGCATGTGGGGGCACGAGCCGGTGTCGCGCCGGGGGCCACGACCGCGGCTCGACCTGGCCACGATCATTGCGGCCGCCATCGAGATCGCCGACGCCGAGGGCCTGGCCGGGGTGTCCATGGCGAACGTGGCCGCACGGGTGGGGGTGGCGACAACGGCGCTCTACCGGTACATCGACAGCAAGGAAGACCTGCTCACGGTCATGGCCGACAGCGCCGCCCCGCTGCCGCCCGAGCCCGACGGCATGCCGTGGCGCGACTACCTGGCCCTCTGGACGCGGACCCAGCGCGACCTCCTGCTCGACCGCCCCTGGCTGCTGTCGATCGACACGCTCATCCCGCCGATGGGTCCGCGCCGGCTGCTGTGGCTCGACCGCGCCCTCGCCGCCCTCGCCGGCACCGGCCTCGACGACGGCGAGAAGATCAACGTGGCGACCGCACTGGTGGGGTACGCGCTCACCGACGCGGCGCTCGTCCAGAGCGTGACCGGCGGGGACCCACGGATGGAGGAGGCCGGCATCAGCGGGGCCGCCGACTACGGCGAGGTGCTCACCGGGCTGCTCGACCCCGAGACCTACCCGTCCCTGTCGGCGGCGATGCGCTCAGGCGTCATGGAGGGCGCCGTGGGCTGGGTGGGCGACGACGACTTCCGCTTCGGGCTCGATCTGCTGCTCGACGGCGTCGAGGCGCTCATCGGGCGGCGGGCGCTGAGGGACCGGAGCGACGGGGAGTAGCCGCCCGGTCGGCAGGCGCGAGGGATCGGGCGCGGGTCGGCCGCGGCCCGGGGCCCCGGACCTCCGGGGCTTCCGGCCCCCGCCTCAGTCGTAGGCGAGGGCGAGGTCGCGGGTCAGTGCGTCGGCGAGGAGACGGCCGCGCAGCGTGAGCACGGCCCGGCCGCGCTTGAACGGCTCGACCTCCAGCAGCCCGTCCGCCAGCGCGCGGGCGCACGCCGTACGGGCGCCGGGGGCGAGGTCGGGCAGCGGGAAGCCGCCCGCCAGACGCAGCTCCAGCATCAGCCGCTCTACGGCACGATCGCCCGGGGCGAGGACCTCACGCGCATGGGCGGGCGACGCGCCCGCGGCGAGGCGGGCGGCGTAGGCGGCCGGGTGTTTGACGTTCCACCACCGGGTCCCACCGACGTGGCTGTGCGCGCCCGGCCCGGCGCCCCACCAGTCTCCGCCGCTCCAGTAGAGCAGGTTGTGACGGCAGCGCGCCTCGTCCCCCGCGGCCCAGTTGGAGATCTCGTACCAGCTCAGCCCGGCGGCGGACAGTTTCTCCTCGGCGATGAGGTAGCGGTCGGCCGCCACGTCGTCATCGGGCATGGGCAGCTCGCCGCGGCGGATGCGGGCGGCCAGCCGGGTGCCGTCCTCGACGATCAGCGAGTACGCCGACACGTGGTCGGGGCCGGCCGCCAGCGCCGCGTCGAGAGACGCCCGCCAGTCGTCGTCGCTCTCCCCCGGCGTGCCGTAGATCAGATCGAGGTTGACGTGTTCGAAACCGGCCTCGCGCGCCTCTCGTACGGCCTGTGCCGCCCGCCCCGGGGTGTGCCGGCGGTCGAGCACCCGCAGCACGTGCTCCGCGGCGCTCTGCATGCCGAAGCTCACCCGGGTGAAGCCGCCGCCGCGCAGGGTCTCCAGGTGTGCCGGGTCGACGGACTCGGGATTGGCCTCGGTGGTCACCTCGGCCCCCGGGGCCAGGCCGAACTCCGCGCCGATCGCGTGGAGGATCCGTACCAGATCGGCAGCGGGCAGCAGCGTCGGCGTGCCGCCGCCGAAGAACACGGTCTCGACGGGGGGCGCCGCGTCGCCGAGCACCCGGCGGGCCAGCCGCACCTCCTCGACGACGGTGTCCGCGTAGTCCCGCCGCGAAGCGCCGGGGCCCAGTTCCTCGGCCGTGTAGGTGTTGAAGTCGCAGTAGCCGCAGCGGGTGACGCAGAACGGCACGTGCACGTAGAAGCCGAACGGGCGGGAGCCCAGCCCGGCCAGCGCCCCGGACGGCAGCGCGCCGGAGGCGGGGACGGGGTCGCCGTCGGGAAGCACGGAAGGCACGGTTACCAGTCTGCCGCGCCCGCGCACATGCCATTGACGCCCCACACGCACGCGGTCTACGATCCTGCTCAATTTATAAGAAACTTTCCTTATAGATTCACCCCCCCGAGCAAGCTGAGGAGAAACGTGCGCCGGCTTCTCAAGAAGACCCTCATCGTGGCGGTCGCCACCGGTCTGGCGGCGACGGCCGTACCGTCGGCGGCCCAGGCGGAGACACAGGGACGTACCGGCCATGACCGGTACAAGCGCGTGGCCTACTTCATCCAGTGGGGCGTCTACGGGCGCAACTACCAGGTCAAGGACATGGAGACCAGCGGGGCCGCGGGCAAGCTGACCCACATCAACTACGCCTTCGGATTCGTGAGCCCGGAGGGCACCTGCTACTCAGCCGACCCCTGGGCGGACTGGCAGCGCGGTATCCCCGCCGAGCAGAGCGTCGACGGCGTGGCCGACGCCGAGGATCAGGCCCTGAAGGGCAACCTCAACCAGCTCAAGAAGCTCAAGGCCAAGCACCCCGGGCTGAAGGTCCTCATCTCGCTGGGCGGCTGGACCGGCTCGAAGCACTTCTCCGACGCGGTGCTCACTCCCGAGGCGCGGACCCAGCTGGCCGCCTCGTGTGTCGACCTCTGGCTGAAGGGCAACCTGCCCGGCCTGCCGCCCGGCGCCGGCGCGGGCGTGTTCGACGGCATCGACCTCGACTGGGAGTGGCCCGGCTCCGAAGGCAACGAGGGCAACGTCATCCGGCCCGAGGACAAGCAGAACTTCACGCTGTTCACGGCCGAGCTGCGCCGCCAGATGAAGGCGTTCGACCGCGACAGCGAGCTGACCGCGTTCCTCCCGGCCGCGGCGACCAAGATCGACGCAGGTTTCGAGGTGCGCAAGGTCTTCGACCAGCTCGACTTCGCGACCGTGCAGGGCTACGACCTGCACGGCACCTGGGAGAACCAGACCGGCCACCAGGCCAACCTGCTGACCGACAGGCGCGACCCCAACCCGGTGCGCTACAGCGTCGACCAGACCGTGCGCGACCTGGTGTCCCGTGGCGCGCCCAAGCGGAAGATCGTGGTCGGCGTCCCGGCGTACGGCCAGGGCTGGACCGGGGTGAAGTCCAAGGGCAACGGCCTGTACGCGCCGGCCACCGGGCCCGCCCCCGGCACCTGGGCGGCCGGCACGGAGGACTACAAGATCCTGGCCAAGAAGCCCGGCAAGCGCTACCGCGACCTGCTGACCGGCACGGTGTGGCTGTACGACGGCAACGAGTTCTGGTCCTATGACGACCCGGCCGTCCTGCTCCAGAAGGCCGCCTACATCAGGCTCAAGGGCCTGGGCGGCTCGATGATGTGGTCGATCGACCAGGACGACGCCAGGGCGTCCCTCACCTCGGCGCTCTACTCCGTGCTGCGCTGAGCCGGGCGGATATCGGGGGGCGGCCGGGGCCGGAGCCGATGTGTGCTCCGGCCCCGGCCCTTTTCAGCGTCGCTTCGAGATCACGCTATGCACGGCGGCCGGCGACTGTAGCATCGCGATCAGGAGGCTGATTCCGCTCCGACGTCAGCGAACTTCCACCGGGATGGGAGGCCGACCATCCAGCCCGAACAGCCCGCTCAGGTTCTGGTCCGTGATGTCGTACGCAGGGTCGTGGCCGACTGCGCGCCGGAGGAGACGGTCGTGGTCGAGGGGCTGCTGCGCTACAGCGACGCCGAGGTGCTGACCCGGCTGCGCCGACGCAGGCAGGGGCGTGATCCGCTCGGCTTCGGCGTCGCCGACGTCGTCGCGCTGGTGACCCCGCTGCTGTGGTTGACGCTGGAAAGCGCCCGCCAGAAGCTGGCCGACGCGGCCGTGGAGGGGGCGGCGCGCGGCTCGGTGTCGCTGTGGCGGCGCATCCTGCGCCGGAAAGCGGAGCCCGAGGTCATCCCCGCCCTCACCCGCGAGCAGCAGGCGATGGTCAGGCAGATGGTCCTTGTGGCGGCCGTTGAGGCCGGGCTGTCGCAGGGCCGGGCCAAGCGGATCGCCGACGGCGTCGTCGCTTCCCTGGCGCTGGCCGAGCCGGGCGAGTTCCACGGCGATGCCGATGTGAGAGAGACGCGTTGACGACCGTCGATTCCGGCCCGGCCAGAATCGACGAACGGATACTCGGCGCCGGCACGAACGCCCGTTTCGCTCTGCTGCTGCTCCTGCTCGTAACCGCCAGCGGTTACATGCCGATGTCGGTACTGTCCGCCCTCCGCCTCGGCGGCTACGCAGAGTGCGTGTTGGCGGCCGGCGTCGATCACTCCGCTTATACGCTGGCGGCGGCAACGCGCTTGACGGGGCAGGCGCTGGCGTTTCTCCCATGCGCGGCCCGGTACGCACCACCCCCACCGTTGTGGCAGATCCTGGCCGGGCCCGCGGTGGTCGTCGCCACCGCGGCGGCGGCCACGATCCTGCTGCCGCTGTGGAAGCAGCGTCGCGGCCGCTGCATCCGTTTGGATCTTGTCCCGGGCGGTTCCGAGATCGCCGCGCGCATCGAGGAACTGGCCGCGGGCCGTGTCGCGCGGGTGCCCGAACTGTTCTTCGCGCCGGCCGCGACCACCAGGAGCGCCGCGGTGTTCGGCACCAACCGCCGCCCCCGGCTGCTTCTGCACGGCGGACTGGTCGCCTGCCGCACCGCCGACCCGCGGACGTTCGACGCCGTCGTCCTGCACGAACTCGGCCACGTCGCCAACCGGGATCTCACGATCACCTACGCCACCGTCGCCCTGTGGCGGACGTTCATCGTGCTGATCCTCACCCCCTACCTGCTGTGGTGGTCGGGACTGTGGGTGCTCGGCATCGCGACCGGCATCGGATCAACGGTCGCCGTCGTGATCACGCATTATCTGGCCGTTCCCGTGGTCATCGCCATCGTGATGCACCTCGCCCGTGCGGATGTGCTGCGCAGCAGGGAGCTGTACGCCGACCTGACGGCCGGCCGGTGGGGCGCGCCGCTGGAGCACGTCTGGGCCGCGCCGCCCACGACGGCCGAGCACCGGCGCCCGTCCCGGTTGGCGGGCGTCCTGCTGGATCAGCTGCGCACCCACCCGAGGCGGGAGATCCGCCGTGCCGCCCTCGACGATCCGGCGCCGCTCTTCGCGGTGAGTTCACTGCTGATGTTCCTGATCGGCGCCGGCGCCACACTGATGAACTTCCACCTGTTGGGGCACGTAGCACCTCGCGTCGCCGACCTGAGCGACTGGCTCGGGCAGGGCCTCGCCGCCGTTCCGGCCGCCGTGGTCGCGGCGGCCGCCACGGCGGTGCTGTGGCGGGCGGTGGTCCGCGCCGCCGTGCTGGGTCGGCCGGCTCCCACCGGTATGCGGGCCGGACTGTGGCTGGGCCTGGGGCTGATCGCCGGATCGCTGGTCAACGGCCAGACCACCGGGGGCATGTGGCTGCCCGGCAGGTCGTGGGTGCTGGCGCTGGTCGTGGCCGTCGCGGTCGCCGTGACGTGCTGGACCTCTCAGTGCGCTCGCCTCGCGGCCGCGTCCTGGCCGGGCCGGTCGCTGCGATGGCCGCTGGCGCTGTGCCTGATCTCTGGCTGGCTGATCCTCTCGGCGTGGTTCTCCTGGTGGAACTACCACGGGGCGGTGTACGCCGGCGGATTCTGGTACGACCCGGCGGGCCTGCGATGGAGCATCGTGAACTGGTTCCCCGGCGTGGGCGCCGCGCGTCCGGACACGACCGCGGTCATGGCCCCGACGATCGCCGTACTGCGATACGCGGCGTACCAGCCGCTGACCCCTGCCGCCGCCGTCGCGGCCTGGGTCACGCCCTTTGTCCTGTGGGCCGCGGGTACGGCCGGACGCGGACCCGGCCGGCACCGCTCACCGGACGCCGCCGCCCGGGAGCGCGCGGCGGCGGTATGGCAGGCGCCCACGCTGCGGCAGGCCATCATGCCCGCACTGATGGGAGCGGCGATCACGACCGCCGGTGTCGCCGCAGTCCAGGCCTGGATGCACACCCTGCACGCCGAGCCGGGACAACGCGGCGGCATGTACGCCTTCAGCTACGCGATCTGGTCACTGTGGGCGATCGCCGCCGGCACACTCGTCGCCGCCCTCATCGCGGCGGCCTCGGCCCGCTTCCGGCTGCCGACCGCGCTCATCGCCGCGGGGGTTGGCGCGATGCTCGGCCTGGGCGCCGCAACCGCTCTCATCTCCGTCGACGGATGCATCCAGCCGCTGAGCGTGCTGGGCGACGGCTGCGCCTGGCGTCCCGCCTGGCGGCGGTTGCAGGGCGGCGGCACCTTCAGCCTCGTCGCGCGCGGCGCACTGCTCATGGCACCGGTCAGCGCGGTGGCGGCCACGGCTCTGGCGGCCCTGTTCCGCCTGGCCTGGTCGGCGATCCACGCGAAGGACCGCATCCCGGTGCCCCGGCCGGTCGCGGCCCCCGCGCCCACCAGGACCGGAAGACGCTACGCCGCCACAGTGCTGTCGGCGGCCGGCTTACCTTGTGCGGCTCTCGCGACCGCGACCGTACTGATGGCAGCCGATGCCGAGGCGCAGTTCTCGACGAAGGCGAAGCTGGTGACGGTCAGCGCGCAGGCCGCCTTTCAGCGGACGGCGGGTCTGCCGGTCCTGCCGGCCTCGCAGGACATGCGCCGCAAGCAGGTCCACGCCTGGTACCGGCTCGGTGGCCGATATCTCCTCGATCACGCCGCCCGCGTCGGCAACTCGATGACGGCACTGCTCGACTCAGCCGAGCGCGGCAATCCCCCGAAGGGCACGGCCGATCTCATGGCCGAAATGCGACCGGTGTGCCAGGCCATGATGAACGTGGCGGCCTGGGAACCCGTCTACTTCCAGGTCCCCGACCCGGCGGCACAGAGATCCTGGCACCGGTTCGGGGTGGACGTCAGGAGCGCGGGTCCGGAGTGCGTCCAGGCCGTCGACCGTGGAGACGTCGACGCATTCCGGATGTCCATGATCAGGCTCCTGGGCGCGTCCTTTCAGGCGACGGCCGCCTCGACCCTGGTCGATTTGATCATCGACGATCCCTCCGACCCCGTCTACGAGGGCGAGCCGACGGCACCGCCTCAGCCCCGCCTCTGAGGCGAAGATCGAAGATCGGGGCCGTGGCCGAGCTCAGCGCCGACCGCCGCCGTTGAGCCCCATCATCGAATTGGGCGGGCCCCGGTGACACGTTCGCCCCCGGCCCGCCGTCCTATTTCTTGCCCTTGTCGGCGGGCCCGGAGTCGGTGGACAGGGCGGCGACGAACGCCTCCTGCGGCACCTCGACGCGGCCCACCATCTTCATCCGCTTCTTGCCTTCCTTCTGCTTCTCCAGCAGCTTGCGCTTACGGCTGATGTCACCGCCGTAGCACTTGGCCAGCACGTCCTTGCGGATGGCCCGGATGTTCTCCCTGGCGATCACACGGGCGCCGATGGCCGCCTGGATGGGCACCTCGAACTGCTGCCGCGGGATGAGCTCCTTGAGCTTCTTGGCCATCTCGACGCCGTAGCCGTACGCCTTCTCCCGGTGGACGATCGCGCTGAACGCGTCGACGGCCTCCCCCTGCAGCAGGATGTCCACCTTCACCAGGTCGGCCTCCTGCTCGCCCTGCGGCTCGTAGTCGAGCGAGGCGTAGCCGCGGGTCTTCGACTTGAGCTGGTCGAAGAAGTCGAAGATGATCTCGCCGAGGGGCAGGGTGTAGCGGATCTCGACCCGGTCCTCGGAGAGGTAGTCCATGCCGAGCAGCTGCCCCCGGCGCCCCTGGCAGAGCTCCATGATGCCGCCGATGAACTCGGCCGGCGCGAGCAGCGTGGCCTTCACCATCGGCTCGAAGATCTGGGCGATCTTCCCCTCGGGGAACTCGGAGGGGTTGGTGACGATGAGCTCCCGGCCGTCCTCCATCACCACGCGGTAGACGACGTTCGGCGAGGTCGAGATCAGCGACAGATTGAACTCGCGCTCCAGCCGCTCCCGCACGATCTCCATGTGCAGCAGGCCGAGGAAGCCGCAGCGGAAGCCGAAGCCGAGCGCGGCCGAGGTCTCCGGCTCGTAGACGAGCGCGGCGTCGTTCAGCCGCAGCTTGTCGAGCGCGTCGCGCAGCTCGGCGTAGTCGTCGCCGTCGACCGGATAGAGCCCGGAGAAGACCATCGGCTTGGGATGCTCGTAGCCGCCCAGCGGCTCGGCGGCCGACTTGACCGCGCTGGTGACCGTGTCACCCACCCGGGACTGGCGGACGTCCTTCACCCCGGTGATCAGATATCCCACCTCGCCGACGCCGAGGCCCTGGTCGGACGGCCGGGGCTCGGGCGCGATGACGCCGATCTCCAGCAGCTCGTGCTGGGCGCCGGTCGACATCATCAGGACCCGCTCGCGCTTGGACAGGTGCCCGTCGACGACCCTGACGTACGTCACGACGCCGCGATAGGTGTCGTAGACCGAGTCGAAGATCAGGGCGCGGGCGGCCGCCCCCGCGTCCCCCACGGGCGCGGGGACGTGCTCCACCACGTGGTCGAGCAGCTCCTTGACCCCCACCCCGGTCTTGCCGGACACCCGCAGCACGTCTCCGGGATCGCAGCCGATGAGGCCGGCGATCTCCTCGGCGTACTTGTCCGGCTGCGCGGCGGGCAGGTCGATCTTGTTGAGCACCGGGATGATGTGCAGGTCGGCGTTCATGGCCAGGTAGAGGTTGGCCAGCGTCTGCGCCTCGATGCCCTGTGCGGCGTCGACGAGCAGGATCGCGCCCTCGCACGCCTCCAGGGAGCGGGACACCTCGTAGGTGAAGTCCACGTGGCCCGGAGTGTCGATCATGTTGAGGACGTGGCCGTTCCAGGGGAGCCGGACGGCCTGGGACTTGATCGTGATGCCGCGTTCCCGCTCGATGTCCATCCGGTCCAGGTACTGCGCGCGCATCGACCTCTCGTCCACCACGCCGGTGAGTTGCAGCATGCGGTCGGCGAGTGTGGACTTGCCATGGTCGATGTGCGCGATGATGCAGAAGTTCCGGATCAACGCGGGGTCGGTCTGGCCAGGCTGAGTGCGCACCGAGGTCCGTTTCAACAAGGGCTTGACAAGATCGGGTATCAGGTCGGGCCGTCCCGCCTCGCGGGCGTCCGGCCTTTCCATCAGGCGGGCTGGCGGACCCACCACCCTCCATGGTGGCATGTCCGGATGCTTGCCATGACCACCAGACGGGTTCTCCGGCTGGTCTCGCGCCTCTTACGGTGGGCCGCCCTCGTGGCGGCCGTGCTCGTACTGCTCGGCCTCGCGGCGACGGGCGTGCTGCGCTGGAAGTTCGCCGGCGCCCCCGCTTCCTGGGCGAAGACGACCGGGCACGACGCGCTGTGGATGGGGCACGCGTGGGTGGACGGCCGCCGCACGGCGGCCGATGTGGACGCCCTGGCCGTACGGCTGCGCGGGACCGGGATCAGGGACGTGTACGTGCACAGCGGGCCGTTGTCCTACGACGGCACCCTGCGACCCGAGAAGTACCCCCATGCGCGAAATTTCCTGAAATGGTGGCATGAGCGGCTGCCGGGGGTTCGGGTCTCGGCCTGGCTCGGTCAGAAAGTGGGCGCGGACGACGACCCGCGACTGGATCTCGCCGACCCTCAGGCGCGGAAGCGGATCGTCGCGGGCGCGCGGGCACTGATCGACCTGGGCTTCGACGGCATCCACTACGACTTCGAGCCGGTGCCCGACGGGAGCGGGGCGTTTCTGAGCACGCTGCGGGAGACGCGGCAGGCGATCGGGACGAAACCGCTGACGACCGCCACCCAGCAGATCGAGCCGTTCCCCGGGCTGCGCCACCCGGCCCGGCTGGCGATCGGGCACGACAAGTACTGGTCGCCGGACTACTTCCGCCAGGTCGCCGAACTGACCGACCAGGTGGCGATCATGACCTACGACTCGGGCACGCCGCTGCAGTCCCTCTACGGCGGATTCGTCGTACGGCAGGCCGAGATCGCGATGGACCTGGTGCCCGAGGACAAGACCCTGCTCATCGGGGCTCCGGCCTATCACGACCACGGGATCTCCTGGGGCGACGCCGCCGAGAGCGTGGCGGCCGCCGCCGACGGCGCCCGGCTCGCGCTGACCGGGCACGGCCCGAGGACCAGGATCGGCCTGGCGCTGTACGTCGACTTCGCCGCCACCGAGGAGGACTGGAGGGAATATCGGACGGCCTGGGTCGACCCTCGCTGACGGCCCGCGCCGACCGGGATGTTCACCCCGTCCGCAGGCCGGCGGCGCGATAGCATGGATCCGCCCGCAAGGCCCGGCGGTGTGATTTGAGCGTCGGGCCCGGCTATGGGTATCCTGTTGAACTGCGTGTGGCGCGCCCTCTCTCAAGCCCGCGCGCCCATCCGACCAAGACTTCACACCGAGGCTTTCTTCGTGGCGAACATCAAGTCCCAGATCAAGCGCAACCGGCAGAACGAGAAGCGTCGGCTGCGCAACAAGGCCGTCAAGTCTTCCCTGAAGACCGCGGTCCGCAGGTTCCGCGAGGCCGCAGACCAGGGCAACGTGGAAGAGGCCACGGTCCTTCTGCGGGCCGCCTCCCGTCAGCTCGACAAGGCCGTCAGCAAGGGCGTCATTCACAAGAACCAGGCCGCCAACCGCAAGTCGGCGATCGCCCAGCGTGCCGCCGCCCTGCAGGCAGCCAAGTAACGTCCTCCGCGACACCACGCCGCCGCATCCCGTGCATCGGGGTGCGGCGTTCTGGTGTCCGGCGGAAGATTCTGTACTCGGCAGAAGATCGCGACCTCTCGGAGAGATTTCAGCGCGACCGAAAAGGCTCGCGATGATCCACTGATTTGCCCTAGTGTTGGCGAAAATCAGTGGCTCCAAGAGTTCGAGGATGGTCATGGGGGGACGCGCGCCGTTGGCCTTCCGGCGGGCGTCGGGCGAGCCCCTGCTACTGCTCGCCGCCTTCGGTGCGATCCTGCTCGCGACCACCACGCTCGTCGCCCTCGCCTCCTACGCGGGGTCGGTGACCGAAGCGGGTGTCCGGCAGGCCATGGAGACGGCCGCGCTCGACCTCAGGGCGACCACGGTCACCACCTCGGTCAGGGCCGGAGATTTCTCCCAAGTCGACCGGCTGATCCGTGAGCGGGTCGCCGGCGGATACGGCGGCGTTCCCGTACGGGTCGCCTCGAGCGCCCGCTCCGACTCCTACGCGATGCCGGGTCAGGAGCGTGCCGAACACCCCGAGCTGACCAGGTTCGCCACCTATCAGGATCTCGGCTCCCACGCCTCGCTCCTCACCGGGAGGTGGCCCTCCGACACCGCGGGGGCGGCCACGGGGCAGGGCGCCGTCGAGGTCGCGGTGTCCGAGGCCGCCGCGCGGCTGATGCACGTGACGACGGGCGCCGAGCTGACCGTCGTCGGCCGGCTCGACGGGCGGCCGGTCCGGGCCCGGGTGACCGGCGTGTTCCGGCCCGGCGGCTCCGCCGACGACCCCTGGGCCGACGACCGGCTGCTGCGGGCGGGCGTCGAGATCGGTGACTACACCACCTACGGCCCGCTCGTCGTGTCGGCCGGCACTTTCCTCGACCGCTTCACCACCGGCGTCTCGGCGACCTGGCGGACCGTTCCCCAACTGAGCGGTCTCCCGCTGCACGGCCTCCGGCCGCTCGCCGCCTCGGTGTCCGCCATCGGCCCGGTGCTCGGGAGGGAATGTCCCGCCTGCACGGTCTCCAGCCGGTTGCCCGACATGCTCACCCAGCTCGACCAGGCCGCCATGGTCGCCCGCTCGACGATGCTGGTGCCGGTCCTGCAACTGCTGGTGCTCGCCGCCTACACACTGACGCTCACCGCACGGCTGCTGGCCGATCGCCGCCGGATGGAGGTCGCGCTGCTGCGGGCGAGGGGCGGCGGCTCGGTGCGCCTGGCCGCACTGGCCGGGCAGGAGGCGCTGCTGGTCGCGCTGCCCTGCGCCGTCGCGGCGCCGTTCCTGGCACCGCCGCTCCTCCACCTGATCGGCGCGCCGGCCCGTGCCGTACGGCTGCCGCCCGCCCCGGGGACGTTCGCCGTCGCGGCGATCGCGGCGCTGGCCTGCGCGCTGCTCGTGGCGCTGCCCGCCGTCGGATCGGCCCGGCGCACGTACGTCGAGGAGCAGGGCGCGCGGGGGCGCGGCACGCGGTACGGCAACCTCCAGCGAGCGGGCGCCGACCTCGGCCTCCTCATCGTGGCCGTGCTCGCCATCTGGCAGTTGCGGCGCTACGGGGGCCCGGCCACCCGGACCGTCGGCGGTGACCTGGGCGTCGACCCGCTGATCGTGGTCGGGCCCGCTGCCGCGCTGCTCTGCGGCGGTCTGCTCGGCCTGCGCCTGCTGCCGCCGGCGTCGCGGTTCCTCGAGCGGGTCACCGCGCGCGGTCTCCGGTTCGCGCCCTTCGTCGGAGCGGCCCAGGTGAGCCGGCGCCCCACACGCTACGGCGGCCCGGCGCTGCTGCTGACCACGGCGGTGGCGATCGCCGTGCTCTCCCTCATCACGGCCGCCACCTGGCGGACCTCCCAGGAGGACCAGGCCAGACACCTGGCCGGGGCCGATTTGCGCGTGACCGTGCCGCCCGGCGACACGGGCCGCGAGCCGCCCCCCGTGGACGGCGCGACGGCGGCCACCCCGGTCAACCGCAGTACGGCGAACCTGGACGGAGCCGAGGTCACCCTGCTCGCGGCCGACACGGCCCGGCTGGACGAGATCATGCTGCTGCGTCCCGACCTGTCGGACGTACCCCTCGCCGTCCTCGCCGATCGCCTGCGGCGGACCGGAGCCGAGGTGCCCGTCGTGCTCACCGCCGGACTGCCGTCACCGCGGCGGCTGGCGATCGGCACGGCCGTGGTGCCGGTCCGGGTGGTGGGCAGGGTCGAGGCGCTGCCCGGCACCTCGGCGGCCGCCCCGGCCGTGCTCGCCGACCTCTCGGCGCTGCGCGCCGCCGGCGTCCGGCAGGAGGCCACGGAGTGGTGGCTGTCCGTCGCCGGGCACGACACCTCGGCGGCCGCCGCCGCACTGGCGCGCGACCCGGTGGTGACCGTGACCGACCTGGGCACGCTGACGCGCCGGCTCGGCGACGACCCGCTCGCCGACGGACTGCGCGGGGCGCTCACCCTCGGTTTCGTCGCCGCCCTCGTCTTCGCCGGGCTCGGCTTCCTCATCAGCGCGGTGGCCTCCGCCCGTGCGCGTGCGACGGAGTTCGCCCTGTTCAAGGCGCTCGGCGTGACCTTCGGGCAGACGCTCGGCCTGCTCATGGCCGAGCAGTCGTTCGTCATCGCCTCGTCGCTGACGGGCGGGGTGCTGCTCGCCATCGTGGTCGCCGCGGCCGTCGTGCCCGCCATCGTCCTCACCGGTCAGACCTCGGCCGTCACGCCACCCGTGCTGCTGGACATCCCCTGGCCCTCGGTGGCCGTTCTCGTCGTCGCGGTCGCGGTGCCTCTCCTCGCGGTGGTCGCCGGGCTCGGGTGGTCGCTGCACCGGCGGGGGCCCGGCGGCATGCTGAACTCGGGAGCGGACCGATGATCCGGTTGGCGGCGGCGCACCGACGGATCTCGGCGCTGCTCGCCGGGCTGGTCCTCAGCGCCTCCCTGCTCGCCTCCGCCCTCCCCCGGACCCTGGAGGCGTCGTTCGACGGCGGCGCGCACGACACGCTGGCGCAGTCTCCGCCGACGTCGACCGCGCTCGGCGTCACCTGGGACGGAAAGTACGGCGACAGCGTGGCACAGGTCATCGAGGGCGACACGCGGTGGCGTGGCATGCTGCCCCCCGCGATGCGGAACGTGGCCGACCCCACACGGCTCATGAGTTTCGGCACCACATTGCCGATCACGGGCAAGATGCACCGATATCTCGCCCTGATGTGGGTCTTCGAGGTCGGCGAGCGGATCCGGTACGTCGAAGGGGTCCCGCCCGGACCGCGCCAGGGCAAGAGCTTCGAGATCGCGCTCGCCGCGAGCGCCGCCGCCGAGTTCGACGTCGAGACGGGGGACGAGATCCGGCTCGGCGAGCTCACGGCGAAGGTCACCGGCCTCTTCGAACCGCTCGGCTCGGCGACGTCCGGGTTCTGGGCGCACCACGCCCAGCTGACCGGCGTCGAGCGGAAGCGCACGGTCGGGTCACCGGAGGACGACCTGATCCTCACCGGCATCACCGACGGCGACGGCCTCGCCGCGGCGGAACAGCGCCTCTTCTACCGCTGGACCATCATGGTGGACCCGGCGAAGGTCACCGCGCGCAATGCCGAAGACGTGCTGTCCGGCATCCCCGGCTTCAACCGCCGCCTGCTCGACGAGGGCGCCGGGCCCTTCACCAGCCTCGACCGCATCCTCCCCCGGTACCTGGACAGGCTCGCGGCCGCCCGGGCGCTGGTCGCGGTGCTCCTGGGCGGGCTCGCGATGGTCTGCCTCGGCGCGATCGCGCTCGCCGTACGGCTCCTCGCCGACCGGATGCGGTCGGATCTGTCGCTGATGCGGGCCCGGGGGGCCTCGCTGCCGCACCTCGCTGCGGCGGGCGGCGTGGTGGCCGCGATCGCCGCCTGCCCGGCGGCACTGGCCGGTTATGCGGCCGGCGGTCTGGTGCCGGGCCCGGCGACGCCGGTCGTGCACCTCGGCCCGCCGATGCTCGCCCTGGCGGCGGTCGCCTTCGCCGTGACGTGGGTGGCTCGCGCGCACCGCCGGCCGCTGGAGGAGCGCCGGGACGACATCGTGGCCGCACGGACCGACCCCCGCCGGATCACCCTGGAGATCCTGGTGATCACGCTCGGGGTGATCGGCGTCCAACTGCTGCGGACCCGGGGGCTCGGCACCGGCGACCCCTTCCTGGTGCTGGCGCCCCCGCTGCTCGCGCTGGCCGCCGCGCTGGTCGCGCTCCGCGTCTATCCGCTGCTGCTCCGGCCGCTCCTGCTGCTGGCCGCGCGACGCCGCGGCGCCGCGCCGTACCTCGGCCTGACCATGGCGGCACGGGCCGCGTCCGGCGCCGCCCTGCCGGTGCTCACGCTGCTTCCCGCACTCGCGATCGGCGCGTACGGCGCGGCCACGGCCGACGGCCTGGAGAGCGCGCAGCGGCTGGCGGCCTGGCAGACCGTGGGCGCCGAGATCCAGGTGAAACGCGTCGACGGCATCCCGCCGGACCTGGTGGACCGGATCCGCCGTGCCCCGGGGGTGCACGGAGTGGTGCCCGCTGCCATCGGAGAGACCACGGCGGAGGTCGGCTTCGGCGGTCGCCGGGCCACCGTGGTCGCGATCGACCTGGACGCCTATGGCCGGCTGCTGGAGGACGGCCCGGTGGCCCTCCCGCCCGGCCTCGCCGCGCCGCTTCCGGCGGATCCCGGAGACACAGGCGTTTCCGGGGACGCGGGCACTGCCGAGGACACGGGCACCGCCGGGGACACGGGCGCCGCCGAAGGAAGAGACGCGCTCGTCTCGCCCGGTCTCGCCGCCATGCCGAGGTTCGAGATCGGCTGGCCGGAGCGGCTGACCGTGGTCAATCGAGGCGCCGTCTCCGCCCTGCCCGGGGTGACCACCGACGGCGGCGACCTCATCGTCATCCCGGCGCCGCACCGGCAACAGATCAACACGTTGTTCGTGAACGGGGACGCCGCGGCGGTCAAGGCGGCGGTGCGGGCGGCCGCCGCGACCGGAACGGTGATCACCACGGTCGAGGAGGAGTCGGACCGGATCCACGGCGCATCGCTCAACTCCGCTCTCGTCACCGCGCTGCGCGTGGCGTCGCTCGCGCTCGCGGGGTACGCGCTGATCGCGGCGGGCATCGCGTTCGTGTCCCAGGGGCGGGAGCGATCCCGGGCGCTCCGGCTGCTCGGCACGCTCGGCCTCACCACCGGGCAGGCCAGAACGGTCACGGTGCTGGAGGTCGCTCCGCTGCTGCTTCTCACGACCTGCGCCGGTGTCGTGCTCGGCCTCGGCCTGCCCGCGCTGCTCGGACCCGGCGTCGATCTGTCCGCCTTCACCGGCCCGGGCGGCGGCCCCCTCCAGATCTCCCCGGCCTCCGCGCTGCCGTCGGCCGCCGGTGTCGTACTCATCGCCCTGGCCTGCGCCTATCTGGGAGGCAGTCGTGCGAAATCTGTCTGAGCTGGAGGCGCGGGCCGGCCGCCCGCAGGCGGCCTTCGGCGAACACGCCCACATCGTGTGCGACAACCTGGTGCGCATCTACAAGACCGGCGACGCGCCCAGGGGAGCCAGGGGCGGGCGGGGCTCGACCGTCGAGGTCGTCGCCCTGCAGGGCCTCGACCTGCTGATCGACAAGGGCGAGCTGGTCGCGATCGTCGGCGCGTCCGGGTCGGGGAAGTCGACCCTGCTCAACGTGCTGTCGGGGCTGGACGTGCCCACGGCGGGACTGGCGAGGGTGGCGGGGATGGACCTGCTGTCGATGAGCCCGCGCGACCGGCTCCGGTTCCGCCGCTTCGTCGTGGGCTTCATCTGGCAGCAGACCGCCCGCAACCTCCTGCCCTACCTCACGGCCCGGGAGAACGTACTGCTGCCGATGCGGCTGGCCGGCCGCCGCCGGGCGGGCAGGGCGCGGGCCGACGAACTGCTGGAGCTGCTCGGGCTGGCCGACTGCGCCGGTCTGCGGCCGGACGAGCTGTCCGGCGGCCAGCAGCAGCGGATCGCCGTCGCCGTGGCCCTGGCCAACTCTCCCGAGGTGCTCCTGGCCGACGAGCCGACCGGCGAGCTCGACAGCGAGAGCTCCGAGCAGGTCTTCGCCGCCCTGCGCGAGGTCAACCGGGAGCTCGGGGTCACCGTCGTCGTGGTGACGCACGACGCCCTGGTGTCCGAGCAGGTGGACCGGACCATCGGCATCCGCGACGGGCGCACGTCGAGCGAGACACTGCGCCGGACGTCCGGAGACGGCGGGGTGACCGCCCAGGAGTACGCGGTGCTCGACCGGGCGGGCCGCCTGCAGCTGCCGCGTGAGTTCATGCACGCGCTGAGCATGGAGCGCCGGGTCAGGCTGGAGCTGGAGCGCGACCACATCGGCGTGTGGCCCTCTGACGAGGAAGGCGAGCCGGATGAGTGACCTCGGGGACGGCCGTGGGAACGGCCTCGGGACGGACGGGCCGCTCGTGGTGGTGGAGGGCCTGAGCAAGACCTATCGGAAGGGCCGGCGGAAGGTCACCGCGCTGCGCGAGGTCTCCTTCCAGGCGTTCCCCGGCGAGCTCGTGGCCGTACGCGGGAGATCAGGGTCGGGCAAGACGACCCTGCTCAACCTGGTCGGCGGGCTCGACCGGCCGGACGCCGGGCGGGTCGCCGTCGACGGGCGGCCGGTCACCGATCTGCCGGAGCAGGAGCTCGCCGGGTTGCGCCGGGACGTCATCGGGTTCGTCTTCCAGTCGTTCGGGCTGGTCCCGGTGCTGTCGGCGGCCGAGAACGTGGGGGTGCCGCTCCGGCTCGCGCGGCTGCCCGCACGCGAACGAGAGGACCGGGTGCGCACCCTGCTCGCGCTGGTGGGGCTGCGGGATCACGCCGAGCAGCGGCCCTACGAGCTGTCCGGAGGGCAGCAGCAGCGGGTGGCGATCGCCCGCGCGCTGGCCAACCGGCCGCGTCTGCTCATCGCGGACGAGCCCACCGGGCAGCTCGACTCCGAGACCGCCCGCCAGATCATGGAGCTGCTGCGCGCCCTGGTGCACGACCAGGGGGTCACCGCCGTCGTCGCCACCCACGACCTCAGCCTGATGGCCCTCGCCGATCGCGTTCTCGAACTCCGCGACGGCAGGCTCTCCGCCCCCGCCTGACGCCCGATGCCTGACGCCCGATGCCCGATGCCCGATGCGGGTGCCGTACGGCGGCTCAGCGGCCGGTACGGCCGGCCACGATGAGGTGGACGGCCCGCTCCAGTGCGTACGCCGGGTCGGCGCCGCCGCCCTTGACCTGCTCGTCGGCGGAGGCGACCGCCTGCATGGCGGCCGAGATGCCCTCCGGGCCCCAGCCACCGAGCTGACGCCTGACCCGGTCGATCTTCCATGGCGGCATGCCGACATGGGAGGCGAGCTGGCCGCCGCGCAGGTTCCGCGGGGCGTCGCGCACCTTGGCGAGTGAGCGCAGCCCCCCGGCCAGCGCACTGACGATCAGTACGGGTGCGACGCCCGTGGCGAGGGCCCAGCGAAGCTGCTCCAGCGCCTCGCCGAGCCGTCCCTCGATCGCCAGGTCGGCGATGGTGAAGCCGCTGACCTCGGCCCGTCCCCGGTAATAGCGGGCCACGGCGGCCTCGTCGATGCTCTTGCCCGGGGTGTCGAAGGCCAGCTGGTCGCAGGCGGCGGCCAGCTCGCGCAGGTCGCTGCCCACCGCGTCGAGCAGCGCCTGGGCGGCGGGCGG
>BCRI01000083.1 GCA_001552515.1 Sphaerimonospora mesophila NBRC 14179 = JCM 3151
GCTGGAACCGGCCTACGAGGTGGGCGGGGACGCCTACGACTACGCCTTCACCGACGACGTGCTGCACCTGTCGATCTTCGACGCCATGGGCCACGACACCGCCGCCGGGCTGACCGCCACCATCGCCATGGGTGCCTCCCGCAACAATCGCCGCCAGGGCGCCGACCTGCTCACGGCCAGCGAGGCGATCGACGCGGCGATCGCCGAACAGTTCACCGATCGGTTCGCGACCGGGATCCTGGCAGACCTGGACACCCGGACGGGCTGGCTGACGTGGGTCAATCGGGGCCACCATCCGCCACTGGTTCTCCGCAGTGGACGCCAGGTCGCCACCCTGGACAGCTCGCCGTCGCCGCCAATGGGCTTCGGATTGGGCCTGTCCGCCGGTCTGGCCCGCTACCAGCTCGAACCCGGTGACCGGCTGCTGCTCTACACCGACGGCGTCATCGAGGCCCAAAGCCCCGATGGGGAGCCGTTCGGCCTGGAGCGCTTCATGCACTTCATCATCCGCCGCGAGGCCGATGACGTACCGGCTCCGGAGACCCTACGCCGGTTGATCAAAGCCGTCCTCGATCACCAGCACGGCCGACTGCAGGACGACGCCACCGTGCTGCTGGTCGAGTGGCAAACTCGGCGGCAGTGCCAACTCGTGCTGTGACACTCAGATCAGCTCGCAGATTGCATCACACCGTGTCGCGCCACCGCCTTGATCAACGCCCGCACCTCGGCGATCCGGCACCTCGTCTCAGCGGAACCCGGAAGACGGACCTCCGCTCGGATTCCGCGGGGGTGCGGATCACCGATTTCCCGCTTCCAGCGTGGCCTTTCGTGAAGTTGCCTCGTTGATCCGGCGCTGAGCGGGCCCGGCGCGGGGACCGACGAGGGCGACACCATAGGGGCCTTCACGGGTAGGAAGGCTCTATTCTCCAGCCGGTGGTTTGGGCCTTCTCGCGCTTTTACCTCGCGCCGGACCATGGCATGGACGGCCGAGTGCCGGCCTGGGTGCCTGGATCACCGGACACAAGCCGGGGCCCCGCTCGCCTATTGTGAAGGTCATGGCCCCCTGGGTCCGATGCGGCCCGGCCAAAGGTTCAGTCGGGCTACCTACCCGCCATCGCGGCTTTCACCGCCGCCCCCAGGATCTACTCCCGATCGTTGAAGTGTGTCCCAACTCAATGCGATGCCCGAGCCTCCGCCAGCCCGGCCGACGGTCATCGAGGCATGGCTGTGGCAGGTCCTGCGCCTGTCGGGCCCTTGTGCGAGCGCACCGGCACAGGCCCAGGCGCCGCCCGCCCCGCGGCAGGGCCCACCGGGTACGCCCTACCAGGCCACCTGCCGCTGGTAGGCCTGTCGTGCCAGAATGGAAGCCGCGTGCTCAGGCGACGGCCTTGAGCATCCGCTCCGGCGGTACGGCCGACGACGGCTGCCGCCTCGGCCCCGGCAGGGCCATTCGCAGGACGCGTTTCCAGACCGAGCCCGTCTGCCGGGCCAGCGATCCGGACGTGTACGGCAGGCCGAACCGCTCGCACAGGGCGCGGACCCGTGGCGCGATTTCGGCGTACCGGTTGCTGGGCAGGTCGGGGAACAGGTGGTGTTCGATCTGGTGGCTGAGGTTGCCGCTCATGATGTGGAAGAGCCTGCCGCCGTCGATGTTGCACGAGCCGAGCAACTGGCGGACGTACCACTCGCCGCGAGTCTCGCCCTCGAGCCGGTCCTCGGTGAAGACCTCCGCTCCCTCCGGGAAGTGGCCGCAGAAGATGATGGTGTGCGCCCACACGTTGCGCGCCAGGTTCGCGGTCATGTTGCCGAGCAGGACGGGCAGGAAGGCCGGGCCCGCGAGCAGCGGGAACGCGACGTAGTCCTTGACGATCTGGCGCCGTATCTTGGCCGCGACCGCGCGAAGCTGGGCCAGCGCCTCCTTCGGATCCTTTCTCCCGGACGGAATGCGCTCCAGCTCAAGGTCGTAGATCGCGATGCCGTACTCGAAGAAGAGGGCCAGCAGCGCGTTGTAGAACGGCTGGGCGAGGTAGATCGGGTGCCAATGCTGTTCCGGGCTGATCCGCAACGCCGAGTAGCCGATGTCCCGATCCTTGCCGAGCACGTTCGTCCAGGTGTGGTGGACGAAGTTGTGCGAGTGCTTCCACTGGTCGGCGGGTGAGGCGGTGTCCCACTCCCAGGTGGTCGAATGGATCTTCGGGTCCCGCATCCAGTCCCACTGCCCGTGCAGGACATTGTGGCCGATCTCCATGTTCTCCAGGATCTTGGCGGTGGCCAATGCCGCGGTCCCCGCGACCCACGCGGTCGGCACCCAGGAGGCGAACAGCAGCGCCCTGCCGCTCAGTTCCAGTTTGCGCTGGATCGCGATGAGACGGCGGATGTAACCCGCGTCCCGCTCGCCGAGGCTCGCGATCACCTCGTCGCGGAGCTTGTCCAGCTCGCGGCCGAACTCTTCGGTGTCAACGGAGGTCGGGCTGGATGTGCCAGGCATGCTTACTCCTTTCAGAGTTCGATCTCGACGGGTCCGGCGGCGGCCGACACACAGGTCTGGATCATGTCGCCCTCATCGCCGTGCACCTGGCCGGTGCGCATGTCGCGTACCCGTCCGGAGCGAAGGCGCGCGACGCATGAGTAGCAGATGCCCATGCGGCAGCCGCTCGGCATGAGAACCCCCGCGCCCTCGCCGACGACGAGCAACGGAGTGCTCCCGTCGGCGTCCGCCTCCCGGCCGCTCCCGGTGAAACGCACGCGTCCCCCCGACCCTCCGATCATCGGCACCGGCACCGGGCGGAAGCGCTCGACGTGCAGCCGGTCCGCGGGCCCGGTCCAGTGCCTCGCGATCTCGTCGAGCATGGCGGGCGGTCCGCAGACCCAGACGGCTCGTGCCGTCCAGTCCGGACAGAGCCGAGCCAGGTCCGCCGGCCGCAGCCGCCCCTCAGAACGCGTGTGTCGTTCGTGCAGCCGCAGCCAGGCGCATCGCGCGGCCAGGCTGCGAAGCCTCCCACCGAAGATGACCTCGTCGCGTTCCGGCGCCGAGTGGACCAGCACGACGTCCGGCCCTGTCACGGCCCGTACGCTGCTCAGCAGGCCGTCCAGCATCGCCATGACCGGTGTGATGCCGCTGCCTGCTGTCACGAACAGCAGGCGCGGCGGCAGCGGCTCTGGGAGGACGAATTCGCCCTCAGGCCGGCCCAGCCTGATCACCGTCCCGGGTTCCGTACGCCGCACGAGGTAGGTGGAGACGAACCCGCCTCGCGCGGCCTTGACCGTGATGGTGACGCAACCGTCCGGCCTTCCCGGGGCCGACGAAAGTGAGAAGGTACGCCAGTGACGGCGTCCCCGGATGTCGACGCCGATCGGGACCCACTGGCCGGGACGGTGAGCGATCCAACCCCGGCCAGGGCGGATCACCAAGGTCGCCGCGTCCACGGTTTCGGCCTTCACCGCCTCAACCCGGCCGCACAAGTCCCCCGCCGCCCACAACGGATTGATCAACCCGAGGTAGTCCTCCGGAAGCAGCGGCGACGTCAGCCACCGGGCGGCAGCCCCAAGCCGCCGCAGGATCGCCCGCTCTGACCTTGCAGCGGATGGAGTCTCGCGCTCAGGGATCACAGAGCCTTCCAGGAGCCAGGCAGCCGTCGAGGACCCAAGCCCTGAACGGGCCCGTCCATACGGGGTGGTACCCGACCGCCCACGCGCGGTATCCGCAGGTTGGGGCGAGAGTGACACAGGATGTGGTCGATGCCCGGTAATGAGATGCCTGGTAATGCTGGGTCCGCGGGGCCTGACCTGTAGCGGCTCCCACCCGTGACAGCACGGCGATTTCAGTGATCTTGGACGTGGCCGGCCCCGAACGGTGACGCGGATGTCTGCTCGCTTCCGTTTGCCCGGGGATGACCTGAACGGGGGGGATAGAGTTCTGTCGGAGTACGACTGGCGGGAGGCGCGTGGACGGGGAGGGCAGGCCGCTGCCACGATCGACCGGCGACGATCGCTGGGCCACCGTGGGAGCGACGCGGCGAGTGCTCGCGGTCGCCAGGAACCTGGCCTCGGCCGGGCGACTGGCCGACGTGCTCACGGTGTTCGCCTCCGATTCGCGCGTCCAGACGCTGTTCACCATGGTGAAAGGCTCGGCGTTCGACGACGGTCTCCATGAGTTCCTATCCGAGACGCGGGCGAGGATCGTGCCGTGGCGGCAGGCCGTACGGTCCGGATTCGATCTGGCCCTCGCCGCATCGGCGAACGGCGACCTGCACGAGTTACGCGCGCCCTTGCTGCTCATGCCGCACGGTGCGGGGCACAACCGGCTGCTGCGGACCTTGGTCGGCTTCGATACACAGGTGGCGGGTCTGGCCAGAAGCCAGTTGGTGCGCGGGGGGCGGGTGCTGCCCGCCGCGATCGCCCTGTCGCACCGCGAACAGGTAGACCGGCTGACGCGCTGCTGCCCGGAGGCCGTCCAGCACGCCATGGTCACGGGCGATCCGTGTTTCGACCGCATCGTTGCGCATCTACCCCGTCGGGAACGGTACCGGCGCGCGTTCGGTGTCCCCGAAAGCGGGAAGCTGGTGGTGGTCAGCTCGACGTGGGGCAAGCACTCGCTTTTCGGTACGGACAGCGGCCTGCCAGCCAGGCTGACAGCCGAGCTGCCGATGGACGAGTACCGGGTGGTGCTCGTGACCCATCCGAACATCCGGGCCTGGCACGGAGGTCTTCAGGTGGATCTGTGGCTGGCTCGGGCGCGGGCGGCCGGGCTGGTGGTAGTCCCTCCCGAACGCGGCTGGCAGGCCGCTCTGGTCGCCGCCGACATCGTGGTCGGTGACCACGGCTCGGTCACCTTCTACGGCGTCGCGCTGGACCGGCCAGCCCTACTGGCCTCCTCCGGCCGTGAGCTGGAAGAGTTGGACGCGGACTCTCCCACGGCTGAGCTGAGCCGTACGCTGCCCCGCCTGGATCGAGGCCGTGGTCTGCTCCCGCAGGTACGCCACGCGCTGGCCACCCACGTGCCGGGCGCGTACGCCCACGTGACGGAGCGCACTTTGGGGAACGTGGGCGGTTCCGGGGAGGCGCTGCGCAGCGTCGCGTACCGGCTCATGCGCCTGCCGGTGCCACCCGGCCCGGTGGTGCCCGCTGTGCTTCCCGATCCGGTCGCGGAGCGGATCGAGCCGACGGCGTTCCAGGCGCAGGTCCGGTTCGGCCCCGGGGACGTGATCGTCCAGCGATTCCCCGTTGCCGCGACGCTCACGAACTCCGGGGTGGAGACTCACCTGGTGGTGGATGCAGAGGAGCTTGACCGCCGCCTGCTGGAGAGCGCCGCCGTCATCCTCGGGCGTGACCAGCCACCCGGATGGCGTCAGGAAGCCCTGCGCCGTTATCCCGGCTGCGCCGCCGCTGCACTCACGACAGCTCCAGGCCAGGTCCTGATGTCGCTGAGCAGCGGCGCCGAGGTGCTCGTTTCGTCTGATCGTCAGGTCGATGCGGCCGTGCTGGCGTCTGTGGTGTACGCGTGGATGGAGCAGGGGCGCGCCCTGGACGCTCTTCCGGTTGCCGACCTGACCCTCAGGGTAGGTAGCTCCAGGCACGTTATGCACGTCATCAAGGTCACCCCCCCCCCGGCGCTTTTCTCGCGTTGATCGCTACGAAGACATGCTGGCCCGCACAGCATCGGCCGCTCTCTGGTTGCCCGAGGCGATGTACAGGGAGAGGGCCTGCTCCAGGCAGGCACGCTCGCGTGTGCGGTCGCCGGTGTCGGCGGCCAGGCCGGCGAGTATCCGCCAGGCGCGGGCCTGCTTGGCGACCATACGCCGGTCCCGCATCACGGCCAGGCCGCGCTCGGCCAGGGCCGTCGCGTCGGTGACCCGGCCCTGAACGCGGTAGACAGCGCTCAGCTCGATCGCGATCTTCGCCTGGGTGAGCTCGTCGCCGATCTCGGTCATGATCGACAGGGCCTGCTCGAACTCCTCGGCCGCCTGCTGGTAGCGGTCGGCGTGGGCGTGTGCCTGGCCGAGATGGTAGGTCTGCAGGCCGACCCCGCGCCGCCGTCCGATGGCGGCGTAGGTGTCCCGGGCGCGGGTGAACCACTCCACGGCGGCGTCGGCGTCGCCCTTAGCGAGATCCGCCTGTCCGGACGACTCCAGCACGATCCCGCGTAGCCTGGCGTCGCCGGACTCATCCGCCGCGCTCAACGCCGCCGAAAGCTCACGCTCCGCCGACCCGAAGTCTCCCAGCTCGATGTACGCCCTGGCCGACTGGTTGCGCATCCGCGCCTCGGCGGCGTGGTGGGCAAGCGATCGGGCGGCCTCGGCCCCGAGGTTGCTGGCCTCCAGCCACTCGGCGTGGTATTTGCGATGGTGGTACAACGCCCACAAGGCCTCGGTCATGGCCCAGACCATCTCGTGCCAGCCCGCCGCCGTGATCGTCCGTAGCAGCGGAAGCAGGTTGCCGCGTTCGGCGTCCAGCCAGTCGAGCGCCTCGCCCGGGGTGGTGAAGGGTGCTTCGTCCCAGGTCTGCAGCGAAGCCAGGCGCAGGCGGTCTCCCATGATCGCGACGTCGGCGGCCGACACCGCCCGCGAGTACCACGATGCAGCCGCGCCCAGCGCGGACTCCAGGCTGGATGGTGGCTCCTCTTGCTCGGCGCGGCGAGCCGCGTGGAGCTTGACCAGGTCGTGCATCCGGTAACGATCGGCGTCGAGTTCCTCGATGAGGCTGGCCTCAACCAGCGTGTCGAGCAACGGCCCCGCTTCACCGTCGATGACAGCTTCCACCAGTTGCGCGGAGACGTCACTCAACGGTAGTGAGCCGAGCAGCCGGTACAACCAGGCCACCTGCGGGGGCAGCCCTCGGTAGACCGCGTCGAAGACAGCTTCCACCACAAGCTCTCCCTCCGTCGCCAGCCGGTCCAGCCGATGCCGATCGTCGGTGAGTTCCGCCACCAGTTTGCTCAGCGACCACCTGCTGTGCTGAAGCAGCCGGGCCCCCGCCACGCGCAGCGCGATGGGCAGCCCAGCGCACAACCGCGCCAGTTCGGCCGCCGCCTCCGGTTCTGCCGACACCCGAGCCTCACCGATCATGTCTGCCAGCAGACGCCGGCTTTCATCCGGAGTGAGCGGGGGCACCGTAAGCGACCGGGCCCCCTCCACGACGAGCCGGTTCAGCCGCCGGTGGCTGGTGACCACGACAGTGCTGCCCGCGGAGGGCGGCAGGAGCGGCACCACCTCGGCGGCGTGCAGCGCGTCATCGACCAGGACCAGCAGCTTCAGATCCACCGTCCTGGAGCGGAACAGCGCGGTGCGTTCCGCGAGGCCGGCCGGAATCCACTCCTCGTGCACGCCCAGAGAACGCAGGAAACCGCCCAGCACCCCGCTGACCTCGACGCCGCCGTCATGCCGGTGGGCGCCCAGGTCGGCGTACAGTTGCCCGTCGGCGAAGCGCCCGCTGACCTGGTGGGCCCAGCGGCGGGTGATCGCGCTCTTGCCCACGCCGCCCAGGCCGCTGACCACGACCACGAGTGGTGCGTCCGAGTTGTCGTCGGCGTCGAGGAAGTTGTGCAGCCGGGACAGCTCGCCGGTCCGGTTGACGAACCCCCGAGGCATGGGCGGCAACTGGCGCGGCGTGGCCACGGGCACAGGCCCGGGAACACGCTGGATCAGCGTCGCGACATACCCGGCCTGTATCACGTTTCCAGCGATGAATCCTCCGGAAATCTCGTTCCGCGTCGACTCCGGCACGCGCTCTCCGTCGCCGGTACCGATGCCGTCAGGATCGCTCATCGCGCTCGCTCCCGCCCGCGCGCCCTGTCATCCCCCTCACAGGCAACGAGTTTTCCTGGTGCGCAGCCGCATAGCAAGGTGCTCGCACCAACCAGCACAAATGGTCTGCGAAAGGGGTAGCACCGGGCGAAACGGAAGAGGACGCGTCACCTTTGTCCTTTTCTTCGCTATGGTGGTTCGCGTGTCAGGCGATGCACCCTGGAGCCAGGTCGCGGTCCGCCCCGACGCCGACCGGTGGCTCACCTTCGCCGCCCACCGCAGGGTCCTGGTCGTCGTCCACACGGTGACCTCGTTGACCCGTCTGCTGGACGTTCTCCCTCTGCTCACCGCCGACCGCCGCGTCCAAACCGTCTTCACCACACCGGGAACATCGGCATTCCATTCCGGAGTCGATGAATTTCTCTGTGCCATCGAAGCGCCGACTATACCATGGGCCCAGGCCGTCGAATACTCCTTCGACCTGGCCATAACCGCCAGCCTCGGCGGCGAATTACACCAAATCAATGCCCCGTTAATTGCAATTCCTCATGGGGCCGGGTATACTAAATTCACGAAGTACCGAAGTACCGAAGTACGTGTTCGGGCTCGGCCGGGAACAGCTGACGCACAACGGCCGGGTCTTCCCTGCTGCCGTGGTGCTCTCTCATGCCGAGCAACTGGAGCAACTGCGCCGTTACTGCCCCGAAGCTCTACCCGTCGCGGTGGTCGCCGGGGACCCGTGCTACGACCGACTGCTCGCTAGTCTGCCGCGGCGCAGGGCATACCGGGAGGCGCTCGGACTCGCGCCGGACACCCATCTGATCGTAATGTCGTCTACATGGGGCCGCGGCTCACTGCTCGGACGCCGTCCCGATCTGGCCGAACGACTGCTCACCGAACTACCGGCCGACGAGTACCGAATCGCAGCCGTAGTGCATCCCAACATCTGGTACGGGCACGGCCCCTGGCAGGTTCGCGCCTGGCTCGCCGACGCCGTACGCGCGGGACTCATCCTGGTGCCACCCCGGGAAGGCTGGCGCGCCGCGCTGGTCGCGAGCGATCTGGTGATCGGGGACCATGGCTCGGTCACCGTGTACGGCGCGGCGCTCGGACGCCCCGTCCTCATGGGTGCCTTCGATGAGGCCGATCTCGATCCGACCTGTCCGGCCGCGGAGCTCGGCCGGACGGTTCCGCTGTTACTCGCCGACGGCGGACTACGCGACCAAATCGATCGTTCGATCTCTTCCCCGTCCGATCGGCACGCTGCCATCGCTTCCCGTGCGCTCGCCGTACCGGGCCGGAGCAATGCGCTGTTGGCCGAGCTGATGTATCGCCTGATGGGCTTGGACTCCCCCGGCGAGTCGCCTCCCGCCGCGCCCGTGCCCGAGTTCCAGCCGGAGCAGCCGAAGGTGACCGCCCTGCTCACGTACACGAGCGTGGACGCGGGCACCGGGGCGGTCGAGCTGACCCGCTTTCCGGCAGCCCTGCGCGGGAACGATGGGACGCCGGGCGTTCCTGTTCACCTCGCCGTCGACGTCGCCGAGCCGGACCAGCGCATGCTCCAAAGCGCCACGGTCCTCGCACGGGGCGCCGACGCCTGGTCTGACCCCGAGCTGTGGGCGGAGCAGGTGTTGGAGGAGCATCCCTCCGCGCGCCTGGCCTGTGCGTCCCTGCCGGACCGGCGTTTTCTGATCCGGACCCGCGACAGACACAGCTTTCACGTCGCGGTCGTGGAAGGTGAAGTCTCCTGCTCTCTGCTCGTCGGGTCCGGCGTGTACGGCTGGCGCATCGCCGGCCAGCCCTTGCCGGCTCTGGATCTGATGATCCGCGCAGGGGCGTCCAGACTGCGGGTTCTTTCCCGATCCGGGAAATAAGAGTCTCAGCGCTCGCTCTTCGCGATTCCAGCCCGAATCCGCTCGGTTTCCGGTGAGCCCGCCCTCTCGTACGCTGCCAGGGCAGCGTGCAGCTGCGATTTCGCGCCCGCATCGTCACCGGTGGCGGCCAGCTCCGCGAGGCTTTCGTGTATCCGGCCCACCTGAACGTGTGCGTCCCGCCGGGCCATGACCGCCAGCGCCGACTCCAGTTGCCCCCGGGCCTCCGCGTATCGCCCGAGGTCGCGGTACGCCTCGCCGAGGCTCATCCGGATCCTGGCCTGGTTGTATTCGTCGCCGACATCGACCATGCCGCGCATCGCCGCGTCGAGCTCTCCGATCGCCTCCGCGGCGCGGCCCGTACGGGTGAGGGCACGGCCGAGGTGATGCCGCTGAAGCGCCGTGCCCCGGAGGTCGCCGAGCTCCTCGTGTAACTCACGTGAGCGGGTCAGCTTCTCGATGGCGCCCTGGTAGTCGCCCTTCTCGAACAACAGCCGCCCGGAGAACTCCACCGCGGAGGCCACGAATCGCCGGTCTCCGGACGCCGATGCCGCGGCCTCGGCCCGCTCGTAGGCGGCAGCCGCCTGGTCGTACTCGCGCAACTCGGTGTGGGCGCGGCCAAGCTGGCAGCCCAGCCGGGCCTGCGCCCGGAGGTCACCGGCACGGTCCGCCGCCGCGACTCCTTCACGGTGTGAGGCGACCCAGTCGACGTAGTGCTTACGCTGTAAGAACAGCGGCCACAACGCATCACACAGCAACACGACGTCACTGTCCCACCCGTGCCGAGCCGCCACCTTGACCATCGTCATCAGGTTGGGCAGCTCTCGTTCCAGCCAGTCCAGCGCCTGAACATCGCCCTCGAACGGCGTCACCCACCCGCGCAGCAGGCCATCATGGTCGGCCAACCGGAGCCGCTCCCCCATGACCGCGCTATCGGCGAACGCCGCCCCACGCAGATACCACAGGACCAAGCGGCGCAGCGCCGCCGCCCGCCCGTCCGGCTCCTCATCCCGCAAGGCACGCTCACGCGCGTGTAATCGGATCAGATCATGCAGACGCAACAGGCCGTCATCCCCGACCTCGATCAGAGCGTGATCGGCCAGCACGTCGGCAAGGCCCTCCGCCTCCCCGGCCGGCAGACCGGCGAGCGCGGCCACCGCCCCCGGCTCGAACTCCCCCCAGTCCACCAGCCCGATCAGCCGATACAACCGCGCGGCAGCCGGGGAAAGGTCCCGGTAGGTCAGATCCAGCGCCGTCGCCACGCCACGCCCTCTCTGGTCCGACAACAGACTGAGCCGCCGACCCTCCACGGCCAGCTCCTCGGCGAGCCGGACGAGCGGCCACGTCCGCCGCAACCGTAACCGGCCACCGGCGATGCGCAAGGCCAGCGGGACGCCCCCGCACCGGCGAGCCAGCTCACGAGCCGCCTGATCCTGCTCCGTCACGCGGGCCGGGCCCAGCATGTGCTGCAGCAGACGTACGGCGGCGTCGACCCCCAGCGGACCTACGGCGACCTCCTCGGCGCCGTCGTCAATCGGTTCGCTCAACCGCCTGTGGCTGATGACCACGACAACGCTCTTGCCGGATGGGGGAAGCAGCGGCTCGACCAGCGCGCCGTGCGGCACGTTGTCGAGGACCAGCAGAAGCCTGCGCCCGGCCGTACGCGAACGGAACACCTCCAACCGCTCGCGAAGAGCAACCGGAACAGCTACGGCCGAGACGCCGAGGGCGCGGAGCAACTGGCCGACGACGTCGCTCAACGCCACGCCTTCGCCACCCGCCCCCGCCGCGAGATCGACATACAGCTGACCGTCGGGAAACTGTGCGGACGCGGCATGCGCCCATTGGATCCCAAGCGCGCTCTTGCCCATGCCTCCGGCACCCCAGATCAGCACCACCAGCGGACGGGCCGGATGCCGGGGCGAGGCCATCAGCCGGTCCAGCATCGTCATTTCGGCGGAACGGTTGACAAACCATTGCGCCGCTGGCGGTAATTGGCGGGGAACGCCAATCGTTTCCGCACTCGGGACAGTGAGGTTCAACGTCTGGATATGCCCACTCTGCACGGCCGGACCATGAACCGTCCCCGAAAGGTCGTTTCCGAACCTCAACGACTCAGTGTTCGGGCCAAGCCCGTCCATTCACCACTCCGCTTGCCCAACAGACCGCCATGATCGTCCCTTCACTCCACGCTACGCGATCGAAGCCATCCGCGCCCGGATAATCTCAACCCAATGACGATCCGGACAAACGCACCGATTAGAGGAGGAACTCAATGGACCCGGCCCTCATCGCCACGCTCGTATCGGCACTCGCCGGCGGAGTCGCAGGAGAAGTCGGGAAGAGCGCCTGGGCGTCGCTGTCCTCCCTCGTACGCCGCCGCTTCGGCCCGACCTCCGGAGAACTCGCCGCAGTAGAGAGCGCGACGCCATCGTCCGCGCCCGAGATCTCGGCCCTTCTGATCGACCGGGCCCGCACCGATCCCGACTTCCACCAAGCACTCACGGAATGGGCCACCGAGACCGCCCAGATCATCAGGCAGAGCCACGACGTCACCAGCACCATCAGCGGTCACGCCCGCGTACAAGGCAATGTCATCCAGGCAGGCGACGTGTTCGGATCCATCAACCTCGGGCCCAACAGCTGACGTCACCGCTGCACGCGAAGCCGAAGCTCGGCCTGGAACTCCTCGATCACTGCGAGCATGAGCGCGCGTGGGTAGGAGCAGGGCGCCGGCCACGAGCCGGGGCGCGAGTGCCTGCATCACCGTATGAAGCCGTATAACCAGGGGAAAGATGAACACCGCTGCGACGTCTCATAGGGGACATCCGCGCAGCGCGGGCGGTGACACAGTGCTGGAGGACTTACGGACCGCCCGCGCGATCAGGCACGAGCTGGGCGACATCGTACGCCGGCATATCGTGGCGGTTCGGTGCCGGCAGCCGCACGCTCCCGGCAGGAGATCGGTGACGCCAAGGCGGGGATTCCCCCGCCGGGCCCCCGAGGACTCTCGGTCGGCGCGATCGAAGCCAGTGCCGAGCTTGGGCGCGTCAGCTATGAGCTTGCAAAGAGGGCATGGTTGCTCGGGTGTTGCTCGTGCATACGACCGATGGTTGCTCGCGGCATTGTCCCGATGGTTGCTCGGTGGTTGCTCGCATGTACGGGATACGGCGTGGCACACAGCGTGATTGGGCGGCAGACCCCGGGCGACAATGGCGGACGGAATGGTACAAGGCGGCAGTAGACGGAATCGATCAAGGGCGCTTTTAATCCGTCGGTTCAGGGTTCGAGTCCCTGGCGCCCCACCCTCCATGAGCTGGGCAGACTCCCGAATGATCAGCCTTCGGGAGCCTGCCCGGTCGCAGTTGCGGGGGTCGTTCAGCCGTCCCACAACGCGCGGCCCATCCTCGCCATCGCGTCGCCGGCCAGGTTCTCCGTGACGTGCGTGTAACGCTTCGTCGTCGTGAGCTGGGAGTGACCGAGGATCACCTGAACGACCCGCATGTCCATCCCTTGCTCCAGGAGCAGCGTCGCCGCCGTGTGCCTCGCGTCGTGGACCCTGGCGTCCTTCTCGACCCCGGCCGGCTCTCCGGGCTACTGGAAATGACGGGATCTCCTGCGGATCCCGAGACAGTGGAGATCGATTAGGCGGGCCGGGAGACTCGGGTCATGAAGACTACGAAGCCCGGGGCACCTAACGAGGAGATGCGCCGGAAGAACCTTGGGGCGTTGCTGCGCTACGTCCACCTGAACGGGCCGACTTCGCGGGCCGTGCTGGCGGAGAAGCTGGGACTGAACCGCAGCACGATCATGGGACTGACCGCCGAGCTCACCGCTCTGGGGGTGGTCAAGGAGGAGCTTCCTGACGATACCTGCAGGGCGGGTAGGCCATCGCTGGTGGTCAGCCCGGAGACCGACCGCGTATTCGTGCTCGCCTTCGACGTCGCGGTGGACCGGCTGCTGGCCGCGCGGGTGGGTCTGGGCGGCGTCATACTCGATCGGCGTGAGGCCGTCCGCCAGCGCAAGTACCCCGACCTGGACGATGTGGTCGGAACCCTCGCCGAATTCGCCAGGCAGTTGCTCCGTAACGTTCCTCGCGATTCTGTATGCGTAAGCGTTGGCGCGTCATACTGTGGCATGATCCGGCCGGCGGACGGCATCGTGCGATTCGGCCCCAACACCGGCTGGGTGGATCAGGCGTTCGGGCCTGAACTGGAGCGCCGCTTGGCTCTGGGCCTGCCGGTCCGCGTCGGAAACGAAGCCCATCTGGGCGCGGTCGCGGAGAACCAGAGAGGGGCTGGGATCGGGTTTCGGAACCTCATCTATCTGCACGGCGATGTCGGTGTGGGTGGTGGCATAGTCGTCGACGGTAAACGCCTGGATGGCAATGACGGCTACGCTGCCGAGGTCGGACACATGATCGTGAACCCGTATGACGGCCGGCCGTGCGGGTGTGGTTCGCGTGGGTGCCTGGAGGCGGAGGTCGGGGAGGCCGCGCTGCTCAGTGCGGCCAACTGGCCTCCTGGGCTGACCGGGCGCGACGCGGTGGCGTCCGTGGTGCATGCCGCCGAGCGGGGCGACGAGTCCGCCAGAGCCGCGCTCAACCGCGTTGGGGATTGGCTGGGTGTCGGGGTGGCCAATCTGATCAACCTGTTCAACCCGGGTGTCGTGGTCTTCGGTGGGATGCTGCGTGATGTCTATCGAGGATCTGCGGCGCAGGTGCGGAATCGTATCGTCGCCGACGTGCTGCCGGTTTCGCGGGAACGAGTACAGCTGCGGATAGCGGCTCTTGGGGATGACACCACCCTGGTCGGTGGCGCGGAGTTGGGGTTCGCCGAGTTGCTGGACAACCCGGTCGAGGTCTTCAGGCGCGGATACCGCCATCGGCTCTAGCGCTTCTTGAGGAACTGACCGCAACACCGGAGATGTCGGTGTCCATGCTTCGGGGACACTGACGGTCATCCACTGGTGGCTCCGATGATGAAGCACGAGGCCACCCCGTCCCCGATGAGGCCGGGGGTGGGTGCTGGAGTTGCCGGGGCGTCGTCAGCCGGGCATGAGGCAGCGGGTCATCCCGCCGCCGCGGTCATCGGCCGAGTCGTCTTGTCCGCAGCATCCGGACGCGGCCAGGCGCGGCGCCGAGTGCGCCGGATGCTGGTCCGAGCTCTACGGAAGTCCAATCCTGTGCTCCCCTCCGGCGGATCAGCCGGTCCCCAACCGGCCTCCGGGGAGGATCGGACCGGATTTCGATGGTAGGGCCGAAGCGGCGATGATCGGCTTCCTCATCCGATACCGGGCGGCGTGGGCGCGTCGCCGAACCAAAGCAGTGACACCATCGCTGGAAGAGGCGGCGCCCTGAGTGAGACGCCACCGCGTTCAACGCCGAGGTGAGGCACGCGGTCACACGCGGGACCGGCATCCGCACGAACAGAAGGCGACCGCCGTACGTCGCGCGGGTACTGTGGTCCTGCCGAGAGACCGGAGACTCCAGTGGCGATCAGGTTGGTCATCGCGGACGATCAGGCGATGATCCGCGCCGGACTGCGCCTCGTCGTCGAGACGGCGCCCGGCATCGAGGTCGTCGGGGAGGCGGCCGACGGCCGTCAGGCTCTCAGCGTGGCCCGTCGGCTGCGGCCGGACGTCCTGCTGATGGACATCGCCATGCCGGTGCTGGACGGGCTGAGCGCCGCCCGGCGGCTCCTCGAAGACCCCGAACCACCCAAGATCATCATGTTGACCACGTTCGACACGGACGACAACCTGCACGCCTCGCTGCGCGCGCGGGTTCACGGTTTCGTCCTCAAGAGCTCACCCGCCGAGCAACTGATCGAGGCCGTACGCGCGGCCGCGGCCGGAGACGCGGTCATCGACCCCGCGGTCGCCCCACGTGTGATCGACTCGTTCGCGGCCCAGCCCCAGCCGACCCCGCCGCCCGAGCTGGCCACGCTCACCCCGCGTGAGCTGGAGGTGCTGCGGCTGATCGCGGACGGGATGTCCAACCCCGAGATAGCACGGGATTTGCGCATCGGCGAGGCGACCGTACGAACCCATCTCACGCATATCCTGCACAAGCTCGGCTTGCGCGACCGCATCCACGCGGTCGTGTTCGCCTATGAGGCCGGGATCGTACGGCCCGGGCGACGACGGGAGGGCTCGCGGGACGGCGTGCGGGACGAGTCGTGCTGAAGCGACTGTTCCGCGACCGGCGGCCCACCTGGCCGGATCTGCTGCTCTCCCTCGCCGTGACCGTGGCCGGGCTGGTGGAGTCCTTCGGCCGCCAGGGGTTCGGCTACGACCAGATCGAGAACCCGGCGCCGAACGCCGCGGGAGCGATCCTCTCCGGGACGCTGCTGCTCTTCCGGCGCAGGTTTCCGATGACCGCTCTGCTGACGCTGACCGCGCTCGGCTTCGCCGTACAGAGGATGACGGACGGGGAGTACTACGCCGCGTGGCATCTCTACTCGACCCTGATCCTGCTGCACAGTGTGGGGAGCGCGGCCGAGTTGCGCAGCCGCCGCGGGATCGCCGGGCTGGGCTGCCTGCTGATCGCGTACGGCAACCTGCAGACGCTGCACCACATCGACATCCCCGAAGTCCTGATCACCGCCATCTTCGTGGGGGTGGCGTACATCAGCGGCATCCTGCTGCGCCGGCAGATGGACCGGACGGCACGGCTGGCCCAGTACAGCACCCGCCTGGAGATGGAACGTGAGGAGCGGGCCCGCTGGGCGGTGGCCGAGGAGCGCGCGCGGATCGCCCGCGAACTGCACGACATCGTCTCCCACAACGTGAGCCTGATGACCCTGCACGTGGGCGGGGTGCGCAGGATGCTCGGCGACGGCCCCGAACGGGAACGCGAACGCGCCTTGCTGCTCGGCGTCGAACAGGCCGGCCGGGAGACCGTCGGCGAGCTGCGGCTCATGCTGGGGATGTTGCGGTCCTTGGGCGACGGTGGCCTTCCCACTCCTCAGCCCGGCCTGGACCGTCTGGACGAGCTGATCGGGCAGGTCCGGGAGGCGGGGCCGCAGATCGAGCTGCGGGTCATCGGCACCCCGATGCCCCTGTCCTCCGGGCTCGACCTGTCCGCCTACCGCCTGATCCAGGAGGCCTTGACGAACGTGCTGAAACATGCGCGTGCCTCCGGGGTCGACATCACCATCGCGTACGGCCCCGCCGAGCTGAGCATCGTGGTGATCAACGACGGAGCGGGACCGGACGACGGCGCGGCCCGCCGCACGTCTGAGGGCGGACACGGCCTGATCGGGATGCGGGAGCGGACCGAGATGCACGGTGGCGAACTGTCCGCCGGTCCCATCGCGGGCGGGGGTTACCGGGTGTTCGCGAGGTTCCCGCTCGGCGACCCGGTAAAGGCCGGCTGAACCGGCTCCCCGGACCACTCGTCGTCGCTCATACGCAACATCCGGAGCCCGATCACCCCGGCGCCGGCGAGATAGAGCGCCCCGCCCGCGATCGTGCCGTACGGGAAGATCGGCCCGGTCAGGATGCCGGCCAGCATCGCGAAGGGAGCCCACCACGGCCCCCGCCGGGCGTAGGCCAGGGCCAGGCCGAGCAGGAACAGGCCGACCAGCCCGATGAAACCCGGGATCTGGAAGGCGAATCGAGCGCCGGGGTCGGCGAACGCCTGGTCCGCGAGCATGGCACCCTCCGCGGCGGGGAGGGCACGCTCGAGTCGGGAGTAGAAGAAGTCGCCGAGCATCAACCCGGAGAAGTTCACGATGCCGAGGAACGCGAGCCCTCCGGCGATGTGCCCGAAGACGACGCCACGCTGCCGGATCAGGTGGATCATGCCGATGATGCCGGGGAGCAGCAACACCCAGCTCCAGTGGAGCATCGAGGCGCTGACCGAGACCTGCTCCGGATACTGGCCGTAGACACCGACGGTGTCGTCGCCCCGTCCCTGTCTGAGCGCCGGGTCGACGACGATGCCCGCCACATAGACGAGCGGCGCGATGATCAGGCAGAACCCGGCTGCCGATCTGCGAAAGGTGCGTGGATCTGCGAGCACCGACATTGGTCTTTCCCTTCCGTATGGACCGCATGAACAGGGCGGTCGGGTTGGGAAGGTAGGTGTCGGCGTCGCCGCGCGTCGTCCTCCCGAGGACCGATCGGCGCTCCTCGATTGAGCGGAGACGCGCCCACGGCCGGGTCGTCATCGACCGTAGGAGACCTCCACACGACGGCCGGGACGTTGCCGACGAGGACGCCCCTACGGCGCGGAGCGCGAAAGCGGCCACCGGAGGGGCACCCGTCGTACGGCTTCCCCCGGCGGCACGCGGGGTTCGAGATGCCGATCGAAGCGGCGGGCGGCCCTTCCGCTTTCTTGGATTCTTCTGGCAGTCCGCTTGGAGCCGACGCATCTCGCGGTCCCGTTCCATCGAACCCGAGTGGGTCGATCCCGTCATGACCAGCGATGACGCGTGCATCGACAGGTGCAACACGGCTACTTGCTGCTTGCAAGTAGATCACAAGGATGCCTATGGACTCTTGCCCTGACGGTGTGATCCCGGCAGACGTCATCGGACGTCGCCTGGGATATGTCGGGGAAGTGATGGGGGTGCGGGGGCGTGGGCGTGCGGAGCGCGGACGAGGGCGACCGTTCCGGTAGGGATGGTGATCTGCTGGAAGACGTCGCCAGGGCGGCTCTGGAACGTGTGACGGGTCTGGCGGCCCGTGCGACGGACTCCGGCGACGGATGGGTCGTCGCCGGCTGGGAGATCCACTCCAGCACGCCGTGGACGTACGTGCAGCCGGCGGATTCGAAGGAGCGCGCCCAGGGCTGGAAGCTCCATGTGTCGGCGACGCCGCTGTCGGCCCCGGTGGTCCTGGCACGGGTGACGGAGGTGCTGGGCCGGCGGGAGTGCCCGTTCAAGTTCGCCGCCACACTCGAAGAGCTGTGCAAGCTGATCTCACGCGAGCAGGACCGTGGATCGGTGGGCAAGTTCATCACGGTCTACCCGCCTGACGACGAGACCGCGGTGTCCATCGCCGAGGAACTCCATCAGGCCACCCTGGGACTGCCGGGTCCGCCGATCCTGTCCGATCGCGTGTACCGACCCGGGAGCCTGGTGCACTACCGGTTCGGGGTGTTCTCCGCTCCGGGTGAGTTGAACAACGACGGCTCCTACGAGTGGCGGCTGACCGCGCCCGACGGTGCCCGGGTGACCGATGAGCGCAACGCGTGGTATTCCCCGCCCGCATGGGCGGTGTGTCCGTTCGAGTCCGGTCAGGCGCCGGCCCGGACCACACCACCGCAGGCGGTGTTGCTGGCCGATCGCTTCGTGGTTCGCGAAGCCATCCGGCACGGCGCCAAGGGCGGGGTCTTCGTGGCCGAGGACCGGGTGGCGGGCGGCGAAGTGGTGCTCAAGCGCGCCCGGCCGCACTCCGGTTCCGCACTCGACGGGTCAGACGAGCGGGACCAACTGCGCCATGAGGCGCGCATGCTGGAGCTGTTCGGGCCGCTGGGCGTCACCGCGCGCAAGGTCGCACTGTTCGAGAAGGACGGCAACCTGTTCCTGGCGCAGGAGCGCCTGCCCGGGATCACCCTCACCCGCTGGGCCGTCGAACGGCGCTCCTCCTGTCCGGCCGCGGACCGGCACGGGGTCGTGGTGGGCCTGGCACGGCGGCTGGCGGCCCTGGTCGCCGTGGTGCACGCGCAGGGGTACGCACTGCGTGACCTGACGCCGAACAACGTCATGGTCACCCCAGACGACGAGTGTCTCCTGATCGATCTGGAGATGGCCGCGGTGCCCGGCACCCACACGTCGCGGATCTTCACCCCAGGGTACGCCCCGCCCGAGCAGGTGGCCGCCGCCGAATACGGGCCTGCCCTCGGTGTGGAAGCCGACCTGTTCGCCCTGGGAGCGACGGTGCTCTTCATGGCCACGGGCTGTGACCCGATGATGGGAGGCGACCTGCCCGCCGGGGCGCGGTCATGGGACTCGCGAGTGAACACACTGGTGAGCGTGGCGACCGCGGGCGACGCGACGGCCACCGCCCTGACCCCCATGATTCTCGGCCTGATGCGGGAGGATCCCGCGCGGCGCTGGAATCTGCGGCGGGTGCGGGCGTTCCTGGACGAGCCGGCCGCCGGTCCCGGACCGGCACCCGTCACCGACGGCGGCCACCGCCTGGGCACGGCCGAGCAGGACCTGCTGCTGCGTGACGGGCTCGCCTACATCCTCACGTCGATGTCGCCGGCCGTGTCGGCCGACCCTTCGCCGCGAGGTTCCCTGTGGCCGGTGAAGGGGTTCGGCTCCACCGCCGACCCGTGTGCCGTGCAGTACGGCTCGGCCGGAGTGCTGAGCATGCTCGCCTCGGTCGTCGATCCGGGCTCGGCCGGCGTGGCGCACCTGCCCACCGCGCTGCACGCCGATCTCGTGGCGGGCCTGCGGGGTGCGGCGGACTGGACGGTGCGCCGCCTGGCCGGGGAGCACCGGCCCTCACCGGGGCTGTACTTCGGGCGGGCGGGCATCGCCTGCGGCCTGTACGAGGCCGGTCGTGCCCTGGATGACGAGGGCCTGCGTACGGCGGGTGCCGACCTGGCCCTGGGCCTGCCGACGAGCTGGCCCAATCCCGATGTGTGCCACGGCCTGGCCGGCGCGGGACTGGCCCTGCTGCGTTTCTGGCAGGCCACCGGCGATGCCCGGTTCGCCGACCGGGCGGACGGGTGCGCCGAGGCGCTGTTGCGGGCCGCCCAGCGCACTTCCACATCGGTGCTGTGGCCCATCCCCAAGGACTTCGACTCCAAGCTGGCGGGCGTGGTGCACTACGGCTTCGCGCACGGAGTCGCCGGGATCGGCGCCTACCTGCTGGCGGCGGGCATCGTTCTGGAGCGAGAGGACTGCCTGCGGACGGCCGAGGAGGCCGGGGAGACCCTGCTCGCCGTGGCCGACCACCGGGGCGACGCCGCCTGGTGGGTGGAGGGCCCGGGGGGCAAGGTCGGGATGGCGCACTGGTGCAGCGGTTCCTCCGGCGTGGGCACGTTCCTGGTCCGCCTGTACGCGGCCACCGGCGATCCGCGGTACCGCGACGCCGCCGCGGCGGCCGCGGCGGCCGTGCACGCCAACCGCCTGAGGGCGGGCTCGTCGGCCTGCCATGGACTGGCCGGTGACGGCCAGTTCCTTCTGGACATGGCCGAGCTGCTGGACGAGCCGGCCTATCGCCGGCAGGCCGAGGAACTGGCCGCCTGCCTGTGGGCGCGCGCCGTCGTCCGCGACGGATCGCTGCTGGTCCCAGACGAGAGCGGCTTCGAGATCAGCCTGGGCTGGAACACCGGGCTGGCCGGTGTGCTGGCCTTTCTGCACCGGTTGCGCCACGGTGGGCCGCGCCCCTGGATGGCCGACCCGCCCGATGGAGGCTCAATGCCCGGAGCACCCACGGGGGCGGCGCGATGAGCACCCTCGTCACCCCGGCGGCGCGAGCACCCCGTGCCGATGTCCGGCGGATCAACTTCCGTTTCTCCGGGCGCGGGCGGTACGCCACCTGCCTGGCCGGCCACGGTCGCCGCCACCTGGTTCCGGAGGTGTGGGACCTCACCGGGGAGGTTCCCAGGTCCAGGGTGCTGCGCATCCATGACGGCGGAGCCTTCTCGGCCGTACCGGTGGCCACCGACGACGGCCATGTGCTGCTGTGCCGCCCGGGCGCCGACGGCACGAACCACCTGCTGCTGGCCGTCCCCGCCCGGGACGCGGAGGGTGGTGCCGGAGCCGCCGAGGAATACCCGCTGGCCACCGTGCGCGACCGCGGCGTGCGTCTCCTCCCCGGCCCGGCCCCGGGAACGGCGGCGATGGCCTTCGTGACCAGCGCCGATCGGGACACCACGCTGTTGCGCCTGTCCGGCCGGGCCGAAGCGCCCCAGTGGATCGCCGGGCTGCCGGGTCTGCTCCGCGGCGGGGTCTGGCTGGACGAGACGGGCGATCGCCTGGCCGTGACCTCCGACCAGGCCGGGACGGCCACCGTGATCCTGGATCTGGTCCGCGGCACCCTGGCTCCCCCGGCCGGGCCGGCGAGCGATGAGCATCTGCTGCTGGCTGCGCCCCGCACCGGAGTGCTGGTCACCGCTGTGAGGCACGAGGGCGCCTACCGGCTCGGCGTCCGCCACCGTGACAGCGAGGACCCCAGCGTCTTCCCCGAGCGGCTGAACGCGATCGACGGTAGCGTGACGCCGCTGGCTCTGGATCCCACCGGACGGCGCCTGGCCCTGGCGGTCACCCGCGGCGTGCGCTCCCACCTGTTGCTGCATGACCTGACCGACGACGCCACCGACGAGATCGACCTCCCCCCTGGGACGTTGCACCCGTCAGCGCGCTGGACCGACAGCGGCCTGCACCTGGTCCTCAGCACACCGGATCGCCCCCCGGGCGTGGTGACGGTGCACGACTCGTCCCCGCCGCGCGGCCGGCCGACCCGGGTACCGGGCCGGACCCGGTGGGCGGCGGCGCGCCCCCGAAGCTACGACGGGCCGGCTGGAAGCATCGAGGCGATCGTGTACGGCGACCCGGCCACCAGCGGCCAGATCGTGCTCGCGCTGCACGGCGGCCCCGAGTCCTCCTGGCAGCTCGGCTTCGACCCGCTGTTCCAGCGACTGGCCGAAGCGGGCATCGCCGTGGTCGCGCCCAACCAGCGCGGCAGCACCGGATACGGTCCGGCCCATCGCGACGCCATCCGTGGCGCGTGGGGCGGCCCCGATCTGGCCGATGTCGTCCACCTGGGCCGCGCCCTGGCCGCCGCACGTGGTCCCGGCCGTGAGCGGCCGATGCTGTACGGCGTGAGCTACGGCGCCTACCTGGCGCTGCTGGCCGCCGCCGCACAGCCGGACCTGTGGGCCCGTGCCGCCGTCGTCGCGCCGTTCCTGTCCGGACGGGAACTGTACGAGGACGGGCCGCCCACGGTGCGTACCATGCTCGACCGGCTCGGCGGCCGTGAAGTGATCGACGACGACCTCGGCCCGCGCGACATGATCCGGCTGGCCGATCGCGTGCGGTCGCCGCTCCTCATCGTCCATGGAGAACGGGACCCGATCATCCCGGTCACCCACTCCCGGCGGCTGTACGAGCGGCTGCGTGAAATCGGAGACCGCGAAGGCGGAGACCTGACCTACCTGGAAGTCGCCGGCGTCGGTCACGACCCGTTAGTGGAAGGCGACGGGCACATCGTCCTCGACCGCGTCGTCGACTTCCTCCACACCCCACCACCCCCTTCCCGCTAGCGCCGTGGAAGTTCGGCATGCCGCACATGCCGTCCGCGTCCGCCCGCTACGTACGGGACCCCGGACCCGGCCCCCTACCCTGCCCGCCGGCTCGAGCGACGGGAGTGGTCAGGAGGACCGGAACACAGGCCGCCGCCACAGGGGCGAACGGCCGAGACCGTGATGGACAAGAAGAAAGGACCGCGATGGAACTCGACCTCAACGCCCTGGACATGCTCCCCGCCACCGAGGAGTCCCAGCTGCAGATCTGCTCGGAGACCTGCATGATCTCCTGCAAGCGCTGGGCCACCTGCGGGAACACGATCAGCGGCTAGACGGCGGCCGGCGCTTGCCGATGAGTGATCGGTCAAGCGCCCGGTAGCCCCTGCGGTGAGGTCCTGATGTGCTCGTCCGGGCCTCACCGCAGTCGGCACGCCGCTGGTTCGGGCTCGCCGGGCGGGCCCGGCCGACTCCCTGTGTGCCCTTTCCTCACCGGCGGGAGGGCCCGGGGCCATCGGAGCGGCGCCGCGTTCCACGTCCACCTTCCCAGGAGAGAAACGATGTCCGATCCCGTGTCGGGCCTGCCGCAAGAGCGGGTGACGCACAAGCATGGTGATCGGCTACTCGCTTCCCTGGCACGTGGCACGTGGCCGCGGCTGACGGTGGCCGCAGCCGCGGCCGTCGCTTCGGCCGCCGCCGCGCTCGCCCTGCCCGCCGTGCTGGCCGCCGCGGTCGACGCGGTCTTCACCGGCCGGGAAACGCAGAACGCCGCGGTACGTCTGGCCCTCGTCCTGGCCGTCGCCACCGGCGCCGAGATCGTCGGAGGTGTCGCCGGCGCGGCCTCCACCGCGTCCGCCACGGCGGCGCTCCGCCTGCGGTTCATCACTCACCTGCTCGCCCTCGATGTCAGGGAAGCCCGCCGGACGCCGACCGGGGAGCTGATCAACCGCCTGGTGAGCAACGCCTCTGTCACCGGTCGTACACCGGTGACCCTGGTGGACATGGCGGTGGGAACCCTCACTTCCATCGGTGGCGTCGTCGCGCTGTTCATGATCGACTGGCGGGTGGGAGCGGCCTTCCTGATCGGCGTACCAGCCGCGATCGTCGTCATGCGCATGTTCGTCACACAGGTGTCGGGCCTGTACGACGACTACCAGAACGCGCAGGGCCGCCTGGCCGCGCGCCTGACCGATGCGCTCGCGGGCATCCGCACGGTGCGGGCCTCGGGCAGCGCCGATCGTGAGATCACCCGGGTCCTCGGCCCGCTGACGGACATGTCCCACGCCGGACATGGCCTGTGGCGGGCCCAGGCTCGCGGCGTGTGGCGGATCACACTGCTGCTGCCGCTCATCGAGGTCGCCGTGCTGGGCGTGACCGGACTCGGCGTCGCCGACGGCCGCCTGGAGCCGGGTCAACTGCTGGCCGCCGCCGGGTACGCCGCACTGGGACTGGGCTTCGTCGAACAGCTCGACGCGCTGATGAACGTCGCCTACGCCCGCTCGGCGGCCCGGCGGATCAGCGACGTGCTGGCGGTCCCGGCCCAGGCCCCCGGCGGCCGCCCGCTGCCCGACGGCCCCGGCGCGCTCTCGTTCCGGAGGGTCACCGTCATGAGGGAGGGCGCTCCACTCCTCGACGACGTCGACCTGGACATCCCTCCCGGTGCGCTGGTCGCCGTGGTGGGTCGTTCCGGCGTCGGCAAGAGCACACTGGCCCTGCTGGCCGGACGGTTGACCGACCCCGACCGCGGTCAGGTGCTGCTCGACGGCCACCCTCTGCCGGACATCGACCCCGGCTCGCTGCGAAGCGCCGTCGCCTATGCCTTCGAACGCCCTGCGCTCCTGGGCGGCACCATCGCGTCGGCCATCGCCTACGGTGTTCCCTCGACGGGCCCCGGCGCGGACGACGTCCGCGACATCCGTGCGGCGGGCGACGTCCCTGAGACGGGCGACGTCCCTGAGACGGGCGACGTCCTTGAGGCGGCGCGCGGCGCACACATCGATGCCGTCGTCCGCCGCCTTCCGCAGGGCTATGACACCCCGGCTGACGGCGCTCCGCTGTCCGGGGGTGAGTTCCAGCGGCTGGGCCTGGCCCGCGCGCTGGTCCGGCATGCCCGCCTGACCGTTCTCGACGACGCCACCTCCAGCCTCGACACGGCCACAGAGGCCCAGGTGACCCACACATTGGTGGAGAGGATGCGCGGGCGCACCCGGCTGCTCATCGCCCACCGCGCCGCGACCGCCGCCCGCGCCGATCTGGTGATCTGGCTCGACGGCGGGCGGATACGAGCCCGCGGCACCCATGAGGAGCTCTGGCGGGACCCGGCATATCGCTCGCTGTTCTGCGCCGAACCGACCGGTGGCGACCCCGGCACGGCCCAGCCTCCCGGCGACTCGACCCAGGAGGAACCGTGCCCGGCCCGTCCCTGACGTCTCCGAAGAGCGGATACGGTGCCGTACCAACCCCGGCCGGTCTCGCCGAGACCTCGATGGACGACGGCCCCTCCGCTCCTGGCGGGCTCCGTCTGCTCCTGGCGTTGCTGCGCCCCCGTCGGCGCGCTCTTGTCGCAGCGGCGGGCTGGTCTCTCGTCGAGGCGCTTCCGACGTTGTCGTCCGGACTCATCCTCGCCGCCGCCACCGACCGAGGCTTCCTGACGGGACGTCCAGGAGTGGGCCTGGCCTGGCTCGGTGTCCTCGTCGTCGCGATGTTCGTCGAGGCCGTGGCCACGCGAATGATGTTCCCCCATCTGGCCACGGTGGCCGAATCCCTGCGCGACGACCTCGTCCGCGCCGTCGTCACCGCCACCGTGACCCGCGCCGCCGGCGGTGCGGACCCGCCGGACACCGCCGCCGTCACCCGCCTCACCGACCAGGTGGAGACACTGCGAAACCTGGTGTCCGCACTCCTGCGCAGCGCCCGTGAGCTGGGCATATCCCTGATAGCCGCGCTGGCGGGGCTCCTGCTGTTGTCCCCGTTGGCCGCCGCCATCGTCGCCGGACCCGTGTTCATCGCGCTGGTCGTGTTCGTCAGGCTGCTGCGCGTGCTCCTGGCGCGTCAGCGCGCGCTCATCCTCGCCAACGAGACGCTCACCGTTCAGGCCACCCCGATAGTGGCCGGCCTGCGGGACATCGCCGCCTGTGGAGCGCGCGAGCAGGCGTACGCCACCGTGCACACCGCCGTCACCGCGCAGGCGGCGGCCACCCGCGCCCTGGCCTGGGCCGGCGAGGGGCGGCGGCTCGTCATCACGATCGGCACGCACCTGCCGCTGCTCGGCCTGCTGATCTTCGCCCGGCCGCTGATCCAGAACGGTCACCTGAGTGCCGGAGAGGTCATCGGAGCGGTGACCTACACGGCCACCGGCCTTGGCCCGGCCCTGCGTACGCTCGTCGGCACCGTCGGCACCTGGGGCGTCACCCTCGTCATCACCCTGGGCAGGCTCGCCGAGACCATCACCCCTCCGTCCACGACCGCGTCCGGGTCGACCGCCGTCGCTCCCGCTTCCCTGCCGGGCGGCGCCTCCGCCACCTCGCCGGAAACCGCCGCGGTCGGTCACCAACTGGAGACACAGCGGCTGAGCTTCGCCTACGCACCGCAGGCCACACCGGTCGTACACGAACTCGACCTCGTGATCCCCGAAGGGGAGCATCTGGCCGTGATCGGCCCGAGCGGCATCGGCAAATCAACCCTGGCCATGCTCCTGACCGGGCTGCGACGTCCCGGCTCGGGGCGGGTACGGCTCGGCGGTCTCCCGCTCGAAGCGACGCCGGAACATCATCTGCGGTCGGTGATGGCGCTGGTGCCGCAGGAGGCGTACGTCTTCGCCGGAACGGTGGGCGAGAACCTCGCCTACCTCCACCCCGCGGGCACTCACGCCCCGGAAAGCCGGCTGCAGGAGGCGGCGGACGCCGTAGGCGCCCGCGACCTCGTCGAACGGCTCGGCGGACTCGACGCCACGATCGAGGAGCCCTCCACGCTTTCGGCCGGAGAACGGCAACTCATCGCCCTGGCCCGCGTCTATGCCTCGCCCGCGCGTGTCGTCATCCTGGATGAGGCCACCTGCCATCTCGATCCGGCCGCGGAACTCCGCGCCGAGACGGCGTTCGCCGCCCGTGCGGGCACGCTCATCGTGATCGCCCACCGCATCAGCTCCGCCATCAGGGCGCAGCGTGTCCTGCTGATGGACGGCGCCACCGCGCTCACCGGCACGCACACGCAACTGCTGACCCGATCGGCGTTGTACGCCGACCTCGTCGGTCACTGGCGGTACGACGCCCCGTCCGGGAACACCGCGTCACCGGCTCGCTGATCTTTACCGCCCACCGTTCCCGGCGGGCCGGCGCCCACTCGGTGACATCCCCGCCGCTCGGTGGCACCCGTTGATCAGAGGCCGCCGAGCACCTTCCGGTGCTCGGATCGTCCTTCCAGCGGTACGGCGGTGGTCACCGAAGTTCTCGGGTGTGGCAGCGGACGATTCCGATCCCGGCTCATGAGACGACGTGATGAATCCGACGCGCCTCAGTCCCCAGTGAAACCCGAGTTCTTCGCCGAGGTGAACGACGGGCGCGTCACCCTCACCTTCCACTTCCGGAGTGGGGCGCAGATCACCTACTTCATCACCAAGTCCGGCACCACGGTGACCGGCAGCACCACCTGACGAATGACCGACGAGGGCCGGGGCCGTGCCGTCCTCGGCCCCCGTTCTGAATCCCCCGGGACTTTTGCTTGAACAGCCACCTGGGCATCCCGAACTTCCAACAAACTGATCAATCCACCTCTGAGACGTCATTCGCGACCACTACCGATCCGGTGAGCGAAATGTCTCGTACTTCGGGCTGATTGCGGGTGGTGGGGGCTCTCGTACCATGACTTCGTGCACGGCCTTATTCGCTCCGTGTGGTACGAGCCCCGTTCCCCCAACGCACCGCGACGGGTGTGGCGAGACTGGGTGGCCGTGGGGGTGTTGCTGCCGGTCGCGCTGCTCGAAGGAGTGGTGCGGCCGGACATGCCCTCACGGGTCATTTCGGTGAGCCTCGCGGTCGGGCTGGTGCCCACCCTGCTGTGGCGCCGTACCCGGCCGCTGCTGATGGTCGTGATCGCGTTCGGCGCGTCGGGTGTGGCCCAGGTGCTGACGGGTGGCGACTCCCCCGAGACCAACACCATGATTTATCTGCTTCTCCTGCCCTATGCGCTGTTCCGGTGGGGTTCCGGGCGAGAGGCGATCATCGGGTTGGCGGTGATTCTCGTCAAAGCCACGTTCTCCGTGGTCGTGGACTATCCCGGTCCCGCCGACACCGCCGCCGCCTTCGCCGTCGTGTTCTCGGTGATCGCCCTGGGAACGGCGTTCCGATACCGGGCGAGGGCCCGAACGCGGGAGCTTGATCAGGTCAAACTGCTCGAACGCGAGCAACTGGCCCGAGATCTACATGACACCGTCGCCCATCACGTCTCGGCGATGGCGATCCGGGCGCAGGCGGGGTTGGCGACTGCGGCGGCGCGGCCGGACGCCGCCACCGAGGCGTTGCGGGTGATCGAGGCCGAGGCGGCCCAGGCGCTCGCCGAGATGCGCGCCATGGTCCACATCCTGCGCCGGAACGCGCCCGCCGACCCGGCGCACGGGCGGAGCATCGCCGATCTCTCCCAGCTCGAAAGCCCGGGACAGTCGGGCCCGTCCGTCCAGGTGGAGATCGAGGGCGACACCGCCGGTCTCACCCCCTCCATCGAGGCCGCGATCTACCGCCTCGCCCAGGAGTCGGTCACCAACGCCCGTCGCCACGCGCGGCACGCCACCCGCGTCCTGGTTCGGATCACCGCCGACGACACGTCGGTCCGTCTGTACGTGAGCGATGACGGTGATCCCGTTCGCCCCGCGGGGGCACCCGGGTTCGGGATCACCGGCATGATCGAACGGGCCGATCTCCTCGGTGGGACCTGTGCGGCGGGCCCCAATCCCGACCGGGGATGGAGTGTCACCGCCGTGCTGCCGCGTACCGGAGTGGCCGGATGAACATCCGGGTGCTGGTCGCCGACGACCAGGAGATCGTCCGTACCGGACTCGTGATGATCCTCAACGCGCAACCGGGGATCGAGGTGGTCGGCGAGGCCCCCGACGGACGGCGAGCGGTCGAACTCGCCCGGCGGCTTCGGCCCGATGTGTGCCTTTTCGATATCCGGATGCCCGTGGTCAACGGCATCGAGGCCACCCGGATGCTCGCCGGGCCCACCGTCGACGACCCACTCGCCGTCGTGGTCATCACCACCTTCGACCTCGACGAGTACGTCTACGCGGCGCTGCGCGCCGGGGCCCGGGGGTTCCTGCTGAAGAACGCCGGCGCCGAGCTGCTCTCCCAGGCCGTTCACGCCGCGGCGGCCGGTGACGCCCTCATCGCTCCGAGCGTCACCGCACGCCTGCTCACCGCCTTCGCGCACGCCGGACCCGCCGCGCCGCCGGTCCGTCCCATCGAGGCGCTCACCTACCGTGAGGAGCAGATTCTCGTCACGGTGGCCCGGGGCCGTACCAACAGCGAGATCGCCGACGAACTTCACATTTCACTCAGCACCGTCAAGACCCATGTCGCCAGCCTGATGGCCAAGCTCGGCGCCCGGAACCGGGTGGAGATCGCCATGTGGGCGTACGAGACCCGTCGGGTCAGACACTAGGGCCTGCGGATGATCCACTCGGCCACGGCGAGGTTGATGACCCATCCGGCGGCCACGAGCAGGGCCCTGGGGATCTCGCCTGGGGGGCCGACGAGGAGCATCCAGGGGAGCTGGGTGAACGCCTGGGTCCCCGCGGCCACACCGATCGCGTAGGCGCGGATCATCCAGGCGCGGTGGCGGCGGAAATCTCTCCGCCGGATGGCGGCGAAGCCGAGCACGAGCGAGACCGCCATCGCCGTGCCGAACACGAGCCGGAACACCGCGAGGAGATCGCCGTCGCCTTCCGGGCGAGGATAGAACACGGTCATCCACAGGCCGGAGAGCGCGGCGACGAGTCCGCATACAACGAGAATCCGTCCCGCCATGCGGTGCCATCCCGGCCTTCGAGTACGGAATCTCCTCGCGAACTGGAAGGCACCCACAATGCCGTAGAGCGACGCTCCGATGATGTGCGACACCACGGGTAGCGGTGTCGCGAAGAATCGCGCGTTGGCGGGGGTGACCACCGCGCCACCTGCCAATTCCCCCACACGGAGCGCACCGGCGACCACCGGAATCGCGCTGAGCATGATCAGGCCGATGGGCCCCGTCCATCCGGGGACTTCGGCGGCCCGTCCGCCGGGCCGTACCTTCCGGGGCTCGACGCCCCGCACACTGCTTTCCGTCATAAAGGGATCGTGACTTCTTCGCCCATGTCCGCTCATCGCGCGAACGGCTCGATTCAAATCAGCCGATCATCCAGCGATCAGGCGTACTTTCGGCTGATTCGGTGGCCTGGCCGCGTTGCTTAGCCTTTCGGCTGCCTCCGCACTCGCATTCATTCGCATAAGGAGATGGCGATGAAGGCGTTCGTCTCACGCTCGTACGGGCCACCCGATGTCCTCACGCTCACCGAAATCCCCGTCCCGGTTCCTCGCGACGACGAGGTCCTGGTCCGGGTGCGTGCCACCTCCGTCAATCCGTACGACTGGCACAACATGCGCGGCGAGCCGTACCTGGCCCGTCTGATGCCCGGCGGCCTCGCACTCCGCCGTCCGAAGATCACCATCCTGGGCGCCGACATCTCCGGCCGGGTCGAAGCCGTCGGCAGGAACGTCACGGAGTTCCGCCCCGGCGACGACGTCTTCGCCGTCGTCAGCGGTGGCGGCTTCGCCGAATATGTCCGCGTCCGCGAGTCAGACCTCGCCCCCAAGCCGGAGAACCTCTCACACGAGGAGGCCGCCGCGGTTCCCATGGCCGCCAACACCGCCCTCCTCGCCCTGCGCGACGAGGGCCATATCCTGCCCGGCCAGCGCGTTCTCATCAACGGTGCGTCCGGCGGGGTGGGCACGTTCGCCGTGCAGCTCGCCCGCGCCCTCGGCACCGAGGTCACCGGTGTCTGCAGCGCCCGGAACGTGGACCTGGTCCGCTCCCTTGGCGCGACCAGTGTCATCGACTACACCACCCAGGACTTCAGCCGCGAGGCCCGGCGCTACGACCTGTTCCTGGACATCGCCGGCAGCCGGCCGGTCTCCGTCTCCCGCCGCACCCTGCACTCCAAGGGGACCTATGTGGTGGTCGGCGGCCTGCCCGGTCGCTGGATACAGCCCATGGGCCATGTGCTCTCCGCCATGGCGACATCCCGCTTCGCCGGCCAGCGGATATCGGTGGCCGACGCACTCAAGTGCACCAACCCCAAACAGAACCTGCAGACGCTGAGCGCATTCCTGAACAACGGACGAGTGATCCCGATCATCGACCGCCGCTACCCCTTCGAGGAGATCCCCCAGGCGATCGGCTACCTGGAGGAGGGCCACGCCCGCGGCAAGGTCGTCATCTCCCTCTGAGCGCGATGTCCGGGAGCGCCCGCGCGTAGCGGTCTATGGTCACTGCGATCCGGCATCCTCATCACCCTTCGTGGCGACGCTACGCGGGCCATGGGGTCTCAGCCGGCTGGTGATCGTCAGCCTTCGCGGTGAGATCGGGCAGGACCGGATTCGAGTCAACTGTCGCTCGTCGGCGCGGAGACGAGTGGACCCTCATTACGGATGACGTCCAGATGAGCACTGTGCGCTATGTCAAACTGGTGCCACGAGTAACACAGACCCCGCGCATGCTTGCACTCACCTTCACCCAGCAGGGCAAACGTGATGCGGTGGTCAGACACCTGGCACTACCTGGCAACATGGACATATCTTCGGGCGACATTAGCGAGAACCGGTACCATTAGACACGCATTCGAACATTTGTTTGGGAGAGTAGGATGCGGATCACCGAAGAGCAGGCACGCCTGCTCGCCGTCTGCATGGTCAAAGGCCTCAGCTGGTACCTCATCGCTCGCGAGGCTCAGCGCCCGGACGGCCTCGCACGGCTCTGGTCGGGGGACATCATCGAATCCTCCCCCGATGCGACCAAGGCGCGGGCGCTGATCAGGGAGAACGCCTCAGATCTCGATCGCTATATGCAGTCCGCCATGGAACAGGCCGATCGCGCCGCAGACGGCGGCGCCCACCTCGTCACCGTCCTCGACCGCGAGTATCCCGCCACCCTGCGCCTGATCTTCAATCTGCCACCGTTCCTGTTCGTCCGCGGCCGACTGCGAGACGGCGACCTGCGCAGTGTGGCCGTCGTCGGTACGCGCCAGGCGAGCGAGGACGGCCTACGCCGAGCACGGCGAATGTCCTGCCTGCTCACCGAACGCCAGGTCACCGTCGTGTCAGGCCTCGCTCGAGGCATAGACACCGCAGCCCACACAGCGGCGCTCGATGCCGGCGGGCGCACCATCGCCGTCGTGGGAACAGGCATCCTGCGCTGCTATCCCGCCGAAAACCGCGGCCTGGCCGACCGGATCGCCGAAAGCGGGGCCGTCGTCTCCCAGTTCTGGCCCGAGGCCAACGGCGCGACCTACACCTTCCCTCGACGCAATGTCACCATGTCGGGGATTGCCCAAGGCACGGTCGTCATCGAGGCCTCGAGCACCAGCGGGGCCAAGATGCAGGCGCGGCTAGCCCTGGAGCATGGCAAGAAGGTGTTCCTGCTGCGCAGCCTCACCCAGGCCCAACCATGGGCGGAGCAGTACGTCAGAACTCGCGGGGCCGTCATGGTCGATGACGTGGAAGACGTCGTGAAGAGCCTGTCCAGCCCCGACCGGATCCAAGCCGTCAACGCATCCCGCGCTCAACTGGCCCTGGAGTTCGAAGATCTGAAGCTGGAGGAGCCGGCGCCCGGAGGACTATGGTGACCGAACCGGCACGGCCGGCCTACGGCGACGGCCCGCCCCCCACCGGTTTCGGCCGCTGCGGCCCCTGTCCCTACCTCCGGGGCGGGCACTTCCGCATCTGCCACGAATGCGCATGCGAGAGATTCCAGGCACCCGACGAGCCGAACTGCCCGATATGCCACCAGGTCCTGCGGCACGGAGAGCAGACCTGTGCGAACCGGCTGTGCAGCGACCCTCAACGCGCCTT
>BCRI01000084.1 GCA_001552515.1 Sphaerimonospora mesophila NBRC 14179 = JCM 3151
GGACGGCATGAGCGAGTACGCCGCCACTTTCGAACTCATCGACGCAGACAAGGACGGGCGGATCTCCGCCGACGAGTTGGTCCGCCTCATGGCGGTGCTCGGTGATCCCCTCACCATCAGTGGGGCGCACGGGGCGATCGCCAAGGTCGACTCCGACGGCGACGGGCTGATCGACCTCGGCGAGTTCGACGCCTGGCTGCGCGGCCGCTGACATCGGAGGCCCGGACCGTCAGTCCGGGCTGAAGATGTCGGCGGCGGTGACCGTGAGGATCCCGGGTTCGGCCTCCCGCACCTCGGTTCGCCCGCAGATCGCGTACCGCAGGCGCCCGGGATCGGGGACGAGCCCGGCCGCCTTGGCCATCAGCTTCGGCAAGACCCGGCGAGCCTGCACCGTCCTGGCCCATTTCGACTCTCCGACCAGCACGGGTTCACGGCCACGCCCGCTGAGCACGACGGCGTCGATCTGGTTCTGGCCATCGGCCTCCCACCAGGGGCCGATGGCCACCACCCGCGGGTCGATCTCGGCCGCCCGACGCCGCAGGTGGTCCCGGAAGGCCTCCTCGTAGATCCCGCCCATGTGATCGTCGAGCCCCTCTACGATCACCGGCAAGATGGTTTCACCGAGGCCGATCTCGATCTTCGACCGGTTCCGCATCAGCGGGCCGAGATAGAACGCGAGGAAGTTGTCCGCGATGCGGTAGAGCTTCCGTCTCGACCTCCGCTCGTCCTCGGTCACCGGGATCAGGCGTTCTACCAGCCGAAGCTCGATAAGCCGATCGAGGGTCCGCGTGGGATCACTGCCGACCGCGTCACCGATCTCGTGGAACCGGGTCCGGCCGACCGCGATCGCGTCCAGGACGGCCGCCGGCTGATGTCCGCCGCCCAACTCCGTGGCGAGAATCAGACGGCCCTCGTTGTACAGCGGGGCACCCGGGCGCATCGCCAGCCGGAGCAGGTTGCTCTCGATCGGATCATCCTGGTCCCAAAGCGACAGGTAGAGCGGAACACCGCCCACGATCCCGTAGACCCTCGCGCGGTCCTCGGGGGACAGCCTCGGCAGCATCAGCGCCGCCTCGTGCGGGCGGAACGGGTGGAGTTGCAGGTTGAGGTCGAACCGCCCGTAGAGCGGCGCACGATACTCCTGCATCTCCCACATCGCCCGGACCGACGACCCGCTGAGCAGGATGCGCAGCTTCGTCCGTCCCTGAATACGGTCGAGGATCGCACGCATGATCCCCGGCAGGTCCGGAGACATCGCGGTCAGCTCGGGGAACTCGTCGAGGACCAGAAGCAGGGGCTCCTGCTCGGCCTGGGCCGCGAGATGCTCGAAAGCGTCGTACCAGTCCCGATAGGGGTTGACGTCGAGCTGCCGGAGCCCGCCCGGCAGTGCGGCGGCCACCTCGCGGGAGAACTGCGCCAGCTCGAAGGCGGGCGTGCTGCCTGCGCCGGTGTAGAAGACGAGCCTGCGCCCTTCGGCGAACCGGCGGATCAGCGAGGTCTTACCGACGCGCCGCCGCCCCCAGATCAGCCCGGGGCGCGGGTATGGGCGTGCCCACCAGCTCTCCAGAGCGGCCAGTTCCTTCACGCGGTTGACGAATCCCATCCCCTCAACCTACATGCCACGTAGCCTACGTCGGACGTAGGCTACGCCTGATGCAGGTTCGGGGTTTCCGGGCGGGGCGCGATAATCGACAGCATGATGGCGGCCGAGTCGGCGCAGACGCTGGAACGGGGATTACGGCTGTTGCGGCTGCTCGCGGAGGGCCACCGCGGGCGTACGCCCACCGAGCTGGCCGGTGAGCTCGGCCTCAGCCGTCCGGTCGTCTACCGGCTGCTCACCACCCTGCAGGCCGAGGGCTTCGCCAGAAGGGACGCCGACGGGCGGGTCCACCTCGGTTTCGGCGTCCTCGGGCTGGCCCAGGCCGTACAGCCCCTGCTGCGCGCGACGGCGCTCCCGGTGCTGCGCACGCTCGCCGAGCGGGCCGGGGCGACGGCGCATCTGACGATCGCCGAAGGCGACGAGGGGCTGGCCGTGGCCGTGGTCGAGCCGTCGTGGACCGACATGCACGTCGCCTACCGAGAGGGATCGCGGCACCCGCTCACCCGCGGCGCGGCGGGGCTGGCGCTGCTCGCGCTGCGGTCCGGCGGCTCCAGCGGCTCCGGCGGCTCCAGCGGCTCCGGCGGCTCCGGCGGCTCCGGCGAAGACAGCGCGAACGACGGCATGAGCGAGGGCGGCGATCCACCGCTCCGCACGAGCCACGGTCAGCTTCAGGAGGGCGCCACGGGCATCGCCGCGCCGATCACGGGGCTCTCGTGGCTGGAGGCGTCGGTCGGCGTGGTCAGCTTCGCCGACCTCGACGTGGCGACGGTGGGCCCGCTCGTGCTCACCGCCGCCGGGAATCTCGCCGCGGCCCTCGCGCAACCGAAGCCCTCGTCCTCATGAACCGAGCCCTCGTCCTCATGACCTAGCCCTCGTCCTCATGACCTAGCCCTCGTCCTCACGAACCGGCGGGCGACCGGCTCACAGACCGGCTCACGCCGTCAGCCGCAGCGCCCGAACATCTGCACGTAGGTCACGGCCGGGGTGACGGATCCGGCGGCCGGATCCGCGCTGCCCGGGGCCGATCGGGTGTAGATCTCGGTGTAAGCCGGGCTGAGGATGTTGTCGCGGTGCGGCTTGCTGTTCATCCACCACGTGACGGCCGCCCGCGGCGTGACGTACTCGCGGCCCCACCCCACGTAGGTGTTCTCTCCGACGGAGAACGAGGCGCAGCGGCGACCATAGCCCTCCGCCTGGGCACGGCTCACCGGGGTCGAGCCGGTCAGCGGATTCACGTGCGGGTCGCACATGGCGGGGTCGCCCTTCACCGGGCGGCAGTTCTTGCCCGGCTCCACCTTGCCCCACCAGCGCAGTTGGACGGCGGCCTCGACATGCTTGCGTGCGGCGGCGCTGAGGGCGGGGGGCTTCCGCAGCCCGAGATACTGCAGCAGCGGCTTCAGGCCGCGGCTGGTCCGTTCTGCGTTGACCAGGCACCGAACCGCGTTCTGGATGTGGATCCACTGGTAGGCGAAGGTGGAGCGCCCCAACGCGGTGTCGGGGAATGCGGATCTGGGCCGGTAGACCAGGTCGATCTTCGCGCAGTTCCCGGCGCCTTTCAGCGTCGGGGCGGCGGCCGCCGGCTGTGTCGATGAAACCGCGGTGGCCAGGCTGAGCAGGAGAGCACAGGTCACGGCGCGGGCGGCCCGCCGGTGGCGCCGTGACCCGGGGTGGTCGGACACGCTCCGCTGCCTGCGGGAGAGCGGCAAGAGGCTGTTCATAGGGGGGCTCCTCGGGTCGATGTCCCCCAAGTGATAAACGGAGGCCCTTTCAGGGGCCTTGCGGTGCCCTTGTAGCCGTCGCGCTCGCCCCGATGTGTTTGACATTCATGGCACATTGACGGATCGTCGTACGTATAGAGGACATCAGTGTCCGATAAGCGGACATTTTCGGCCATGGAGGATAGCCATGCCGTACTATCGCAGCGTCGGCGAGGTGCCGCGCAAACGCCACGTGCAGTTCCGCAAACCCGACGGCGGGCTCTACCAGGAGGAGCTGATGGGCGAGGAGGGCTTCTCCTCCGACTCCTCGCTCCTCTATCACCGCCACGCGCCGACGGCGATCGTGAAGGCCGAGGCCGTCGACGGGGGCGGCTCCGGGCTCACCGCCAATCTCCCGCTCTCGCCGCGTCACTTCCGCACCCGCGATCTGTCGCCGACCGGCGATCTGGTCTCCGGGCGCCTGCTGCTGGCCGGCAACGCCGACGTCCGCATCTCGTACGCCGCCACGGACGCGCCGAGCGAGCTCTACCGCGACTCGATGGGCGACGAGTGCGTGTACATCGCGAGCGGGCGGGCGCGCTTCGAGTCGACGTACGGCGCGATGGACGTGGGCGAGGGCGACTACGTCGTGGTCCCGACCGGGACGATCCACCGCTGGGTGCCGCAGGGTCCGGTGACCGCGCTGGTCATCGAGGCGGCCGGGCACATCAGGCCGCCCAGGCGCTACCTGTCGCAGTACGGACAGTTCCTGGAGCACGCCCCCTACTGCGAGCGTGACCTGCGCGGACCGGCCGAGCCGCTGCTGGTGGACGGCGAGGAGGTCCCGGTCCTGGTCCGCACGAGGGGCGGGCTGACCCGGCTCACCTACGCGCAGCACCCGTTCGACGTGGTCGGCTGGGACGGCTGCCTGTACCCGTACGCCTTCAACATTCACGACTTCGAACCGATCGTGAAGCGCACGCACGCGCCGCCGCCGGTCCACCAGACGTTCGAGGGGCCGAACTTCGTCATCTGCTCGTTCTGCCCCCGGCCGCTGGACTTCCATCCCGAGGCCGTGCCGATCCCGTACAACCACCACAACGTGGACTCCGACGAGTTGATGTTCTACGTGGGCGGCGACTACACGGCGCGGAAGGGGTCGGGCATCGACGTCGGCTCGATCTCGCTGCACCCGGCGGGCTTCACACACGGACCGCAGCCGGGCGCGGTGGAGGCGGCCGTCGAGGCCGTACGGCAGGGCATGACGACGACCACGGAGCTCGCGGTCATGCTCGACACGTTCCGGCCGCTCGACCTCGGCCCGGCGGCCCTGGCCTGCGAGGATCCGGCCTACGCCTGGACGTGGAACGCCCGGACCTGAGTACGGCCACCAGGTGGGCGGTCCGATCGCGGATCACGACCGGACGTGTTCGTGTCGTCACCTTCCGCTACTCTGGGGTGTCCCGAGTAGCGGAGGCAGGAACATATGCGCCGGATCGCCGCCTGGGCTCTCCCGGCCCTTCTCCTCGTAGCGGCCATCGGGGGCTGTGCCGTACGCGTCCCGCCCGCACCCCGCATCACGATGACGCCCTCGTCGGGCACCGTCACCACCCGGCCGCCCGGCGAGCGCATCGTGGTGCGGGCCGAGGGCGGCCGGCTGTCGAGCGTCGTGGCGTTCGCCGGACGGGACCTGGTGCCCGGGGGCTTCGACCCCTCCCACACCGTCTGGCGCTCCGCCCGTCCGCTGCGTCCCGCAACGGAGTACGCGGTGAGCGCCGTGGCGGCCGGTGCCCAGGGTGTCACATCTCGGTTCGCGCACCACTTCCGAACGATTACCCCGGACAGAACTGGACAGGGATAACTTAGGGGAACCCTGACCCAACGGACTTCGTTATTGCTTATGGAGGCGGGCAAATGGAGTCCTGGATCGTCTGGCTCATCCTGGCGGCGGTGCTCGGAGTCGCGGAGATCTTCACGCTGACCGCCGCTCTCGGGCTGCTGTCCGCCGCCGCGCTGCTGACGGCGGGAGCCGCCCTCGTCGGACTCCCGGTCGGCCTCCAGCTCGCGCTGTTCGGCGCCGCCTCGACCGCCGGGCTCGTCGTCGCGCGGCCGCTCGCACAGCGGCTCATCAGGCAGCCTCCGCTCCGGCGCTTCGGCGTGTCCGCCCTCATCGGCAAGCCGGCCTACGTGACCAGTCAGGTCACCGCGCACGGCGGCAGGGTGCGCATCGGCGGTGAGGAGTGGTCCGCCCGGGCCTACGACGACAGCCTCGTCATCCCCGCCGGCGCGACCGTGGACGTGATCGAGATCGAGGGCGCCACCGCCCTCGTCTACCCCAGGGAGTGAGCATGGAGGACCCTGCCCTGATCGGCGGCATCATCGTGGCGCTGGTCGTGGTGTTCACGGTGTTGCGCGCGGTCCGCATCGTCCCACAGGCCCGAGCGGGCAACGTGGAACGCCTGGGACGGTACTACCGTACGCTGGGCCCCGGCCTGAACTTCGTGATCCCGTTCATCGACCGGGTCCGGCCCCTGATCGACCTGCGTGAGCAGGTGGTCTCGTTCAAACCTCAGCCGGTCATCACCGAGGACAACCTCGTCGTCGACATCGACACCGTGCTCTACTTCCAGGTCACCGACCCGAGGGCGGCGGAGTACGAGATCGCGAACTTCATCCAGGGCGTCGAGCAGCTCACGGTGACGACGCTGCGCAACGTCGTCGGCGGCATGGACCTGGAGAAGACGCTCACCTCGCGTGACACGATCAACAGCCAGCTCCGGGGCGTACTGGACGAGGCCACTGGCAAATGGGGCATCCGGGTCAACCGGGTCGAGATCAAGGCGATCGACCCGCCGAAGACCATCAAGGAGGCCATGGAGAAGCAGATGCGCGCCGAGCGGGACAAGCGCGCCGCCATCCTGACCGCCGAGGGGCAGCGGCAGTCGCAGATCCTCACCGCCGAGGGTGAGAAGCAGAGCGCGATCCTGCGCGCCGAGGGTGAGCGCACCGCGCAGATCCTCAAGGCGGAGGGCCAGTCGCAGGCGATCGACGAGGTCTTCCAGGCCGTCCACCGCAACGACCCCGACCCCAAGCTGCTCGCCTACCAGTACCTGCAGGTCCTCCCCCAGCTCGCGCAGGGCGAGGGCAACACGTTCTGGGTGATCCCGAGCGAGGTGACCTCGGCGCTTCAGGGTGTGTCCAAGGCGTTCACCGAATCGCTGCCGCCGTCCCCGGCCACGCGGGAGCGTGAGCGGAGCGAGGCGGGCAGCGCGGCCGTGGCCGCAGCGGAGCAGGCGGCGGCCGAGGCCAAGGCGGCGGCTGAGGACAGCGAGCTGGGACCACGCCAGATCGAGGCGCGCAAGCAGGCCGCCGATCTGGCCGGCCTGCCCGGCGCGGCGCAGGCATCCGGTGCGGATCAGGACCCGGCCACGGCGACCCGCTCCACGAATCGTCCGTAACGCGCCAGCTCCGCCGTGGTGGGCGCGATGACCAGTTCGTTTCCGACCTGTTCTACGGCCGCCCGCAGTGCCCTGGCGGCCTTCCGCGCCCTGCGGCGGCCGCCCAGCCAGGCGACCACCCGGCAGAGCAATGCGACGAGCACCCCCGCCACCGCCCCGCCCGCCAGCAGCACGGTCGGCCACGGCACCCGGTCGAGGGTGGGCGTGGGCGGCCGGGGCAGCAGGAGATAGTCGAGCACGAAGAGCACGGCCAGCCACACGGCTCCGGCCGCCATCGCGGCGGTCAGCAGCCACTGCAGTGCTCCCGCCGCCCGCCACCACCGGGGTGTCCGCGACACGCCGAGCGAGGTGGTGGCCACCGCCCGGTCGAGGGCGTCGGCCAGCTCCGGCGTCCGCGACCGCGCCGCGTGCCGTACGGACGTCGCCCACGGCTCGGGCACGCCGGCGGCGGCCGCTGCGCCCATGTCCCGTACGGCCAGCTCCACCGCGGCGACCTGCACGGATGTCGCCGCCGGTAGCGAGGTGCGGGCGTCGCCGCCGCCCGACAGCCGCAGCCGCCGCAGCGGATCCGGGCGCAGCCGGCGCATCCACCGCGTCACCGGCCACCCGGTCGCGGCGACCGCCCGATGCCGGTGGGCCTTGGCGACCGCCCGGACGACCACCGGCACGGCGGCCGCCTGTTCCAGCGCCCGGGCGAGCTCCCGAGTCCGCGTCCGATCGGCGAAGACGCCATCCTGCCTGACGTGGTCGCCCGAGCCGGCGCCGTCGGCCGCCGAGTCCTGCAGCATGGCGGCGGCCGTGGCGGCGTCGGCGGCCAGTCGCGACGCCCAGGCCCGGCGGCGGGACACCCGCTTGTCGAGCACCGCGCGCAGCTCGGCGACGCCTTCACCGGTCCGTGCCGACACCCCCAGCACCGGCACGTCCCACAGCCCGTCGGCGGCGAGCAGCCGGCGCAGATCGTCGAGGCAGCGGGAGACCGATCGCCTGGGCAGCCGGTCGATCTGGTTCAGCACGACGACCGTGACGTCCCGGTGGCGGGCGAGCGGGCGCAGGTAGCGCTCGTGCACGGCCGCGTCGGCGTACTTCTGCGGGTCCAGCACCCACACCAGCAGGTCGACGACGCCGACCAGCCGGTCCACCTCCAGCCGGTGCGAGAGCTCGATCGAGTCGTGATCGGGCAGGTCGAGCAGGATCAGGCCGGAGGCCGCCCGGTCGGCGACCGTGTGCCGCAGCGGCACGCCGAGCCAGTCGAGCAGCGGACCGGCTCCGGCCGGGTGCCACAGCGCCGCCTGGGCGTGGGCGGTCGTCGGCCGGGTCACCCCCACCTCGGCGAGATCGGTGCCGGTCAACGCGTTGAACAGCGACGACTTCCCGCTGCCGGTGGCTCCGGCGAGCGCGACGGCCGTGTGCTCCACCGACAGGCTGCGCCGCACCCCGGCCCGGTCGACCACGTCGCGCGCCCGGTCGATCGCGGCCGCGCCGAGCCGTCCCTCCGCCAAGTCGGCCGCCTCGGCGAGCGCCGCGAGCCGGTCGTCGAGCGGAGGCCCCGCTTTCCTGCCGAGAAGTTTCAAAGAGGCTGCCTTTCCCGTCTCTCCCGTACGGCCCGCGCCGCCTCCCTGAGCTGCGCCGCGGTGTCCGCAGCGCCCCCGAGCCCCGTCAGCAGGGAGGTGAACCGCGCGCGTTCCTCGTCGAGGAGGAGGCCGACCCGGCGGCGGAGGTCCTCACGGGCGCAGCGGGTCAGCTCACGCACGGCCTGGTCGCCGAAGACCGCCTCGAGCAGTTTCTGGCTCAGCACGCCGGTGCCGCCGGCGATGCCGACCTCGATGCCGGTGATCCCTCCGGTCGCGGAGAACACCGCCAGCATGAGCAGCACGCCCAGACTGTTGACGCCGAACGAAGCGGCCCTGGCCAGGGTCCGCCGATCCGCCCCCTCCGACCTGACCAGGTCGAGCACGTAACTCTGCCAGGCGCGTACGGCCGTCTCGGCCCGGCCGGACAGCTCGGCGCCCGCGCGGCCGAGCCGGCCGGTGACCGCCACACCGGACCTCTCCAGCAGGTCCCGACCGGCGGGCCGGGCCAGCCACGACTCGACCGATCGCTCGGCCGCGCCGTCGGCCACCGCGCGGATCAACGCCGCGACGCCGCTCTCCAGCGCCACGCTCAGCTCCCGATCGGGAGTCGGACGGCCGGTGACGACCGCGGTGACCCGGTCACGCAGCCGCGCGACCCGCGACTGCAGCGACCGCATGAGGTCGCCGGTGCCGACGAAGTCCTGCCAGCGGGCCAGCACCTCGCCGCGCAGCAGCACGCCGTCCCGCATGCCCTCGTCGAACCCGAGCAGGGCCGAGGCATACGCCTCCTCCACCACGGCGCGCAGCTCGGCGATGCCGGCCTGCTGCCGCTCGACCCGGTCGGCCAGTTCCGGCACCCTGGCCGCGACGCTGTCCAGCGCCCCGGTGAGGGTCTGCCGTACGACCGCGGCTCGTGAGCGTGCGTCGGCCGCGAGCCCGGCCAGCCAGTCGGAGATCGGCCGTACGGCTGAAGCGGGCAGCCTGGCGCGTTCCGACGTGAGCGCCAGCTCGGGCACCGAGAACAGCGGCGCGCCGGCCAGGCCGTTCTCCCTGAGCAGGCGGGCCAGGTCAGCGGTCACGGGCTCGCTCGCCTCCGGGGGCACCCGCTGCAGGATGACGGCGAGGGCGGTGCTGCGCTCGCGGGCGCGGCGCAGGAAGCTCCACGGGACCTCGTCCGCATAGCGGGCCGCCGTGGTGACGAACAGCCAGAGGTCGGCGGCGGCGAGGAGCTGCGCCGCCAGCTCGCGGTTGGCGCTGACGACCGAGTCGACGTCGGGGGCGTCCAGCAGCGCGAGGCCGGCGGGCAGCTCGCCCGACGTGGCGATCCTGAGCGTCCCCGGCTCGCCGCGACCGCCGCCCGTCGCCCCTCCCCCGGTCATCCGGGGCATGCCGGGGAGGACGTGCGCAGCGGTGAACCAGGCGACGTCGGCGGGATTGGCGACCAGGGTCGGGGCGAGCGTGGTGGGCCGCAGCACACCGGGCTCGGTGACGTCGGCGCCGACCAGCGAGTTGACCAGCGTGGACTTGCCCGCACCGGTGGAGCCGCCGACGACGGCCAGCAGTGGCGCGTCGATGGCGGTCAGCCTGGGCAGCAGATAGTCGTCGAGCTGCCCGCTCAGCTCCTTGAGCATGCGCCGGTCGGCCGCTACGTCACCGATGGCCAGCGGGAACAGGTCCTGGTCGAGGTGGCGTCGCAGCTCCCGAAGCGCCCCGAGCAGCCGCTGCGTCCCGACCAGCCCGTCGTCGCCCGCCATAAAGACGGCTTTCCCGTACGAAACGGGTCAAATCACATGGTGATGTTGACGATCGCCGAGGCGGCGCGATGCCGTCGCCGCCTCCCGGCCCAGCCCCGAGGCCCGACGCGCCGTGGAGAGCGGGCCTCGCTCAGTGGCGCGGAGCGCGCAGCACGTAGCCCACCCCGCGGATCGTGTGGATGAGCTTCGGCTCGATCCTGTCGATCTTCCGCCGCAGGTAGGAGACGTACGACTCGACGACGTTGGCGTCCCCGCCGAAGTCGTAGTGCCACACGTGGTCGAGGATCTGCGCCTTCGAGAGCACCCTGCCCTGGTTGACCATGAAGTAGTGCAGCAGCTTGAACTCGGTCGGCGACAGCCGTACGGGCCGGCCCGCCCGCCACACCTGCCGGGTGTCCTCGTTCATCTCCAGGTCCGCGACCTCGAGCCGTGACGGGCCCTCCTCGCCACGGGTACGGCGCAGCACGGCCTGGATCCGCGCGATGACCTCCTCCAGACTGAACGGCTTCGTCACGTAGTCGTCGGCCTTGTGCAACCCGGCGATCTTGTCCTCGGTCGCGTCCCTGGCGGTGAGAAAGACCACCGGGATCCGCGGTCCGGCCCCGCGCAGCCGGTCGGCGACGGCCAGGCCGTCCATGTCCGGCAGCATGATGTCGAGCACGATCAGGTCGGGCCGCTCCCGCTCGGCGGCCAGCATGGCGTCGGCGCCGTTCGAGGCGGTCACCACGTCGAAACCGGCGAACCGCAGGCTGGCCGAGAGAAGCTCCAGGATGTTCGGCTCGTCGTCGACGACGAGCAGGCGGCCCGCCGACTTCTCGGCTCGCGCCGCCGTCTTGAGGGCGCCTCCGGTGTTCGTGCGAGCGTTCGCCCTCATGCCGCTCCCTCCCCGTGGACCGAACCTCCCGCGCCGCCGGCGGACACCACTGTGCGCTTCGTCACTGACTGCATAGTCTTAAGACCATGGCAAACCCCGCTTCGGGCTACCTTGGCCGATCCTGAGAGTTTCCTGCCAAGCTCAGAAGCCGGCGCCACCCCCACCCCCACACCCCCACCCCCGTGATCTTGCGAATACTTGCAAACCACCCTCCGCACCTGGGCGGATTCACTTCGTGATCTTGCAGATTCTTGCAGACAAGCCCCCTGACCTGCACTTATACGTTCGCCGATCTTGCAGTTGGCCGTCAGCTACAAGATCACAGATGCCGTTTTCGCTGCTCAACGGCCAGGCCTGCGAGATACTGCAAGATCACGGAACCCAAAGTGCCTGCTCATGACCCCCACGCGCGAGAATTCGCAAGATCACGGGCATGGGTGGGGAAGGCCGGGGAGGGGGCATCTCGGACGGCTTAGGTCTGGGCTTCGGGGGCCAGGGGGAGGACGGCACGGAAGGCGGCCCCGGCTCCCGGCTCCGACCGTACGCTCACGCTTCCGCCGTGGGCGCGTACGAGTGAGTCGACGATGGCGAGGCCGAGCCCGCTTCCCCCCTCGGGCCGCCTCCGGGACGGGTCGGCGCGGTAGAAGCGCTCGAACACCCTGGTCTTCTGCTCGGCGGTGAGCCCCGGCCCCTCGTCGGCCACCTCGATGTACGCCTGTTCTCCGCAGGCGCCCACACGCACCGTGATCTCGGTCCCCTCGGGGGTGTGGGTGGTCGCGTTGCTCATGAGGTTGCCCACGACCTGGCGCAGCCGCACCTCGTCGCCGAAGACGATCAGCGCCGTCTCGCCCTCCATCACCAGCGACACGTCGCGATCCGGGCAGAGCGTCCGCGCGTCGTGTACGGCGTCGGCCGCGATGGCCAGCAGGTCCACCGGCTGCTGCTGCAGCGGACGCTGCTGGTCCAGCCGGGCGAGCAGCAGCAGGTCCTCGACGAGCAGCCCCATCCGGGACGCCTCGCTCTCGATCCGCTCCATCAGCCGGGTGATGTCGGACCCGGGCACCTGCCGGTAGAACTCGGCGAATCCCCGGATCGACGTGAGCGGCGTGCGCAACTCGTGGGAGGCGTCGGCGATGAACCGCCGCATCCGCGACTCCGACTCGCGGGCGGCGGCCTCCGAGGCGGCCCTGGCCTGGAACGCCGACTCGATCTGCGCCAGCATGCCGTTGAGCGAGCGCGCCAGGCTGCCGACTTCCGTGCGGGGGTGGTGGCGGTCGTGGATCCGGCTGCCGAGGTGTCCCCTGGCGATGGCCGCGGCCGTCGCCTCGATCTCCGTCAGCGGCCGCAGGCTGCGCCGTACGACCACCACCCCGACAACGGCCAGCACGGTCATGACGACGGCACCGCACAGCAGTTCGATGACGGCGAGCTGGGTGGTGATCTGGGTGACCGAGGCCAGGTCCATGGCGACGACCATGGTGCCCACCCCGTCGATGGGGAGGATCTTGGCTCGCCAGCGTACATCGCCCGACACGGCGCGCACGGTCTGTGGGGCCGTGGACGTCACGGCCATCGGGCCCGGCACGTTCTCCACCGCCATCCCGGCCTGCGTCAGGATCGTCCTGCCCTCGCGGTCGCGGACCTCCACCCGGCCCTCGGGGGGCACCCGCAGCCTGCTGAACGCGGTGGGGCCGCGCTGCACCCGCAGGGCGGCATCGGTGGCGATGCCGTGCAACTGCCCGTCCACCCGGGTGACGAGATAGTCGCGGAGCACGGACATGCTGCTCACCCCGAACACCGCCAGCGCGACGGCGACCAGCGCGAGCATGGCCGCGCTGAGCGTGATGCGCAGCGGAGTTCGTCCGGACACGACGGGTCTCAGGCGCCGTTGGGCGGAACGCGCATGACGTACCCCACGCCGCGCAGGGTGTGGATGAGCCGGGGATGGCGGTTGTCGAGCTTGCGGCGGAGCACCGACACGTACGACTCGACGATCCCGGCGTCGCCCCGGAAGTCGTAGTCCCACACGTGATCGAGGATCTGCGCCTTGGAGAGCACCCTCCCGGCGTTGGCCATGAAGTAGCGCAGCAGCTTGAACTCCGTCGGCGACAGCGGGATCGCGCTGCCCGCCCGCCAGACCTCGTGCGACTCCTCGTCCAGTTCGACATCGGCGAACGTCAACCGCGGCGAGCAGGCCACGACGCCACCCGACGTACGGCGCAGCACGGCGCGGATCCTCGCGATGACCTCTTCCAGGCTGAACGGCTTGGTCACATAGTCGTCCCCGCCCAGGGTGAGACCGCGGATCTTGTCCTCGGTGGCGTCCCGTGCCGTGAGGAAGACCACAGGCGTCCGCGTACCACCGCCGCGCATCCGGCGGACAATGTCGAAACCGTCCATGTCGGGCAACATGACGTCGAGCACGATGAGGTCGGGCCGATGACGCTGGGCCGCCGCGACCGCCTCACTTCCGTTGGACGCCGAGTGCACCTCGAATCCCGCGTATCGCAGGCTCGCGGACAGCAACTCCAGGATGTTCGGCTCGTCCTCGACGATCAATAGCCTGGCTTCGGATGATTCAGTGACCATGGCGCGCACACTCTAGGGCATATGCGGTAAGGGCACCGTTAAAGCTATCTGAACGGCAATGCCCAGGTCGCCGGGAGGGCGGGTGCGCCGAGCCGGAATCCAAGCGGCTAAACCGGGTATGGGCCCCCGAACCAGTCCGCAACTCCTATTCGGGGGGTCACAAATGACCACAGAGGGTATCGGGAAAACCGCCCGCGACGTCATGCATCCGGGTGCCGAGTGCATCGGCGAGCACGAGAGCCTGCGTCACGCGGCCGAGATGATGCGCGACCTCGGCGTCGGCGCACTGCCGATCTGCGGGGAGGACGACCGCCTCAAGGGGATCATCACCGACCGCGACATCGTGATCAAATGCTGCGCCGAGGGCAAGGACCTCGAGGAGTGCACGGCGGGCGAACTGGCCGGCGGCCTCGTCTGGGTGGACGCCCAGACCAGCGTCGAGGAGGCGCTGCTCACGATGGAGCAGAACCAGATCAAGCGGCTGCCCGTGATCGAGAACGGCCGCATCGCCGGCATGATCAGCGAGGCCGACCTGGCCAAGGAACTGCCGGACAGCAAGCTGGCCGAGTTCGTCCACCGCGTGTACGCGCGCGCCTGACCGGGCCTGATCGCTCGCTGCGGCGGATCAGCGGCCGGTCCGGTACGCGATCACGCCGATGACGCCGATCGCCCCCACGGCGACGGCGACCCATAACAGGCCCATCGGCACGGCCACGCCGCCGTCGTCCGGCTGACGATGCTCCCGCGCGGCCGCGCGGGAGGCCGTCGGCTTCGCCGTACGCGCGGCGGATGAGGCGGACGGCGTGGCGTGCGGGCGGGCCTGCTGCGGCAGCTGCACCCGGTAGACCGGGCTGGAGACGCCCTCCGAGCCGACGAGCACCGCGGTGCCGTCCCGTGTGTAGGTGATCGACTCGGCCTGGTCCAGCGGCGGCATCGTCAGGTGCGCGAGGAGTTCGCCGGGCGCCCGGTAGACGGACGCGGAGAAGTATGTGCGGATCACGAAGCTCGACCCGTCGGGGGCGTAGGCCGCGTCGGTGGCCATGAGGGGCGCCGGGCCGACGCGGCGCAGCACGTTCACCCGGTCGGTGCGCAGCTTGGCGGGAGCCGCGTAGACGGATCCGGAGAACTCCTTGCTCACGATGTAGAGGCGGCCGGTGCGGGGGTGCACCATCAGGCCCTCCGCGTCATGCTTGCCGTCCTCGTACCGGAAGCGGTACCTGGTCGCCTGGACGGTCGCGTCCCGCATGGTCCGGGGCTCCATCACCTTGTAGACCGAGATGTCCGGCCAGACGCGGTTGTTGTCCCCGGTGTCGCCGAACCACAGCACGCCCCGGCCGGTCTTGGGATCGACCGTGGCCGCCATGGCCTCCCAGTCGCGTGCCTCGGCATTGGAGATCGTGAACGTGGCCCGGGTCCGCCCGTCCATGCCTACGGCGAAGAACCTCGGTCCGTCGCCGCTGTCGTTGTGGGTGTAGAGGATGCCCTTGCGCGTGGGCGACATCGCCATCCCGCTCGACTCGGCGATGCGCGGGTCACGGAACTTGAACAGCAACCGCCCCTCGTCGTCCGCCGCCCGCTGTGCGAGGGCGGGCGCCGTACGCGCGTTCGCCGGGAAAGTATTCGCCGGGAGAGCGTTCGCCGGAAGCGGCAGGGTCGGCGCCACCACGACGGGCGATGCCACGAGGAGCGCCGCCAGGATCCGCACCGGGCGCGAGACCCGCCCCCGGGATGTCGGCTTACCGCCCCGTCGATCGTCCCCGCGAGCCCGCCGTACCGATCCCGCCGATGCGCTCCCCATGCGGCAATCTTCCCCGATGCCGCCCGTCCTCGCGTGGAACGCCCCGTTCAGGCGGGTTATGAGCCTGGTCAGCAAACGTTGACCCCGGATCGGCGCCGGTCTCCGCGCGAGACCGGCGCCGTACGGTCAGGCACAGGCCCTCAGGCGGCGGCGCCGCCGTCGAGGACGAGGTCGAGGCCCACGGCGAAGCCGGCCTCGTCGGACGCGAGCCAGAGCACGGTGCCGGTGATCTCGTCGAGGGTGCCGACCCGGCCGATCGGGTTCTCGTCCCGCATCCGGTTCGCCCGATCGGCCGGCGTCTCCCCCGGCCGCAGGGACATCGGCGCGTCCAGCGCACCCGGGCTGACCGCGTTGATCCGGATGTTCTCCTCGATGCACTCCAGTGCGGCCGTCCTGGTCAGCGCGCTGACCGCCGCCTTCGAGGCCGCGTAGGCGCCCACCCCGGGTATGCGCACGTGCGCGCCGATGTTCGAGCCGATGTTGACGATCACGCCACCGCCCTGTGTCCCGCCATGCTGGGCGCGCATCGCGGCGATCTCGTGTTTCATCGCGAGGAAGACGCCGGTCGCGTTCACCTCCATGACCCGCGCCCAGTCCTCCTCGGCCAGCTCGGCCACCGTACCGGCCGCGAACGTCCCCGCGTTGTTCACCGCGACGTCCAGCCTGCCGTACCTGCCGACGATGTCGCCGATGAGCCGGGCCACATCGGCGGAGTCCGTGACGTCGACGGGGAGCGCCGCGGCCCCGGCCCCCTCGGCCTCGATGAGCTTGACGGTCTGCTCCAGCGCCTCCCGTCCACGGCCCGCCACCACCACGGTGGCGCCCTCCCTGGCGAAACCGAGGGCGATCGCCCGCCCGACGCCGGATCCGCCACCGGTCACCAGCACGACCTTGTCGGTGAATCTCATTTCGTTACCCCTTCTGTGATGGGACCTTCGGGAACGGGCCGCGGCCCGGACCTGGGAAACGCGACGGCGACCAGGGCCGCCGCGAGCAGGAACGCCGGCGTCAGAGCGGCGAGCGCGAAGCCGTACCCTTCGGCGGCCGCCCCCGCCGCGCTCAGCCCGCTCGTCCGGACCGCGTCGGCCCGGGCGCCGGCCAGCGCCACGAGCACGGCCAGACCTGCGGTCGGGCCGACCTCCATCGCCGTGTTGACCAGCCCGCCCGCGACCCCGGCGTCCGCCGGGGGCACGTCGTCGAGGGCGGTCACGGTGGCGCCGGAGAAGGCCAGGCCGGATGCGACCGGGAAGATCAGCAGCCCGGCGAGCAGCGGACCCGCGTAGGGCGTGTCCGGTCCGATCCGGCCGAGCAGGAGCATCGACACCGCGGCGAGCGCGAGTCCGGCCACCGTGACCCGGCGCACCCCGAACCGCGCCACGAGCCGTACGCTGACCGGCCCCATCGCGACGACCAGGAGGAAGGGCAGGAAGGCCAGGCTCGTACTGATCGGCGTCATGCCGCGTACCTGCTGGAAATAGAGGCTGAGCATGAACGTGCCGGTCGCGCTGGCCGCAGCGGTCACGAACACGACCAGCAGGGCCGCCCCGCGCCGGGGATCGCGCACCAGCCGGAGCGGGAGCAGCGGCGCGGCGGCCCTCGCCTGCCAGGCCACGAAACCGGCCGACAGCGCCAGGCCCGCGACGACGACATCGGCTCGCGTGGCCAACAGGCCGTGGCTGAACACCACCAGACCGACGGTGGCGAGCAGCGCGCCCGGCCAGTCGAGCGGGGACGCCGCCTGCGCCGGCGCGGACGGCAGGCGGGCCGCACCGGCGACGGTGACCGCGGCGACGACCGCCGGGATCAGGAACGACCAGCGCCACGAGAGCACAGCGGCGACCACTCCGGACAGCAGGCTGCCCGCGACGGCGCCGGTCACCGACAGCGTGCCCCAGACCGCCAGCGCGCGTGCCCGTTCCCGGCCCTCCGGATGGAGCCGGGTCACCAGCGCGACGGCCGCCGGAGCCGCCAGCGCGGCGCCCACTCCCTGTGCGAACCGCGCCCCGAGCAGTACGGCGGGGCCGGACGCGAGCGCGCCGAACGCCGAGGCCGCGGCGAGCAGCGCCATTCCGGTGACGAACACCCGCCGGGCCCCCAGGCGATCGGCGAGCCTGCCGCCCAGGAGCAGCAGCCCACCGAAGGTCAGTCCGTAGGCCGAGCTCAGCAGGGCCAGCTCGCCCTGGTCGAGGCCGAACTCGTGCTGAATCGCCGGCAGCGGGACCGTGACGAGCGTGATCGACGCGATCAGGGTGACCTGCGCGGAGCCGAGCAGGGTGAAGGGCACCATCTTTCTTGACCGATCATTCCAAAATAACGGCATGAGAGCGCCCTTTCAGCGGAGCCGTGAAGACCGTGCCCGACACTCCGGGCGACCGGGAGGACCTGGGAACCCGGGGACCGGGGGACCCGGGAATCGAGGGCCGGCAGGTCAGCCGAGGAGGCGCAGCGCCTGGGCGCCGGCGTCCCGCAGCCGCCCGGGGTCACCGTGCCCCTTCGACATCAGGCGGACCCCCTGCAGGAAGACCAGCACGAACCGCGCCAGCGCCCGAGGGTCCGCGTCCGCGGAGATCTCACCCTGGGCCCGGGCACGGATGAGCGCGGAGGTGAGCGCGGTCTCCAGACCGGTCCAGTTGGCCTCGACGAAGCGGGCGACCCGCTCGTCCTCGGGGAGCAGTTCGGCGGCGGCGTTCACGATCATGCAGCCGCGCCGGTTGAGATCGTGGATCGAATCCTCGACGTACAGCTCCACCAGGGCGCGCACGGCCGGCAGGGCGGGTCCCGGCTGCGACAGCGACTCGACCAGGTCGGGGTCTCGGGTCCGCACATAGCGCTCCAGCGCCTTCAGGTAGAGATCGTGCTTGCTCCCGAACGTCGCGTAGATGCTCGCCCGGCCGATCCCCAGGTGCTCGACCAGATCGGCCATCGACGTCGCCTCGTAACCACGCTGCCAGAACAGCTCCAGAGCACGCCCCAGCACGACATCTGGATCGAACTCCTTGCTCCTCGCCATGCCCGTCACCCTAATCAATCAAGAACGATCGGTCAAATAAGAACCTGAAGATGACGGGCGGCACCGTGTCGGCTCGACTGGAGTCCACTCCAGGTTCTTATCGTGGTCGGCATGGAGTACGGACAGCTTGGACGCACCGGACTGAAGGTCAGCAGGCTCTGCCTGGGCACGATGAACTTCGGCCCGCAGACGACGGAGGAAGACTCTCACGCGATCATGGATCGCGCCCACGAGCTGGGCGTCAACTTCTTCGACACGGCCAATGTGTACGGCTGGAAGAAGGGTGAGGGGATCACCGAGAACATCATCGGCCGCTGGTTCGCCAAGGGCGGCGGCCGACGGGAGCGCACGGTCATCGCGACCAAGCTCTACGGCGACATGGGCGACTGGCCGAACGACGGCCGCCTGTCGGCGCTCAACATCAGGCGGGCGGCCGACGCCTCGCTCAAGCGCCTCCAGACCGACTACATCGACCTCTACCAGGCCCATCACATCGACCGGAACACCCCGTTCGAGGAGTTCTGGGAGGCCATGGAGGTGCTGCGCCAGCAGGGCAAGATCCTCTATGTCGGCTCCTCCAACTTCGCCGGCTGGCACATCGCCAAGGCGCAGGAGACCGCCCGCCGCCGCAACTTCCTCGGGCTGGTCAGCGAGCAGTCCCACTACAACCTGCTCGTACGCGCCCCCGAGCTGGAGGTCATCCCGGCGTGCGAGGACTACGGGCTCGGGCTGATCCCGTGGAGCCCGCTCGCCGGCGGCCTGCTCGGCGGCATCCTGCGGAAGATGGACAAGGGCCGGTCGGCCTCCGAGCACATGGTCGCCGAGCTCGACAAGCACCGGGACAAGATCGAGCGTTACGAGGCGTTCTGCGACGAGATCGGCGAAGACCCGGCCAACGTGGCGCTGGCCTGGCTGCTGACCCGGCCGGCCATCACCGCGCCGATCATCGGTCCCCGTACGATCGCCCAGCTCGACGGCACGGTACGCGCCCTGGAGGTCAAGCTCGACGACAAGGCGCTGGCCCGCATCGAAGAGATCTTCCCCGGCTACAAGACCGCGCCGGAGGAGTACGCCTGGTGATCAACCGTTGAGGAGTGCGCCGACGACCACGATGAGCAAGAGCAGCACCAGCACAGCGGGCAGCACCCAGTTTCGAGGTCGATCCACGTCTCCACCCTAATGGGTGGGCCGCCGGGCCCTCATATCGCGTGAGGGCCGCGCACTCCAGGGACCAAGGTCTCACCCGTCCCGTACATAGGTCAGTGATGTACGCCCCGGGGGCGATTCATCCCCTCCCCGGGGCGGGCGGGGCGCATCTCGGCCCCCACCCCGGTCTCGGAAGTCCGCGGCCGCTCGGCCTGCCGCTGATCTCGCGCCGGAAAGATCCGGGAGGATCCGGGAAGATATCGTCGCGTCGTGATCACCGAGGAGCTGAGCAGGAACGTCCTGGAGGTGTGGGGCGACGACGGCGCCCGATGGCTGGCCGAGCTCCCGTCCATCCTGAGCGCCGTGGCCCGTGACTGGGACCTGACGGTGGGGGAACCGTACGCGCCGTCCTACCACTACGTCACCCGGGTCGTCTGCCCCGAGGGCACCCCGGCCGTGCTCAAGCTGGGCGTGCCGGGCGGTACGTCACCGACTGAGGCCGCCGCTCTCGCCGCCTTCGGCGGCCGGGGGGCGGCTCGGCTGCTGAATGTCGACCACAGCCGGGGCGCACTCCTGCTGGAACGCGTCACCCCCGGTCGGCGCCTGCGTGACCTGGTCCCGGCCCGCGACGCCGAGGCGACGTCCGCGTTGGCCGCCGTCATGCGTCGGCTGCACGTGCCGCCACCACCCGACCACCAGATCTCCGATGCGTCGTCCCAGGTCGAGGCGTTCGACCGATATGCGGCCACACATGGCGACAACGGTCCGCTGCCGCTGGATTTCGTCACGCGCGCGGGCGGGCTGATGCGTGAGTTGTGCGAGTCGGCCAATGAATTCGTCGTGCTGCACGGCGACCTGCACCACGACAACGTTCTGCGTGGAACCCGTGAGCCATGGCTCGCGATCGACCCGCACGGCCTCGTCGGCGACCCGGGCTATGACGTCGGCACGCTGCTGTACGACCCGGATCCGGATGACCGTGACGAGGCGCTGACCGCCCTGGTCCCGGCCAGGGTCGAGCAGTTGGCCGACGAACTGGCGATGCCGCTCGACCGCGTGGTGGCCTGGGGTTTCGTCAAGTCGGTCATGTCGGACGTATGGACGGCCGAGGCGTGGACGCCCGGCGCGAACCGGTCCCCGATCAGCCGAGCCTTCGATGTGGCCCGCCTGCTGCTGCCCCACCTGTCGTGATCCGGAACGGGCGGACAACGTGAGCGGTGACGTAATCGCTTCGTATCATCGGCCGCCTCCGCCGCTGGACGTCATCGAATGGTCACCGTCATCGGCTCCCCGGGGTTGGCCAGGGGTTCCTCTCCGCGGAGTCATGCGCCACAGCCGTGCGGAGCGGCCGGCGTTACCGATCGAAATCCCCGGCTTTGACACCGCTGATGAACGCCCGCCACTCCTCGGGGGTGAAGACCAGCGCGGGGCCGTCAGGATCCTTGCTGTCGCGCACCGCGACCACCCCCGGGAGGTTTTCGGCGACCTCGACGCACTGGCCCCCATTGGAGCCGGAATAGGATGATTTGCGCCACTGCGCACCGCTCAGATCCATTTGGCCATCACTTCCTTGATCATACTCAGTGATACATGCTGAGGGTAGGCCCATGCGCGGATAGCTTCGTATCGAACCCAAACAGAGGCTACGAGATCGGGCGCGGTGGAGACTAGCCCTTGAGCTACCGAATCCGCATGAATCGCATCGGACTCACCATCAGGAAGCTCGGCGATCATAAAGGCGCCGATCAGGCCAGAGACACAGCCGGGGTCGACAAGTTGGACCGTCACATTGCTGCGCCCGGCAATCTCGATGAGATGACCAAGCTGCTCTCGCATCACCTGCGCTTCGCCGATCCGGCGGTGCAGTACTCCCTCGTCCATAAGGGCCAGGAGCAACGGCGGGTCCGCCCTGTCCAGGACACTGCGACGCTGTAGGCGGGCCTGGACTCGCTCCTCCACCTCCTGGGAAGTCACCCGAGGTTCTTTGGCGAGGAGATGTCGCGCGTAAGCCTCGGTCTGCAGCATTCCCGGGATCAGCAGCGGGTCCCAGCTGCGGAGGACGGTCGCGCGTGGTTCGACCTCGTCCATCCAGCCCATGAACCAGCTGGGGCCGCCGGAACGGGACACGATGCGGCGATATAAGCCGACAAAGTATTGTCTGTCGGTCAGCCCGAAGATCTGATCCAGCTTTTCGGCGTCCGACCTGGACGGCGTCCGCTTGGCGACCTCCAGACGGCTCACCTGGGTCTGCGTGCAGCCCAGCCGGACGGCCACCGCGCTCTGTGACAATTGCGCCGATTCGCGATAACGGCGCATTTCGGCACCGAAACGCGCCCGGGAAGAGTCGGCGTCGCGTTCGAGCACACCTTCCATCGCAACCTCCATAAGCCACGGAAACCGCGCGGTAAATGTACCCGCCATTCATGCGATAGACCTCCCCAAACCCTGACTGGTCATATTCTGGCGTGCTCTGGCATCCAATCCGGCCACACGATTCCGAAGCCTGCGGGCAGTCTTTGCGTAAGCCGTACTTCAGGGACCGGCGACGGCGACGGCGACGGCCACGGCGACGCGAAAACGGACGCCAACCGACCGGACACCGCAAATGGCGTTCGGCTGAGAAATCGTTCATCGATGTGGCGGCATCGGGAGGGCAGGAGCATGCGACCAGGCAGACGACTACATCAGCAGTACATCCACCTGGTGCGGCTCGCCTGGGACCTCCGTGAGCTGGGGTACGGCTCTGCCGTCGCACTCCCCCGCGACGGGGAGCCGGCCCTGGTGTTCCCACATGCCGCCGATCACCTCAAGGTCAGGGTCTCGACCCGCGACGGCGACTGGTTCTTCACCTGGGGGCGTGGGCCGGGCCGACGAGTACGGGCGCTCGACGCCGAGGCGGCACGACGGATCACGGAGGTGACCCGATGACCACAACGGCCGCGACCACGACCACCGCGACCGCAACGGCCGCGACCTCCGGCGCGGCACCCGGCACAGCCTGTCCTGCATCACCTGACCTCCTGGGCAGCGCCGTTCTCCCCGGCCGGTCGATATCTGTCGGGATCGCCCGCGCCTTCGTCCGCGACCTGCTGCGCGTGGCCGAGTGCCATCAGGTTGACGATGCACTGCTGCTGGTCAGCGAGCTTGTGACCAACGCCGTCCAGCACTCGGACTCAGGACTTCACCGGCACGGCCAGGTGTCGGTGGCGGTCGTCGACGCCGGTGCGACCATCCGCGTCGACGTAACCGACGACGGGTCGAGCGGAGCCTTCCCCATGGTCGCTGAGGCTGCAGATCTGGACACCGAACGCGGCCGAGGGCTGTGGCTGGTCGATCGATTGGCCACCCGCTGGGGAGCGCACGGGAGCCCGGCCGGTCGCGTCGTTTGGTTCGAGATCGCCCGCCGCCCCGGCTGCCCCTGATCCTCCCCGGAGGTCAGGCCAATTGACGAGCTTGGCGGGCCTGCCCGGCTGGACGGGCCCGTCGGGCTCGCCGACGATGTCCGACTCGCCCGGCTCGTTCGGCTCGCCGGACTCGCACGGCTGGGCAGACTGTGCACATCCGCGCTTTCTCTGCACGCCGTTGCCGTGCCGTACGAGGAAGGGGAACCAGAGGAACAGGAACCATCGGCATAAGCGGCCAGAGGATCGGTGGCGACCGCGGAGGCCTCCGCACGATCCTGCACCTGTCCCCGCGCCTCCGGCCGCGCCTCTCTAACCGGCTGCGCTTCCGCATCCGTCTTCGTCGGTGCGTCCTCCCCCATCCGGCCACATTCCTCCTCGTGCAGCAGGGATGAAGCAGGGGAGAGACCGGCAGAAGAATCACGGGCAGACAGCGCGACCGGACCGGACAACTCCAGGAGCATGATCAGTTCCGTCGGATCGATCGGCCGCAACTCTGCCAACCTCAGCGCCATCCGCCTTGGCCGTCCCGGCATCGCGAGATCCACGCACCCCTCTTGCTCCACGGAATCCTCCCCCGGCGGGCCCGATGATTCGAAAACCTGTCCGTATAATCTCATGTTTCACTTACAAATGGCAACCTCTTCTTCCGATTAATTCAACGTAAATACGAGAAGTAAATGCCGTTCGCCCTTAATGTCCGCAACTTTGGGGTCTCTCACAGAGCAACGTGTGAGGCGAAGGCAGGGCGGAGCTCGGCCCAAGCCCATGCTCCGAGCGTCGTGTCGGTCGTGGTCGCGGGGGTCCGCGACTGCTCGGGAACGAACCCCTCACGTAGTCCGGTCGACATCCCTACGATGGCCTCGACCTGAGCTCGGGACATGCCGGCGTGGTTCGCATGGCGTCGTCGCCGACGCGATGGGCGGTGACCGTACGGCCCAGGTGGGCCCGACGCATTCCCGGGGCGTACGGCATGATGGGGAACCGTGGAGAGATCGTTGGTCGTCTATGACGGGGACTGTGGTTTCTGTACCACCGCGGCGAACTTCGTCGAACGGCGCATGAACGTCCCCGCTGACGTCCGGCCCTGGCAGTTCACCGACCTCGCCGCCCTCGGCACCACCCGGGAACGGGCGGAGTACGAGCTGCTCTGGACGGACACGCGGGGCCGCCTGTACGGCGGGGCCCAGGCCGTCGCCAAGATCCTTATCGCGGCGGGACTGCCCTGGTCACCTCTGGGGCTGGTCCTGCGCGTCCCGCCCTTCCGGTGGCTGGCCCACGGGGTGTACCGGCTCATCGCCGGCAACCGGCATCGGCTCCCCGGCGGCACCCCGATGTGCGTCATACCCGCCGACCAGCGCAGGAACGGCTGAAGCCGCCTCCGCGCCAGGCGCCGCCTCCTCCGTCCCCATGGCCGGGACACCGCCTGCGTGGCCGTGCCGTACGAGGCGCTCGGTGGGCAGGAAGGCGAGCAGCAGGCAGAGCACGTGCGGCCAGAACATGATCGAGATCGTGGCGTAGACCGTCAGGTGGAAAGCGGTCAGCACGCCGACTGCGGCGTATCGCCACCGGCCGTTCAGGAAGAGGACCACGATCGAGCCCAGCTCCATGAGCATGATCCCCCATTGGGACCAGTGCAGCACCCAGGGATAGTCGAGCAGTAACCGGCCCACCCCGGTGCCCCGGCGCATCACCGCGCGGACCAGCGTCGCGCTGTTGACCCACTCCACACCGCCGAAGCGGAGCTTGGCGAACGCCGAGAGGAAGTACGTCGCCACGACCGCGATCTGCACGCAGCGCAGCGCCCACGCAGCCGACTCGGCCGAGCCTTCGCCCCGCAACCGCGCCCTCGCCACCGTTGGCAGCACCGCCAGCGCCACCACGTAGGCGATACGGTCGTGGTCGACCTTCCCGAACGAGAAGCTGATGATCAGCTGCTCGAAGTAGAGCAAGAAGATCGCCGTACCGAGGACGCGCTGCCACCGTCCGGACGGCGCGAGGGCCGCGGCGAGCAGGGCCAGCGGGATCAGCGTCCAGGTGACCACGAGGATCAACGCGGGGGTCGGCCGGGGCAGATGCAGCAGTTCGGCCACGATCAGCGGCTTGTACAGTTCGGTCGCCGAGGCGTGATGCGATCCGAGCGGCCGGAGCACCAGCAGGTCGAGCGGGATGAACAGGTACGCGGCGATCCGGAAGACCGCCACCCGGGCCAGGGGAACCGGCCCGAAGAACCAGCGGGTCAGCGCAGCCACTGGGCCACCACCTTCTCCTCGGTGCCGACGAACCTACGGTCGCGGAGCTTCAGGTAGCGCATCACAAGCCGGGCGCCGGTCCAGCGCGGCTCGGCGGGGCGCAGCCGGTCGTGAGCCTCCACAAGCCGGCCGACGAGCGCCGGAGCGGCTTGGAAACGCGGGATCTGACCCTCGACTTCTGCTCGGTTCACCCCCACGGCGGACGAGTCGAGCGGCACCTCCCGCCAGGAGCCGTCCGGCATCCGGGCCTCCAGCACCATGACGTGGATGTTGCCGTTGGGCGGAGTGCTGGTGGAGTACATCCGGAACGGCCCGAAGGGGAAGGCGTCGTCATCCCCCCAGAAGGTGCCGACGCAGAGCAGCGCGACGCAGACCCCGGCGAGCACCAGCCGTACGTGCCTGGCCCGGGCGGAAAGCGGCGTCGAAGCCGGTCCGGCGAGAGGGGTGCCGGTGGGCTCGGCGGGCGGGGCGGAGGTGGGCAGAGCAGATGGGCCGCCCGGCGTGATCATGGGGTGACTTTACCAACTTTGGGCTACTTTCAGCCCGGGTCCGTCAGCCTCCCAGCGCGTACGCCTCGAGGGGCTCGTAGCGTACGGACGACCCGAGGTGGCTGCGGACCAGGTGTACGGCGTCCGCCCGCCAGACGCGGCCGCTGAACGAGCTCAGCCCATCGACGAGATCGCGCAGATCGTCACCGTCGCGTGAGCGGGCCAGCGTGAGATGGGGGTGGAACCGCTTGCGGTCCTGCTCCCCCGCCCCAGCGCGGCGTGCGCCGGCGGCGACCGAGTCGGCCAGCCGCGGCAGCGGCGGGACCGCGGTGAGGCCGAGCCAGAACACGCGGCCACGCCCCGCCGACGGGAAGGCCCCCGCGCCGGCGAACGACAGCGTGACCGGCCGGTGGCGGGCGGCCGCCCGGGCCAGCCGTACGCCCAGCTCCGGCAGCACCCGGTCGGGCACCTCGCCGAGGAAGGCGAGCGTCACGTGCCAGAGCGCCGGGTCGATCCAGCGCAGCCTGGGCCAGCCGGGCCGGACGGACTCCACCGCCGTGGCGACCTCGGCCAGTGCCTCAGGCGGAGGCAGCAGCGCCACGAACAATCTGCTCACTCGGCGAGTGTCCCCCCGACCGGTCACGCGATGCCCCCTCCCGCGAGGCTCCGTTCTGCGCGACCCCATCCTGTGACATTCCGTTAGGCGAGACGCCGATCCGAGAGGCGCTGTTCCGGAAAGCACCGTTCGAGGAGGTGCCGTTCGAGGAGGTGCCGTTCGAGGAGGTGCCGTTCTGTCGCGTACGGTCCTGGTCCTGCGCCGCCGCCTCCCGTGCGCCGATGCGCGCGGCGATCGCCCGGGTGAGCAGTACGGCGAGGCCGACGCCGGCGACGGTCAGCGCCCCGGCGGTCGCGACGGCCACCCGGGGGTTGACCAGCTCGGCCAGCCAGCCGACCAGCGGCGCGCCGATGGGCGCTCCCCCGGTGACGACCAGCACGTACATCCCCATGACCCGGCCGCGCATCTCCGGCGAGGAGCCGAGCTGCACGAACGTGTTGGCGGTCGTGTTCACCGTGATCACGGCCATCCCCGCGGGGACGAGCAGCATCAGGTACGCCCAGTAGGCGGGGGCGAACCCCGCGGCGATCTGGAACACGCCGAAGCACAGTGCGCCGGCGATCAGGAACCGCCGGCTGGGCTTGACCCGCTTGGCCGCGAGCAGCGCACCGCCGAACGCCCCCACGGCGAACGCGCTGGACGCGATGCCGAAGGAGGAGGCCCCCGCGCCGAAGACCTCCCTGGCCATCAGCGCGATGCCGGTGGACAGACTCTGGGTGAATATCGCGGCGAACCCGACGATCAGCAGCGGCAGCAGCAGGCCGGGCCGACCGGCGGCGTACCGCAGACCCTCCCGGAGCTGGCCCTTCGCCCGCGGGACGGGCTCCGGGGTGCGCAACTCGGACGGCCGCATCAGCAGCAGTCCGGCGATCACCGCCAGGAACGAGGCGGCGTTCAGCAGGAAGATCTGTCCGGTGCCGATCCAGGACATGAGGACGCCGGCCACGGCCGGGCCGACGATCCTGGCCAGGTTGAACGACGAGCTGTTCAGCGCGATGGCGTTCGGCAGGTCACGGCGGCCCACCATCTCCACCACGAACGACTGCCGGGTCGGCACCTCGACACAGGCGACCAGTCCCAGCACGAACGCCATGACGTAGACGTGCCACACCTGCACCGTGCCGGTCACGACGAGGACGCCCATGGTGAACGCGAGCAGACCGAGCATCGCCTGGGCCACGACGAGCACCCGGCGCTTGGGATAGCGGTCGGCGAGCATGCCGCCCCACAGCCCGAAGAGCAGCACGGGGAGGAACTGCAGCGCGACCGTCACTCCGAGCGCGGAGCCGCTGCCGCCGGTGAGGTCGAGGACGAGCCAGTCCTGCGCGGTCCGCTGCATCCAGGTGCCGGTGTTGGAGATGACGCCGCCGGCGGCGAAGAGCCGGTAGTTGTGGTTCCGCAGCGAGCGGAACATGCCGTCCGACTCTCGGCCCGCTAGATCTTGGAGAGCTTCTCCAGGATCGGCGCCGCCGCCCGTAGTGTCGCCCTCTCCTCCGGCGTCAGCTCCCTGATCCGCTGCGCCAGCCACGCCTCCTTGGCCCGGCGCTCCTCCTTGAGCAGCACCGCTCCCTGATCCGTCAGGCTGACCGTCACCTGCCGCCGGTCGGTCGGGTGAGGCGTGCGTTCCAACAGCCCCCGCTCCTCCAGCTTGGCGATCACGCGAGTCATCGAAGGCGGCTGCACCTTCTCGTGCTCGGCGAGTTCGCCAGGGGTGATGGCGCCGTGACGCCCGACGGCGGCCAGCGTCGCGAACTGGGTGGGTGTCAGCGAGTGATGGGCGGCCTGTTTGCGCAGCCGACGCGTCAGTCGCGCCAGTGACACGCGCAGTGCCGCGGCGAGCCCGGCATCGCTGCGCAGGTTCTCGGTGTCCTTGACCGCGTTCTTCGCGGCGCTCTTCGTCGCGTTCTTGTCTGGGTTCGTTAGCATAACTCATTACCTTTGCTAACTATATGCCACGACGGGACATTCCGCGAACCGCATGCGAGAGGCCGCCACGGTGTGAGTCACCGTGACGGCCTCCGTCGTGTCCTTCCCGCGTCCTTCCGCGTCCTTCCCGGTCCTTCTCGCGTCCTTCCGCGTCCTTCCCGGTCCTTCTCGCGTCCTTCCGCGTCCTTCCCGGTCCTTCCCGCGTCCTTCCGCGTCCTTCCGCGTCCTTCCCGGTCCTTCTTCCGGGCGCCGCGCCGCTCAGGCCGGCCCGGGCATGCCCCCGTGCTCGGACTCTTTCGGCTCGACGAGCACGAGCCAGTAGCCGGAGACGTCACGCATGACGGCCTCGACGCCGTACGGCCGCTCGGCCGGCTCCTGGAGGAACGTGACGCCCTTGGCGACCAGCTCCTGGTAGGTCTTCCGGCAGTCGTCGACCCGCAGGCCGAGACCGCCCATCTGACCCTTCTCCAGCTGACGCCGGTAGAAGTCCGCGGCCTCCGCGTCGAGCGGCGGACCCGGCTTCATGAGCGTGATCTGGAGCTCGGGTTGATTGGGATGACTCACCGTGAGCCAGCGATAGCCGTCGCCCATCGTGAAGTCCGTACGCACGACGAAGCCGAGGACATCGACGTAGAAGTCCCTCGCCTCGTCCTGGTCGAGGCAGTAGACGGTAACCAGAGAGACGTTCGTAATCATGGGTGTGAACCTATCCCGACCCCTCTGACCTGGGCTTCTCCAGAACTGCACAATCCGCTCCCGCCGCATCCGGGGCCCTCGTGGCGGCGAGGTCGAGCACCCCGCTCATGAACAGGTAGCACCCGGGAACGTGCGGTCCGCCGCGCGCCGCCCAGCGATCGCGGTAGGCGCTGGGGCTCTCCCCCACCAGTCGGCGGAACTTGGCCGAGAACGAGCCCAGACTGGAGAATCCGACGGCCATGCAGACCTCGGTGACGGTCAGGTTGGCGAACCGCAGCAGGTCCTGGGCCCGCTCAAGACGGCGGCGGGTGAGGTATCGGATCGGCGTCTCGCCGTACGCCGCCTCGAAGCAGCGGATGAAGTAGAACTTGGAGATGCCGGCGACGGCGGCGAGCTGGTCGAGATCGAGCTCGCTCCGATAGTCGCGGTCGATCCGGTCGCGTGCCATCCGGAGCCGGGGAAGCAGTTCCACCGGCACCGCGCGGTGTGCCCTGCCAGTCACGTTATGACACTACCCAGGCCGGACCCCTGACCGGCGGGGAAACGCAAGCGGCCGCCATGGCGACGATCGATCACCATGGCGGCCGGGCCGTACGTCCAAGACGTGAATTGGAGCCGTACGTCAGGCGATGCCGAGCAGGCCCTTGATCGGCTCCAGCGTGAAGTAGACGACGAACAGCGCGCCCACGATCCACAGCAGGGGGTGGAGCTCCCGGATCTTGCCGCGGAAGACCTTGATCGCGATGTAGCTGATGAAGCCGGCGCCGATACCCGCGGTGATCGAGTAGGTGAACGGCATCAGCACGATCGTCAGGAACGCCGGGATCGCGATCTCGAAGTCACTGAAGTCGATCTCCTTGATCTGGGTCATCATGAGGAAGCCCACGATCACGAGCGCCGGGGTCGCCGCCTCGAACGGCACGATCTCGGTCAGCGGCGCGAAGAACATGGCCAGCAGGAACAGCAGGCCGGTGACCACGCTGGCCAGTCCGGTCCTGGCGCCCTCGCCGACGCCAGCGGCCGACTCGACGTACGTCGTGTTCGACGACACGCTCGCCGCGCCACCGGCCGCGGCAGCGATCGAGTCGACCAGCAGGATCTCGCGGGTGCGCTCGACGGTGCCGTCCGGCCCGACCAGATCGGCCTGGCGTCCGACGCCCACGATCGTGCCCATGGTGTCGAAGAAGTCGGCGAGCATGAGCGTGAAGACGAACATCACGGCGGCGAGGCCACCGATCTGGGCGAAGCCACCGAACAGGTCGAATCGGCCGAGCAGCGACAGATCCGGCACCTCGAACAGCTTCGACGGCCACGCCGGGACGATGAGCGACCACGCGTTGGGGTCTGCGGGCTTGCCGTCGACGACCTGCGGACCCAGCTTGGCGATGGCCTCCACGACGATCGCCAGCACGGTCGTGCCGACGATGCCGAGCAGGATCGCGCCCTTCACCTTGCGGGCGACCATGAACGCCATGATGAGCAGGCCGATCACGAAGACGAGGGTCGGCCATCCGGTCAGCGACCCGTTGCCGGCCACGCCCAGCTTGACGGGAACCGTGGTGTCGCTGGCGTCGGGCATGCGGCGTACGAACCCGGCGTCGACGAACCCGATCAGCGCGATGAACAGGCCGATGCCGACGCTGATCGCGGTCTTGAGCTGGGCCGGGATCGCGTGGAAGACGGCCGTACGGAAGCCCGTCACCACGAGGATCGCGATGACGATGCCCTCCAGCACGACCAGACCCATCGCGCTTTCCCAGGTCATCTGACTCGCGATGCCGAACGCCACGAACGCGTTCAGGCCGAGGCCGGCCGCCAGCGCGAACGGCACCCGGCCGAACACGCCCATGGCGATCGTCAGGATGCCCGCCACGAAGGCCGTGGCCGCCGCCACCATGGGCAGGTTGGGCGCCTCTCCGCCGCCGAGGAACTGGCCGGTCTTGTCGGCGACGGTACCGATGATGATCGGGTTGAGCACGACGATGTACGCCATCGTGAAGAACGTGGCGAAGCCGCCACGGACCTCCTGGCCGATCGTCGAACCACGCGCCGATATGAAGAAGAAACGATCAAGGGGATTGAGGGGTTTGGTCACGGTCTCACTCACTCGCCGCAGCGTTTCGGGCGGATACCACCCGCGAAAGGGGCCGGAAGCAGCGTAGTGGCTAGGTGACCGATTTGTCGCAGCAGGGTGCCTCCTGGGCGACTCCGCGTAAACTGCTTCGCGTGACCCAACCACGTCGGCCTGATCCCCAGCCACTGCAGACCCGTGACACCCCGACGATCCTCGTGGGCACCGGGTTGTGGGCTGCCGCCCTCCTGGTGGTCCTGCTGGTCGTCCAGCCGACCGACGGCCGCCCGATCTGGACCTGTGTCGTCGGCATCGGGCTGGGGGTGTTCGGCCTCCTCTACGTACGCCGCCGTGACTCACGGCGGCGTGACGCCGCAGAGGAAGCCGCAGATCAAGCCGCAGATTAAGCCTCAGAGTAAGTTTCAGAGTGAGGCGACCGGGTCGAGATCGGCCTCGGCCAGCAGCAGCGGCACCCGGCCCGGATCGCGCAGGAGCGCGGCGACCGCCAGCCGGTCGCCCCACTGTCCGGACGCCCAGGCGAGACCTCGGGCCAGGCCCTCGACCCCCGAAGCGTGGACCTTGCCCTCGAAGAACCGCCACGGCACCGGAGTGCCGTCCACCAGCAGGTTCTCGTGCTCGACGTAGGTCGGCGGGGCCGAGGGGAGCAGTGAGCGCACCTCCTCGGGGACCGGACGCTCGCTGCCCGACGAGGTGACGGCACCGGTGACGATCTCACCGACCAGCGGCAGGTCGAGCACCTCCGACAGCGCCTCCGCCAGATCGAACGGCGCGAGCACCAGCGGCCGGTCCGCCACCAGCGGCAGCAGGTCGGGCGCCTCCACGACGACGGGACCACGCCCGTCATCGACGTCCGCCACCACGATCGAGCCCTTCTGTACGGCTCTGACCGCCTCGGGCGGGTGGACCCCGGTGGGGTCGACGGCGGCGAGCGCGATCCACAGGGCGCGCAACTGCGCCCGGTCGACCTCCACCGACGGGTCGGCCAGCAGGTCGAGCAGCTCGTCCGGGCCGCCGTGCGACGCCAGCAGCGCGTCCAGCGACGACCTGACGCCGATCAGCTCGAGCGCGGCCTCGTCGATGCCCGCCGGGGCGTCGCCGTACAGGCCGAACAGCAGCGGGTCGCCCGAGGGAAGCCGCAGCGAGGTGGGGCGCCTGCCGCCGAGCACGGGATGGCGTGACAGCCACCACGCGGTGTACGACGGGACCTCGATGGTCTGCCCGGCGGCGATCACCCGCAGCGGGCGCAGCACGGCACGCAGCGGCGGCCTCGACAGCAACGCCAGCGCGGCCGGCCAGTCGGCGACGTACTCCAGGTCGCGCACGGCGCTGAACTCGGGCGCGACCGGCGGCACGTCGAGGTCGGGCAGCCGATCGTGCAGGAGGTCGAGCACGGCCTCCAGCCACTCGTCCTCGAGATCGAGATCGTGGTCGCAGTCGGCCGGGTCGAGCAGCACATCGGTGTCGTTGGCGACCGCGAAGCCGTCGAGCACGCCCGCAGCCGTCAGCACGTTCGGCCCGAACCTCGCCACCAGCTCCGGCGCCGCCACGCCGAACGGCACCTCGGGATCGATCAGCCCGGCCAGCGAGCCGTCGGCCAGCAGCAGGTCGCCCGCCGCGTAGAGCTCACCGTCCGCGCCGCGCAGCGCCAGATCGGCCAGCCACGGCGCCTCCCCCGCGGTCAGCCCGGCGGCCTCGACCAGGGCCAGCACGGCCTGCGCCACCGGCTCGGGATCGGCGCTGTGCAGCGACTCGGCCACGGCGGCATGGGTGAGCGGGTCGTCGAGCACGGTCCTCGGCGTCGCCTCGGCCGCGCCGAGGCGGAGCAGCAGCGGGTGGGCGGCCTCGGGATGCACGATCCGCAGCCCGAGCGGCGCGAGCGCGGCAGGGTCCGA
>BCRI01000085.1 GCA_001552515.1 Sphaerimonospora mesophila NBRC 14179 = JCM 3151
GCGGACCCGGCTGTCGCTCAGCCAGATCGACGCCCGCATCCCGGAGGCCAGATTGCTCAAGCGTACGGTCCCCACGCCCTGGGCGCACAAGGGGACCGTGATGCGCTCGGTGGTCGAGGCCGCCGAGGACCGGAGCCTGGACACCACGGACGGCGTGCGGATCGTGGAGGACGACGGGAGCTGGACCCTCGTGCTGCCCGACCCGACGGAGGCCGTCACCCACCTGTGGGCCGAGGGGCACGACATGGACACCGCCCAGGCCCTGCTGGAGCGCTGGGCCGGTGTCGTGGAGCGGGCGGCGGGAGCCCAATGAGGGCGGGCGGGTACGGTCCATGTGTGGCGGGATGGACCTTGAACGTATGCTGGCTGTAGCGTTGGTCAGTCCACGCCCAGCCATGCTTCTTGACCTTGATCCTTGATCAGCGTAAGTTGCGGCATTCGCAGTCCGAGCAAGTCGTGAGAGAGGCCGAGCCGATCGATGCCCAGCGTCTACTGCACGCAGTGCGGTCATGCCAACCCCGAGGATGCCCGTTTCTGTTCACGATGCGGTTCGCCGCTGAGCGTACCGGTGCCCGCCGCGGCCGACACCACCTCGACGATCTCGCTTGAGGCGCTTGAGGCCGAGGCGGGGCAGACCCTGCTGCCGGACCGGTCGGCGGTGGAACGCCTGCCGCCGGGGACGGCGCTGCTGGTCGTCATGCGTGGGCCCAACGCGGGGAGTCGTTTTCTGCTCGACAGCGACCTCACTACGGCGGGTCGCCACCCGGAAAGCGACATTTTCCTGGACGATGTAACTGTGTCCAGGAGACACGTGGAGTTCTACCGGCGCGGCGGTCACTTCACCGTGCGTGATGTCGGCAGCCTCAACGGCACCTACGTCAACCGGGAGCGCATCGAGGAGTCCCCGCTGACGGGTGGCGACGAGGTGCAGATCGGCAAGTTCCGGCTGGTGTTCCTCACGCGTGGCCCTGGAGGGTTGTGATCGTTGAGGAGGGGGGATCATGGGCGCGCAGGCCGTACGGGCGTTCATGAGCATCGGGGAGGTGCTCGCCCTGCTGCAGGGGGAGTTCCCCGACATCACCATCTCCAAGATCCGTTTCCTGGAGGGTGAGGGGCTCATCGAGCCGCAGCGGAGCCCCTCGGGCTACCGCAAGTTCACGCACCACGACGTCGAGCGCCTGCGCTACATCCTCACCGCGCAGCGCGACCACTACCTGCCGCTCCGCGTGATCAAGGATCATCTGGACGAGCAGGCCGCCCGTCCGCGCCCCGTGCCGGACGCGGCGGCCGGGGCGCCGCCCGTACGGCTGAGCCGGGAGGGGCTGATCGAGGCGGCGGGAATCGACGAGGAGACGCTCGCCGAGATGGAGAGCTTCGGCCTGGTCGCCCCCGTGGCCCGTCACTACGACGGGGAGGCGCTCGAGGTCGCCCGCAGCGTGGGCGCGCTGGCGAAGTTCGGCCTGCATCCCAGGCACCTGAGGGCCGTCAGGGCCGCCGTGGAGCGGGAGGCGGGCCTGATCGAGCAGGCGGTGGCCCCGCTGATGCGCCGCCGGGCGCCCGGCGCGATCGCGCAGGCGGACGAGACCGCCAGGGAGATCTCCGGACTTATTCAAGAATTGCACAACGCGTTACTTCGTGGCAGTGTTCGCGGCATTCAGGGGCGGTGACCGGCATACCCGGTCGGTCCCGGGTGTTACGTTGAATGCCTGGTGATATGCCGCGACGCTTGAGACGGAGCCGCCCGTGTTGCAGATGGAGGTCGTGGGGGTTCGCGTTGAGATGCCCACCAACCAGCCGATCGTCCTGTTGAAAGAGACGAGCGGTGATCGGTATCTACCGATTTGGATAGGCATGACTGAGGCGACCGCCATTGCGTTGGCCCAGGCGGAGGAGCCGCCGCCGAGGCCGCTGACCCACGACTTGTTCCGTGACGTGCTCGAGGCCCTGGGGGTGCGGTTGCGCACCGTCAACATCGTCGCGCTCCGTGACGGGATCTTCTTCGCCGATCTGGTGTTCTCGAACGGTGTGGAGGTGAGCGCCCGGCCGTCGGATTCGATCGCGCTGGCGCTGCGCACGGGGGCGACGATCTACGCGAGCGAGGACGTGGTCCAGGAGGCGGGTGTGAGCATGCCCGACGACCAGGAGGACGAGGTCGAGAAGTTCCGCCAGTTCCTGGACAAAATCACTCCCGAAGACTTCGGTCGGGCGGGCTGACGTGCTGGTCGATATCGGGAGATTACGCTTCACGACGCGCCGGACAGGGTCGTTGACTGACGATGCGCCCAGTCCTACGGTGCAAGGGAAACCACGGTTGTAATTCACGAACCCCCAGATCAGACCGTGGGATGAGAGAAAGCCGGAGGTCCGCAGTGGCGGTCAGCAGCGGCGAGGGTAAGTCGGCCGGCCAGCATGACCCGGTCCGGCAGTCGGCGCGGGAGCGCGCCGGCGAGCAGGGTCTGCTGTTCGACGAGCGGCCGACCGCGCTGCCCGAGGACATCGGATACCGCGGCCCCACGGCATGCGCCGCGGCCGGGATCACCTACCGGCAGCTCGACTACTGGGCGCGCACCGAGCTCGTCCTCCCGACGATAAGGGCCGCCCAGGGATCGGGGTCGCAGCGACTTTACAGCTTCCGCGACATCCTCGTGTTGAAAGTCGTCAAACGCCTCCTGGACACCGGCGTCTCCCTCCAGCAGATCCGCACCGCCGTACGGCACCTGCGGGATCGCGGGGTCAACGACCTGGCCCAGATCACGTTGATGAGCGACGGGGTCAGCGTCTACGAGTGCACGTCGGCCGACGAGGTCATAGACCTGCTGCAGGGCGGGCAGGGTGTGTTCGGCATCGCGCTCGGCCGGGTCTGGCGCGAGGTGGAGGGATCGCTCGCCGAGCTGCCGGGCGAACGGGCGGAAGCCGCCTCCGACGCGGAGGGAGACCATCCGGCCGACGAACTGGCCCGCCGCCGGAAGGCACGCAAGATCGGCTGACGGGCCGGCGGATGGGCCGGCCGGTTTCCGGGTACCGGTAGAGTGAACGCGGCCGACGACCACGTGCGGGAGAGTCCCCTGACCGCAGGGGCGCCGAAGGAGCAACCTCCCCGGAATCTCTCAGGCATCCGTACCGCACGGACGAGGCGACTCTGAAAAGCGGGCGCACCAGCCAGGTGGCGCCTCACCGAAGGGGAAAACCGGGGCCCGGCGCGGCGATGAACACGCGCGCGAGGCGGCCCGGTGAAGCTCTCAGGTCCGATGACAGAGGGGGAGACCGCAAACGCCTGGTCTCGACCCGCCGGGAGGCCCTGTCATGACTGATAGGTCACAACTTCGCGATCTTTCCGCTCCCCCCTTCGCCACCCGCCACATCGGCCCTTCGGACGCCGACCGGGCGCACATGCTGCGCGCCGTCGGCCACGAGTCGGTCGCCGCGCTGGTGGCGGCGGCCGTACCGGAGGCGATCCGCGCACGGAAGCCGCTCGATCTGCCCGAGGCGGCGAGCGAGACCGAGGCGCTGGCCGAGCTGCGCGCCCTCGCCGGCCGCAACCGGTCGCTCACCTCGATGATCGGCCTGGGCTACCACGATACGATCACTCCCGCTGTCATCCTGCGCAACGTGCTGGAGAACCCCGGCTGGTACACGGCGTACACGCCGTACCAGCCGGAGATCTCCCAGGGGCGCCTGGAGGCGCTGCTGAACTTCCAGACGATGGTGACGGACCTGACCGGGCTCGACGTCGCCGGGGCCTCCCTGCTGGACGAGGCGACGGCGGCGGCCGAGGCCATGACGCTGGCCCGGCGGGCCGGCCGGTCGAAGTCGGACGTGTTCGTGGTGGACGCCGATGCGCTGCCGCAGACCAAGGCCGTGCTGGCGACCCGGGCCGAGCCTCTGGGGATCACGCTCGTCGAGTCCGACCTCGCCGGCGACCTGCCCGAGTGCTTCGGCGTCCTGGTGCAGTATCCGGGCGCGAGCGGCCGGGTGGCCGGCTTCGCCGGCCTGGCCGAGCGGGCGCACGCCGCGGGCGCGCTCGTCGTGGCCGCCGCCGACCTGCTGGCGCTGACGCTGCTGACCGCCCCGGGCGAGCAGGGCGCCGACATCGCGGTCGGCTCCACCCAGCGGTTCGGGGTGCCGCTCGGCTTCGGCGGCCCGCACGCCGCCTACATGGCGGTCCGGGAAGGGCTGCAGCGGCAGATGCCGGGCCGCCTGGTCGGGGTCTCCGTCGACGCGGACGGCCGGCCCGCCTACCGGCTCGCCCTGCAGACCCGGGAGCAGCACATCCGCCGCGAGAAGGCCACCAGCAACATCTGCACGGCACAGGTCCTGCTGGCCGTCATGGCCTCGATGTACGCCGTGTACCACGGCCCCGAGGGGCTCCGGCGGATCGCGCAGCGGGTCCACCGTCACGCGGCCGTCCTCGCCGCCGGTCTGCGTGAGCGCGGGGTGACGGTCGTCCACGAGGAGTTCTTCGACACCGTGCTCGCCCGGGTGCCTGGCCGCGCCACCGAGGTCGTCGCCGCGGCCGAGGCAGCGGGAATCAACCTGCGCCACGTGGATGCCGACCACGTCGCGGTCGCCTGCGACGAGAAGACCGCAGCGGGTCACCTGCCGGCCGTCTGGGACGCGTTCGCCTCCGGCCCGGGGGAGCGCGAGGGGCACGACGCGCTGGACGATCTGGACCGGGTGACGCCCGACGCGCTGCCCGCCGGTCTGCTGCGCACCTCCGCCTACCTCACCCACCCGGTGTTCCACGCCCACCGCTCCGAGACCGCGATGCTGCGCTATCTGCGCCGGCTCCAGGACAAGGACATCGCCCTGGACCGGTCGATGATCCCGCTGGGGTCCTGCACGATGAAGCTCAACGCGGCCACCGAGATGGAGCCCATCACCTGGCCGGAGTTCGCCGGCATCCATCCCTTCGCGCCGATCGGGCAGGCGGCGGGATACGTCGAGCTGATCGAGACCCTGGAGGGGTGGCTCGCCGAGGTCACCGGGTACGACAAGGTGTCCGTGCAGCCCAATGCGGGCTCGCAGGGGGAGTTCGCCGGGCTGCTGGCCATCCGGGGCTACCACCGCTCCCGTGGCGAGACCGGACGCGACGTCTGCCTCATCCCCTCGTCCGCCCACGGGACCAACGCCGCCAGCGCCGTCATGGCCGGGATGCGGGTGGTCGTGGTGGCCTGCGACGCCGAAGGCAACGTCGACCTCGGCGACCTCGCCACGAAGATCGAAAAGCATCGTGACGCGCTGGCCGCGATCATGGTGACGTACCCCTCGACACACGGGGTGTACGAGGAGACGATCGTCGAGATCTGCGAGCGGGTCCACGCGGCCGGCGGCCAGGTCTACGTGGACGGGGCGAACCTCAACGCGCTGGTCGGCCTGGCCCGGCTCGGCGAGTTCGGCGCCGACGTCTCCCACCTGAACCTGCACAAGACGTTCTGCATCCCGCACGGCGGGGGCGGGCCCGGCGTCGGCCCGGTCGCGGTCAAGGCCCACCTCGCCCCCCACCTGCCCCGGCACGTGTCGGCCGCGCCGTACGGCTCGGCGGGCATCCTGCCCATCTCCTGGGCCTACCTCAGGATGATGGGCGGCGAGGGGCTGCGTCAGGCCACCGAGCAGGCGATCCTGTCGGCCAACTACCTCGCCCGGCGGCTCGCGCCGCACTACCCGGTGCTCTACACCGGCCGCGGCAGGCTGGTGGCGCACGAGTGCATCATCGATCTGCGGCCGATCACCAAGGAGACCGGTGTCACGGTCGACGACGTGGCCAAGCGGCTGGTCGACTACGGCTTCCACGCGCCCACCATGTCGTTCCCCGTCGCCGGCACGCTGATGATCGAGCCGACCGAGAGCGAGAACCTGGCCGAGCTCGACCGCTTCGCCGACGCGATGATCGCCATTCGGGAGGAGATCGCCCGCGTGGCGTCGGGAGAGTACGACAAGGTGGACAATCCGCTCAGGAATGCCCCGCACACCGCGGACTGCCTGACCGCGGACGAGTGGCCGCACCCGTACCCGCGTAGCGTGGCCGCCTATCCGATGCCGGGATCGCGGGAGAACAAGTACTGGCCGCCCGTCCGGCGGATCGACCAGGCGTACGGCGACCGCAACCTCGTCTGCTCCTGCCCGCCCCTGGACGCCTACGAGGGCTGAGTTCCGTACGGTTTTGCGCATGTCGGTCCCGCCCGGCGGCCGGGACGCTAGGATCCTGGTGATCGTTTCCTGTCATCCAGATCCGATGCGAGGCCCCTCGATGACGGCCATCGACCCCGGGCGGCTCGACGATGCCCACCGGCTCGCCCAGGCTCACCAGTTGGCACGGTCCGGCGACCTGGACGGCGCGGCGGCGATCTTCGCCGAGCTGGCCGAGGACCCGGTGTCGCCGGACCGGGCGGAGGCGGGCGCCGGCCTGTCGGCCGTCGCCGAGCGCATGGCGGAGCTGCTGCTGGAGGAGGGCGAGCCGGAGCAGGCGGCGGACGTGCTGGTCCGGGCGCTGTCGGTGGAGGCGGTGGCGGACGCCGCCCGCCTGCGGGTCCTGCTCGGCATCGCCCACCTGGAGCTGGCGTGCGCCGAGTTCGCCGACGCGGTCGAGGAGGGCCGCCGGGAGGGCGCCGACGCCGGCACCGGAGCCCTCGCCATCGAACTGCTGGCCCGGACCCTGCCGCTGCGCGGCCGTGACGGCGACGCCGCCACGGTCTGGCGCTACGGGCTGGACCACCCGGACCCGGCGCTGGCCGAGCAGGTGCGGCTCCGCCTGGGCCGGGACGTCCGTCCGGCCATGTCATCGAGCCAGGAAACCGCGGAGAGCACCCGCTGAGACCTCGCGCGCCCACCCGTGATTCGCGGCTCGTGCGCGTGCACCCGACCCGTCAGCCGATCGGTCAGCGCTGCCTGCGCCGGCCGAGCGCGTAGGCCACGTTCACGGCGATGATCCCGAACCAGACGAGCATCAGACCGGGGCCTCCGGCGGTGGCCCCGGCGGCCCCGGTCAACGGGATCCCCAGGGCGAGGGAGCCGAGGGCCACCCCGACTCCGCTGTCCTTCTTCTCCTGCTGCGGCACGCCCTGCCGCTGGTGCGCCAGCTGGGCCGCGACCTCGCCCCGCACCCGCGCGGCGATCTCCACGTCGAGCTTGTCGAGGAACGAGTCGACCAGGGCGTCCTCGTACTCCGCCCCCAGATCCCGCCGGGCGGCCAGGACGGCGCGCAGGTCCTCACGGGTCGACGGCGCGACCGGCTGCGGTGGTGGCTGGCCCGGTGCGGGCGGGAAGTGCGTCGGCTGCATCTGTGCCGGTTGTACCTGTGTCTGTTGTACCTGGGGCGGGTAGGGCGGCGGCGGGGGATAGGGCTGCTGAGGCTGCGGCCAGGCGGGCGGGGGCTGGGCCACGGCGGGGTGGCCAGCGGTCGGGTGGCCCGGCGCGGGCGGCTGCGATGCTGATTCCGGCACGCTGCCATTCTGCCTCTTCCGTGGCTCGGGTGGTCTCCTCCAAGGGGAGGGGCGGCCGCTCCTGCTGAAGGCGGAGGCGATACCGTCGTCCCATGGAGATCGCGACCCCGTACGGCCCGGCGCTGGCCGAGGTGGACGAGGCGCCCGATCCCAGGCTGCTGCTGGTGCTGACCCACGGGTCCTCGGGCGGGATCGACGCCCCCGACCTGCTGGCCGTACGGGACGCCGCACTGAAGATCGGCGGCACCGTGGCCCGGGTCGTCCAGCCGTTCCGGCTGCGCGGCGCGCGGGCCCCCGGCTCGGCGGCGAAACAGGACGAGGCGTGGCTGGCCATCGTGGCCGAGCTGCGCGAGCGCCACCCCGGCCTGCCCCTCGTCCAGGGCGGCCGGAGCAACGGGGCCAGGGTGGCCTGCCGTACGGCACGGGCCGCCGGCGCGACAGGAGTGATCGCGCTGGCGTTCCCGCTGCACCCCCCGGGCAAGCCGGACCGCTCACGCGCGGGGGAGCTCAGGCAGGCGGCGACCCCCGTACTGGTGATCAACGGAGATCGCGACCCGTTCGGCGTCCCGGACGAGGCCGACGCGGCGCGCCTCGTGGTCCTCCCGGGCGAGGGGCACGAGTTGAAGAAAGACCCCGCCCTGGTGGGCGAGGAGGTCGCGCGCTGGCTGCCGGAACTGCTGGAAACGGCCGCGAGGGGCTCAGGCGGCGTTGACGGTCATGTCGGTGGGGCGGTGCGGGGCGATGACGCCGCCGTCGGGAAGTAGTTCGCCGGTGTCCTCGAACAGCACGACGCCGTTGCAGAGCAGGCTCCAGCCCTGCTCCGGGTGCGACGCCACCGTACGCGCGGCTTCGCGGTCCTTCGCTTCGGCACTGGGACAGGCCGGTTCATGAGGGCACATCGCCGGGGCTCCGTGTCTTTCTCGTTCGCTCGCGGGTCGTCATCGGACGGCCGGGTCAGTGATGACCCCAGTGGGCGTTGCCACCGATGTCTTCCTTCCCTACTTCGGGAGATTGAGCGTATGGGGTTGACGTTGTGACACACCGCACACTGGACGACACCAGTCTGCGGGGCGGCCGCATCAGAGCGACATAGTCCGTTCGGGCGGTTTCCGCCGCTCGGAGGGGGGCTCGCACCGCCACCCGATCAGGTCGTGAACCGGCCGGACGTCGACGAACCCCGTCTGGTCGGATCGCCCCCGAACAGGCTGTGGCACACCTGACGTGACCCAGTACACAAGAGTGCCTCACGGACGATAACGGTCCAACCTCGACACGCCGACCGTCTGGTAACTGATTCGTTATCCGATTCTTAACCGCTTCGTCATCCGCCGAGACCGGCGATGAGGGCGTCGAGCCCCTGCTCGAACTCCCGCTCGCCCTCGGCCGTACGCGCGTTCACGACGTCGGCGTCGGGGTCGGCCCAGCCTGACTGCTGGACCTCGACGGCGACGCTGCCGAGGACGTAGGCGCGCAGGGCCCGCACAGCGGCCGGGGCCGCGTCGCCCAGCCCGGCCTCCCGCAACTGCTCGGTCTGCTCCCCGATGGAGATCAGCGCCGCGCCCTTGGGCGGCTTGACCAGGGCCAGCGACAGCACCCCGGGATGTTCCAGCAGCGCCGTACGGCTCGCGCGGGCCCAGGCCCGGGCCAGATCCTGCCAGGAGGGCGCGGCGCCCGATCCACCGGGGTCGACCCGTACGGCGGTGACGTGCTCGGCGAGCGCGTCCATCAGCGCCTCCTTGCCGCGGGGGAGGTGATGGTAGACGGCCATCGCCTCCACCTGGAGGGCGTCGCCGAGCCGGCGCATGGTCAGCCGGCGCAGGCCCTGCCCGTCGGCGATGTGCAGGGCGGCGTCGATGATGCGTTCCCGGGACAGCGGGACGGGTGGGCGTTTGGCCGGCATGGGGACCACCCTGCCACACGTCACCTTACTTTGTAAACGAGGGTGGGCAGGCGGACGCGATGTGCGGGGCTCGCCGGGCAGCGCGTACGCTACCCGGAGGCGATGCGTTCGCCGGATCTGGAGGAGCTGACGATGGCGTTTTTCCGTCCGCGGGTGAGCCGGGAGGCGGAAGTCCGCTACCACGCGGACCTGGAGATCGGAAAGGGCTACCCGGCCCTGCTGGAGAAGGCCCGCGCGGCCGAGCGGCACCTGCACGCGGTGCAGGCCGCCGGGGGGTCGGTGGCCGAGCGGCGTGCGGCCGGCCTCGCCCTCGATCGCGCGCTCACCGAGGCGCTGCGCGCCGCCGAGGCCGGGCAGCGGGCCACGCTCGGGATCAAGGCGTACGACGACCGCATCGTGCGGCGCAAGGCCAGGGCCACCCCCGACGGGGCGCTGTGGACGGCCGAGGTGAGCCGCCTGCGCACGCTGCGGGAGGAGAACAAGCTGGGCCTCCCGAGGGTTCCCCGGACCTACGCGGCGGCCCGCTGAGACCACGGCTGCGCTGCGGCCCGCTGAGAGCACGGCCACGCGGCGGTCCGCTGAGAGGGCGGCCGCCGACACGCGTACGGCCCGCGCCGGGATGGCGCGGGCCGTACGCGTGAGGTGGTCGGGTCAGCTGGCCCAGTCGAGGAGCGGGCGGGTGTTGCTCGGGTGGCGGAGCTTGGACAGCGACTCCTTCTCGAGCTGGCGGATCCGCTCCCGGGTGAGGCCCAGGTGCTTGCCGATCTCGTCGAGCGTGTGCGGCTTGCCGTCGGTCAGCCCGAAGCGCAGGCTCATGATCTTCGCCTCGCGCGGCGACAGGTTGCCCAGGACGCCCTTGAGCTGTTCCGCCAGCAGCTGCCGGTCCACGACCTCGGAGGCCTCGGGGGAGTCCACGTCCTCGATCAGGTCGCCGATGCGGGTTTCGCCGTCCTCGCCGATCGTGGAGTCGAGGCTGATCGGCTGCCTGCTCGTACGGAGCAGTTCCTCGATCTGGTCCGGGGTCTTGTCCAGCTCGACCGCCAGCTCCTCGGGCGTGGGTTCCCGGCCGAGCCGCTGGTGCATGTCGCGCTCGACCCGCGACAGCTTCGACAGCATCTCCAGCACGTGGACGGGCAGCCGGATCGTGCGGGCCGAGTCGGCGAAGCCGCGCTGGATGGCCTGCCTGATCCACCACATGGCGTACGTGGAGAACTTGTAGCCCTTGGTGTAGTCGAACTTCTCGACCGCCCGGATCAGGCCGAGGTTGCCCTCCTGGACGACGTCGAGCAGCGACATGCCGCGGTCGGTGTACTTCTTGGCGACCGACACCACCAGGCGGAGGTTCGCCTCCAGCATGTGGTCCTTGGCGCGCCTGCCGTCCTCGATGATCCACTCGAGGTCGTCGCGCACGCCCGGCGGCGGCTTCTCGCCGTTCTCCAGGGCCGCCTCCAGCTTGTACTCGGCGTACAGCCCGGCCTCGATGCGCTTGGCCAGCTCGACCTCCTGGGCCGCGGTCAGCAGCGTCCGGCGGCCGATCGACTTCAGATAGGTGTGGACGGAGTCGCCCATCACCGAGGAGGTGTCGTCGAGGTCGACAACCTCGGTCTCCTCGACGTCGGCGGCGACCTCGGCCGCCCGCTCCGGATCGAGGTCGGCGTCCTCCGTCGTGCCCGGGGCGGCGGCAGCGGCCGTACCGGCGGTCTTGCGCGTCCTGCGCGTCCTGGTGGTCTTCGCGGCCTTGACGCTCTTGACGGTGTCGTCCGCGGCGGCGCCGTCGTCGGTCCGCTCGGCGGGGGCGGTGGTCCTGGGGCTCTCGTCGGCCGGCTGGGGGCGCTCCGCGACCTCGGCGGTCCTGCGGGTCTTCGGGGCGGCCGCCTTCTTCGCGGGGGTCATCCGTGCGGACGTCGTCTTCGGTCCGTCGTCGGCCGCGAGGTCGACGCCGGCCTCGGTCAGCTCACGCAGGATCGTACGGCCCTCGGCGGGGCTGACGCCGGCCTGCGTGAAGGCCTCGCGCAGCTCCGGCAGGGAGAGACGACCCTTGGCCCGCCCTCGCTCCAGCAGTTGGTCGAGAGTCGTCGGGGTCACCTCGTGCCCGAGCGAGGTCGCCACGGAGGTCCGGGGCATGTAGACACCTCCTCCTTGACGGAGTCCGTCATTGTGGGTGCTTGCGATTGGGCGCGGCGGTCTCTCGGCGGCTCGGCGCACCAGTAGCAATAACGCCGTCGCGCCCAGTTTGTTCCCTCACCCCGGACCACCCCCCTCCCGCGGTGATCTTGCGAATGCTCGCAGCCGTACGCGCTCAGCAGGCACGACATCCTCCGTGATCTTGCAGTTCCTCGCACATGTCATGGCTGACCAGCGGAAACGGTATTCGTGATCTTGCACTTTACGGAGAAGTGCAAGATCGGCAAATGCCTTCTCGCAGGTCGGAGCGGATGGCTGCGAGTTTCTGCGAGATCACGGACGGGAGGGGCGCAGGTCGGCGGGCATCTCTGCGAGAAACTACAAGATCACGCCCAAGGGGTGAGGTGGAGTGGGGGGAGTCAGTCGATGTCGGAGGGGACGATGATGCTGACCTGCGGTTCTGGCATGGGGTCGGCGTCCCGCATGCGCTGGGTGGTCCAGTAGTCGGAGACCTGGCCGGGGTCGATGTCGAACTCCTTCGACACGACGTCGGGGTCGTCCTGGGTGGCCGGGTGCTCGGTCGCTGGGCTCGCGGTCTCCTCGTCGGAGGCCGCCGGGGTGGCCCGTCCCGGGCCCTGGTGCAGGACGGTCATCTGGGTCGCGGCCTCCCGCAGGCGGTTGGCCGAGGCCGCCGCGGTGACGGCGACCCCGCCGATGAGGACGGCGCCGACGACGCCTGTGGAGACCAGCATCTTCTGGGCCGGTTTCATCCGCGTCCCCCCTTCGGCACTCGTGAACCACTCCCTGACCGGATAGACGCGCGGTGGTCAGCTTTGGTTCCGCAGGGCGACCATATCCGGTTTTCCGTTCGGCAACAGCGGAATCCGGGACACAAGCCGCACAGCGCGCGGCGCGGCGTAGGCCGGCAGCCGCTCCTTGGCGAAGTCCCGCAGTTCCGCGAGGGTCACCTCCCCGTCCCGGCAGACCACCACCGCCTCGACGATCTCACCCCACTCCGGGTCGGGACGGCCGACCACCACGACGTCCCTCACCCGGGGGTGGCCGGCCAGGACCTCGGCGACGGCGCCCGCGACCACCTTCCGGCCCCCGGTGTTGATCACGTCGTCGGCCCGGCCCAGCACCCGCAACCGGCCGCCCTCGATCGTGCCCAGATCGGAGGCGACGAACCAGCCGTCCTCGAACGGCCGCTCCTCGCGCAGCCGATATCCGGAGAAGAGCACCGGCCCGCGGATCCGCACCCGGCCGTCGTCCCCGATTTTGAGATCTACATTGTCAAGGGGGACGCCGTCGTACACGCATCCGCCGCTGGTCTCGCTCATGCCGTACGTCGTGACGACGCGCGCCCCGGCCGTACGGACCGCGTCGAGCAGACCGGGGGGAGCGGCCGCGCCGCCCAGCAGGATCGTGCGGAAGGCCGCGACGTCGGCCCCGGCGTCGATCATGCGGCGCAGCTGGGTCGGGACCAGCGACACGTGATCGGCTCCCGAGGCGGCGACGTCGCCGGGGGAGAAGCGCGGGTGGATGACCGGCTCGGCCTCGCACAGCAGTGACCGTACGAGCACCTGCATGCCCGAGATGTGCGACGGCGGCAGGCAGCACAGCCACCGGTCGCCCCGCCGGGCGCCCAGCCGGGTCAGCGAGGCCCGGGCCGAGGCGGTCAGCGCCTCGGCCGGCAGCTCGACCCCCTTGGGCGCACCGGTGGACCCGGAGGTCGCGATGATCACGGCGGCGGAGGTCGGCCGCCCGTCCGGCTCACGTCGTACGCCCTCGGCGGTCACGACGTGGGTGGGACGCAGCGAGGCCAGCGCCGCCGCAAGCGCGGGCCTGGGCAGGTCGGGCGAGAGTGGCAGCACGGCCGGCCCGTCGCCCGACAGCGCGAGCCGTACGGCCTCGAACAGTTCCGGACCCGGCGGGATGAGCAGGGCGTGCACCGGCCGGGCCGCGGCCGTGCCGTCGAAGGGTTGCGCCGGGTGGTGTCCGAGACGGGTGAGCACGGTCGTAAGGTTAGTCCGGGCACTCCCGGGAGTGCCCGGCCGGTAGCTGACGTGACTGAGGAGCGAGTGTGGCGAGCGGGGTCGATTGGAAGCGGTCGGGCGAGTACGAGGACATCGTCTACGAGACCGCGGAGGGCATCGCAAAGATCACGATCAATCGGCCCGAGCGACACAACGCGTTCCGCCCCACGACCCTGTTCGAGCTGCGCGAGGCGTTCAATCTCGCGCAGGAGGACACCGAGGTCGGTGTGATCATCCTCACCGGGGCCGGTGACAGGGCGTTCTGCTCGGGCGGCGATCAGAAGATCCGCGGTGACGACGGCTATGTGGACGACAAGACCCACGGCATCGGCCGGCTGAACGTGCTCGACCTGCAGGTGCAGATCCGCCGCTGCCCCAAGCCGGTCATCGCGATGGTCGCGGGCTACGCCATCGGCGGTGGTCACGTCCTGCACGTGTGCTGCGATCTGACGATCGCGGCGGACAACGCCAGGTTCGGCCAGACCGGGCCCAAGGTGGGTTCGTTCGACGGCGGGTACGGCTCCTGGCTGCTGGCCGAGACGGTCGGGCTCAAGCGGGCCAGGGAGATCTGGTACCTGTGCCGCCAGTACGACGCGCAGACCGCCCTGCAGTGGGGCCTGGTCAACGCCGTCGTCCCGCTGGAGCGGCTGGAGGAGGAGACCGTCCAGTGGGCCCGCGAACTGCTGGAGAAGTCGCCGCTCGCGCTGCGCATGCTCAAGGGCGCGCTCAACGCGGTCACCGACGGCGCGGCCGGCATGCAGCAGTTCGCCGGTGACGCCACGCTCATCTACTACATGAGCGAGGAGGCCCAGGAGGGCCGCGACGCGTTCAAGGAGAAGCGCAAGCCCGACTTCGCGAAGTTCCCCCGCCGGCCGTGAATCCCGCGACCGCGCTGGCGACCGTCCTGGTCGACGAGCTGGTGCGTTGCGGGATGACCGACCTGGTGCTCTCCCCCGGCTCCCGTTCCGCACCGCTCGCGCTCGCGGCACACGCCCAGCCGCGGCTGCGCCTGCACGTGCGCATCGACGAGCGGTCCGCCGCCTATCTCGCGCTCGGCCTCGCCAGGCGCTCCGAACGGCCGGTCGCCCTCGTGTGCACCTCCGGCACGGCGGCGGCCAACTTCCATCCGGCGGTGATCGAGGCGTCGGAGTCGGGCGTGCCGCTGCTCCTGCTGACCGCCGACCGGCCGCCGGAGCTGCGTGCCACCGGAGCCAACCAGACGATCGACCAGATCAAGATGTACGGCTCGGCCGTACGCTGGTTCGCCGAGATCGGCACGCCGGAGGAGCGGCCCGGCCAGGTGGCGTACTGGCGGTCCCTCGTCTGCCGGGCCTACCAGCGGGCCGCCGGGCCGTACGACCCCGGGCCCGTCCACCTGAACGCGGCCTTCCGCGAGCCGCTCGTCCCCGACGGAGACGTGAGCTGGTGCGAGCCGCTGGCCGCCGAGGGCGACCGCCCGTGGGTGCGGACGAGGGTCGTGCCGCCGGCGCCCGCGCTGCACATCCCGCCGACCCGCCGCGGCGTGCTCGTGGTGGGCGACGGCGCGGCCAACGTCAGGCGGTACGTCGCCGCCGCGGGCATGGCCGGCTGGCCGGTGCTGTCGGAGCCCAACGGCGGCGGCAGGTACGGCGACCACGCCGTCTCGGCCTACCACTTCCTCCTCGGCGACGAGGAGTTCGCGGCGGCCCACCGGCCGGACGTCGTGGTCACCCTCGGCCGCCCGGGGCTGTCGCGGTCGCTGCTGTCGTGGCTGGGCGGGGCCGGGGAGCACATCGTCGTGGCGGGGGACCTGACCCGCTGGCCCGACCCCACCCGCTCGGCCACCCAGGTCGCCCAGGCCGTGGAGATCCCGATCGTCTCGGGCGACGACTCCTGGCTGAGCTCCTGGCGGCACGCCGACTATCTGGCCCGCCAGGCGATCGACCGGGTGCTCGACTCCTCCGGGCTGAGCGAGCCCCGGCTGGCCAGGGACCTGGCGGAGGCGCTGCCCAACGGGGCGCTGCTGCTGTGCGGGTCGTCGATGCCGATCAGGGACCTCGACCAGACCATGCGCCCGCGCCGCGGTCTACGGCTGATGGCGTCCAGGGGCGCCTCGGGGATCGACGGCCTGGTCTCCACGGCCGTCGGCGCCGCGCTCGCCCACAACGGGCCCGCCTTCGCGCTGATCGGCGATCTTACGCTGCTGCACGACCAGAACGGGCTGATCCTCGGTCCGCGCGAACCCCGGCCGGACCTGTGCCTGGTCGTGGTCAACAACGACGGCGGCGGGATCTTCTCGATGCTGCCACAGGCGGCGCTGGCCGAGTCGTTCGAGCGGGTCTTCGGCACGCCGCACGGCGTGGACCTGGGCCACCTCGCCGCCGCGGCCGACGTTCCGTATACGCTGCTAGAGGACATCGATGAGCTGCCCAGGGCCATCAAGGGAGACGGTCTGCGCATGGTCGAGGTCCGCACCGACCGTCACCACAACGCCGAGGTGCACGCCGCGATGCGCGAGGCCGCACACGCGGCGATGCGGAAGTGACCTTCAGGGGAGCGATCTCGAGGCGGGGTCGTCCCGTGGTCTGATCTGGCATGGTCCCCGAGAGGGATGCCGGGTGACCGGGGCGACGGCACAATGGTCGTGTCCTTGCCCCGCAGAGGAGTGACATGCACGTCGAGGAGTGGCTGCAGACGATCCCGGCCATCTGGGTCTATGTGCTCGTGGGCGGTGTCGTCGGCCTCGAAAGCCTGGGGATCCCCCTTCCCGGGGAGATCGTCCTGGTGAGCTCGGCGCTGCTGTCGGCCAAGGGCGTGGTCAGCCCGCTCATCGTCGGCGTCTGCGCGAGCACCGGGGCCATCGTGGGGGACTCGCTCGGCTATCTCATCGGGCGCAAGGGCGGCAGACCGCTGTTCGACCGGCTCGGGCGGCGCTTTCCCAAGCACTTCGGGCCGGCCCACATCGCCAAGGCCGAGCACCTCTTCCAGCGCTGGGGCGTGTGGGCGGTGTTCTTCGGCCGGTTCGTGGCCCTGCTGCGCATCCTCGCCGGCCCGCTCGCCGGGGCGCTGCACATGCCGTACTGGCGGTTCCTGGTCGCGAACGTCCTCGGCGGCATCGTGTGGGCGGGCGGCACCACGGCGGCCGTCTACTACCTGGGCATCGTGGCCGACCGGTGGCTGAAGGGCTTCTCCTGGGTGGGCCTCGTGGTGGCCGTCCTGTGCGGCGTGGCCGGCACGGTCTGGCTGAAGCGCAAGGCGGCCGCGGCCATGCGGGAGGAGGAGACCCCGGAGCCGGTGAGCGCCCGCTGAGCCCGTCCCACCGGTGACCTCGGATCAGCCGGGGCCTTTTCGATCGGACCCGGACAGCAGCGCGTCCACCGCCGAGTCCAGCCGCCGCCGGAGCGTCGCCGAGTCGGGGGCGAGCGCGGTGAACGCGAGACCGGGGCCCGGCAGCGCGAACAGAGCCGTGTGCTCGTCGAGGCCGCCGGAGTGCGGGTGCCGTCCGGGCCGCGACTCCACAAGAGTCGCGTCGGCCAGCAGCACGGTGCCCGCGGCGTGCAGGCCCGCCGTGACGGCGGGTCCGTCCCAGCCGGGAGCCTCCGGCCCGACCACGAGTTCCTGGTCGTACAGCACGCGGCCGCCCGCCGTGGCGCGCAGGCGCTGACGAAGCGTGCCGGGCGTTTCGCCGTACCGGCCGAACAGGACCTCCTCCCGCAGCAGCAGACGGGAGTCATGATGCAGGGCGATCCGGATGTCGGTGCGGTGGCGGCAGCCGGCCGCCGGGACGACCGGCTGGGGCAGCCACACGAGCGTGCCCAGCGGGCCGACACGGATGTCGAACTCGGTCCGCGACTCCTCGTCGTACGGGCCGGGCAGCAGCAGCGTCGGGGAGACCTCGCCGAGCACGAGGGTGCTGCGAGCGCCGACGTCGACCTCCAGCCGCAGGCGGTCGCCGCCGAGCGGACCGGCGCCGCCCGCGACCAGATGGACCCAGGCGGCGGTGGCGTCGCGCCGGCTCCAGGCGGCGATCGGCGCCGACGCGCACGGGAGCGTACGGCGGAGCATGAGCGGCCAGGCGGAACGCAGCAGCCGGACGCGGGTGCCGGCCGGCGGATCGGGTTCTGTGGCCAGCCGCGCCGGCTCGGGGATCACCCGGCGTGGCCGGCCGCCGCCAGCCGTTCGCACACCCAGGCGGCGACCTCGTGCGCGGAGGGGTCGTGGACGAGGGACAGGAAGCAGACGGGGCGATCGCCGCGCCTGGCCCTGGCGTCGCGGGCCATCACGGAAAGATCGGCGCCCACTCGGTCGGCCAGGTCGGTCTTGTTGATCACCAGCAGGTCGGCGGAGGTGACGCCGGGGCCGCCCTTGCGGGGCAGCTTGTCGCCTCCGGCGACGTCGAGGATGAAGATCTGGTGGTGGACCAGGCCGCGGCTGAAGGTGGCGGTGAGATTGTCCCCGCCGCTCTCGATCAGCAGCAGGTCGAGCGGCGGCAGCGTGCGGACGAGTTCGTCGACCGCCTCCAGGTTCGCGGAGATGTCGTCGCGGATGGCGGTGTGCGGGCAGCAGCCGGTCTGCACGGCGCGGATGCGCTCGGCGGGCAGGACGGCCTCGCGGAGCAGGAACTCGGCGTCTTCCGTGGTGTAGATGTCGTTGGTCACCACCGCCATCTCCAGCCGCCCGGCCAGGTGGCGGCACAGGGCGGCCACGAGCGCGGTCTTGCCCGACCCGACCGGGCCGCCGAGGCCGATCCGCAGTGGCCGGTCGGGCCCGGGCGGGCCGCCGGGACGGCCGCCGCCGTACGCGCGCTCTTCCGCACGGCGGTCCCCGGCGCGGCGGGACCGCCGGTCGTCGTCAGGACGCAAACAGACGCACCTCCCAGCGGGCGTGGGCTTCGGCGAAGACGTCGAGCAGCGGGGCGCCGGGGGAGGGCAACAGCTCGGGTGGTGCCAGCGCGTGCCCGGCCGCCGCATGGGCCAGCTCGTCCAGGTCCGGGGCGAGGCGGACGAGGATCGCGTGGACGGCGAAGGGGTCGAGGCCCAGCAGCCGGATCGCCGCGGTGGCCGGCCCGGTGACCGTCTCGTGCAGGGCCGCTGCCGCCGCCGCGCGGGGGGTGAGCCCGAGTGCGCGTGCGGTCGCGCCGAGCGCGATCGGCTGGTGCGGGCCGCCGGACGGGCCTTCGGCGAGTTCGCCGAGCCCGGGGTGCGGGCGCATGGCCAGCGCGGCGCGCAGGAGCTGACGGCCGAGCGTGCGCGAGGCGGCGCGCAGGGCGGGGGAGGGGATGCGCGCGTCGAGTTCGGCGTCCAGGAGGCCGAACTCGTCGTGCGGGCCGCCGGAGCCCTCACGCGGGGGGAACCGGGCGCAGGACGCGGCGGCGAAGGCGGCGGCGGTGGCTCCGCTGGTGGCGGCGCGGCCCGTGAGGAACGCGGCCAGGGTGGCGGTGTCGTGGACCAGGCCCGCGGCGGCCGCCGCCTCCAGCCCGCCCGAGTGCGCGTGGGCGCCGGACGGGTAGCGGCCGTCGGTCAGCAGCAGCAGCGTGGCGAGGCATGGCCGGCCGCCGCCGGGGTGGCCGGAGTCCGTCGCGTGCCCGGCGTTCATCAGAACAGGAAGTATCGCTGGGTCATGGGCAGTTCCGTGGCCGGGGCGTGGTCCACCAGGCGGCCGTCGATGCGGACGCTGAAGGTGTCCGGGTCGACCTCGATGACGGGCAGCGCGTCGTTCTCCGGGAGGTCGGCCTTGGTCCGGCCGCGCATGTCCGTCACGGGGACGAGACGGCGTTCGACGGCGAGCCGGTCGGCCAGCCCGTCCTCGATCGCGGCCGGTGCGACGAACGCCACGCCGGTGGCGGCCGCCGCCCTGCTGTGCACGTTGTACCCGAGGCGCGGCAGCACCGGCTGCGGTGTGGGCACCGCCGCGTTGGGGTCGCCGAGCAGGGCGAGCGCGGCCATACCCGCCTTGTAGACGGCGGAGGGCCGCACCCCGAACAGGGCGGGCTCCCACAGCACCAGGTCGGCGAGCTTGCCCGGCTCGATCGAGCCGATCTCGTGCTCCAGGCCGTGGATCACCGCGGGGACGATGGTGTATTTGGCGACGTAGCGGCGGGCGCGGTGGTTGTCGGCGGGACCGTCCCCCGGCAGCGGCCCGCGCAGCCGTTTCATGACGTGCGCGGTCTGCCAGGTGCGGCGCACCACCTCCCCGAGCCGGCCCATCGCCTGGGCGTCGGACGACATGGCCGAGATGGCGCCCATGTCCTGAAGGATGTCCTCGGCGGCCATCGTCGAGGCGCGGACGCGGCTTTCCGCGAACGCCAGCTCGGCCGGGACGGCCGGATTCAGGTGATGGGCGATCAGGCAGATGTCGAGCTGCTCGCCTGGGGTGTTGACGGTGAAGGGCCGGGTCGGGGTGGTCGAGGACGGCAGCACGTTGGGCTCGCCCGCGATCCGGATGATGTCCGGGGCGTGCCCGCCCCCGGCGCCCTCGGTGTGGAAGGCGTGGAAGTTGCGGCCGGCCACGGTGCGCAGCAGATCCTCGACGAAGCTGGCCTCGTTGAGCGTGTCGCTGTGGATGGCGACCTGCACTCCGGCGGCCTCGGCCACGCTGAGGGCGGCGTCGATCACGGCGGGGGTGGCGCCCCAGTCCTCGTGGCACTTGAACCCGCCCATCCCGGAGCGTAGCTGCTCCCACAGCGCCTCCCGTGAGACCGTGGTGCCCCGGCCGAGGAACAGGACGTTGACCGGCCAGGGGTCGAACGCCTCCAGCATCCGCTCGACCCACCAGCCGGCCGGGGTGGCCAGCGCGGCCTTCGATCCCTCCGTCGGTCCGGTGCCGCCGCCGACCAGGGTGGTGGTGCCGGACTCCAGCGCCACCACCGACATGTCCGGAGACACGAAATGGACGTGGGTGTCGACCGTACCCGCCGTCATGATCTTCCCGTAGCCGCTGACGAGCTCGGTGGCAGGACCGACCACGAGATCCGGATGGACTCCGTCCATGATGTCGGGGTTGCCGCTTTTGCCGATCGCGGTGATCCGGCCGTCCCGCACCCCCACGTCGGCCTTGACGACCCCCCAGTGATCCAGGATCACCACCCCGGTGATCACCAGGTCGGGCGTGCCCTCGGCCCGGGGCGTGTGCGACTGTCCCTGCGACTCCCTGCCGGACTTGCCGCCGCCGAAGACCGTCTCGTCGCCGCCGACGCAACGGTCCTCCTCGATCTCGATGAACAGGTCGGTGTCGGCCAGGCGGATCCGGTCGCCGGTGGTGGGCCCCAGGGACGCCGCGTACCGGCGCCGGTCGATCTCAGCCATCGAGCGCACCCCCGCACTCGCCGCGCAGCCCGCGCACGATCCGCCGGCCGCCCAGCGGGACGAGCTCCACCTCCACCGTCGTTCCCGGGTCGAACCGCACCATCGCACCGGCGAGGATGTTCAGCCGCCGCCCCCAGGCCAGGTCGCGGTCGAACCGCAGCGCCGGATTCGCCTCGGCGAAGTGATAGTGCGAGCCGACGCTGATCGGCCGATCCGCCGTGTTGGTCACGGTCATCGGCGTCACCGGGCGGCCGGCGTTGATCGTGACCGGTCCCGGGCCGTACACGATCTGACCCGGCGCCGTCTCCCGATCGCCGGAGTCGGCGCCGGGCTGCACCAGCCCGAGCATCCGCCCCAGTCCCGACGCGGGCATGAGCCCCTCCCTACCCGGCCCCGAGGCTCACCGGATCGGCTCCTGCACCGCGATCAGCTTGGTGCCGTCGGGGAAGGTGGCCTCCACCTGCACCTGGCTCAGCATCTCGGGGACCCCGTCCATCACCTCGTCGCGCCGCAGCAGACCCCGCCCGGCCTCCTCCAGGTCGGCCTTGGTACGTCCGTCACGGGCGCCTTCGAGGAGGAACGAGGCGATGAGCGCGGTCGCCTCGGGGAGGTTCAGCCTGAGCCCCCGTTCCCTGCGCTCCTGGGCGAGCCTGGCCGCCGTGTAGATCATTAGCCGTTCGCGCTCCGGCAGACTGAGGAGCATCGCGTCCTCCCCGCTTCGCCCGGGAGACCGCCCGTGCCTCCCGCCCGCGCGGCGCCCACGACACGTGGGGCCGTCACGCTCGCCCTACCCCCGGGCGGGACGGACAACCACGTCGGCGGGACGGGCGGCGATCTCGGATGCCGCTCCAAGTAGCCTGGGCGTCGTGGCCGAGCCGTACCTGACGATCAAGAACACCATCGAGCACGAGACCGAGGTCCGCCGTTCGCGGTTCATCTGCGCGATCGCGCCGGTGGAGACCGAGGAGGCCGCGCGGGAGTTCATCGCCGAGCGCAGGCGGCGGTACGCCGACGCCACGCACAACTGCACGGCGTACGTCATCGGGCCGGACCTGCGCAAGGCCGACGACGACGGCGAGCCTGGGGGCACGGCGGGCACGCCGATGCTGGAGATGCTCACCCGGCGCGGCTTCGCCGACGTCGTGGCCGTGGTCACCCGCTACTTCGGCGGCGTGCTGCTGGGCGCCGGGGGACTGGCCCGCGCGTACGGCGGCGCGGTGGGGGAGACGCTCGACCGGGCCGAGAGCGTCGAGATGGTCCCGGCGACCGTCGCCGCCGTGACGATCGACCACGCGCACGCCGGGCGGCTGGAGAACGATCTGCGCGCCTCGCCGTACCCGCTGCGCGGCGTGGACTACGGCGCGCGCGTCACGTTCGAGGTCGCGGTGGCCTGCGACGCGATGCCCGGCTTCGAGGAGTGGCTGGCCACCGCGACCGCCGGCCGCGCCGATGTCCGTTCCGGCGGCACGACCCATCTGGCCCGGGCGCGAGGCCGTACGGCGCCGCGCTGATCCCCCCGGGGCGGCTCCGGTGTGGTGGGCCGGTCGCTCAGCCTTCCAGGGCGTACCGCATGACGCGGAACTTCGCCCGGGCCTCGGCGAGCTCGGCGGCCGGGTCCGACCCGGCCATGATGCCGCAGCCGGCGAACAGCCGGGCGCGGCGGCCGGAGATCTGCGCGCAGCGCAGCGCGATGCCCCACTCGCCGTCGCCCCTGGAGTCGATCCAGCCGACGGGGCCCGAATAGCCGGCACGCTCCATGCCCTCCAGCTCCCGGATGACGCGCAGGGCCGCCCCGGTGGGAGTGCCGCCGACGGCGGCCGTCGGGTGCATGGCGGCCACCACGTCGAGCACGGAGGCGCCGTCCGACAGCCGCCCGGTGACCCGGCTGGCCAGGTGCTGCACGTTCGGCAGCATCAGCAGTTCCGGCCGCGCCGGGACGTCGAGCGTTGAGCACAGGGGGGCCAGGGCATCACGGACGGAGGCGACGGCGCAGGCGTGTTCGTGGCGGTCCTTGCCCGAGGCGTACAGCGCGGCGCCGCGGGAGGCGTCCTCGGCCGGTCCCGAGCCGCGTTCCGTCGTGCCCGCGAGGACCAGCGACTCGATCGACCGGCCGGTGTGCCGGATCAGCAGCTCGGGCGTCGCCCCGGTCAGTCCGTCCACGCTGAACGTGTAGCACTCGGGATAGCGGGCGGTGAGCCGCGACAGCAGCACCCGGATGTCGATGTCGCGCTCGGCGACGGCGACGAGGTCGCGGGCGAGCACCACCTTGTCCAGTTCGCCGCCCCTGATCCTGTGTACGGCCCTGGCCACGGCCTGCTTCCACTCCGGGACGGTCAGCGTGCCGTCGCCGTACCGGATGCGGCCCGGCCCGACGCGCGGGGTCACCGGCGCGGACGAGGTCTCGCCGATCGTGGTGAGCCAGGCCCGGCCGTCCCTGCGGGCGAGCACGACACGGGGGACGACCAGCGTGGACCCGGCCGCGTCGCCGTCGAAGGTGAACGAGCCGAACGCCACGGGTCCCGAGCCGGGCACGTCGACCTCGTCGTCGATGTGGGCGAGGTCGAAGAGCGAGCCGAGCCACTCCCTGGCCCGGTCGAAACGTTCCGGGCCCGGTGGGATCACCGTGCGTGCCGCCTCTCCCCAGCCGACCAGACCCTCGCCGTGCCTGATCCAGGCGTACGGCATGACATCCGGCAGGCGGGTAACAAGATCGCCAGGATCGCTCACCGCGACCGTGCGAACCACGAGGGGGCGGATAAGGGCGACACTCACTCAATTCACTTTACGCACGATCTGAACGTGGTTCGTCCCGGACCCCCGGCGGCGGGTCACCCGTCAGGTCTGAGTTGCTTCTGTCAAGCGTCGATAGGAACTCGGTCAGGGAATCGGCGGATTCCGCGAAGGAGATGGAGCGCGTCCACGGTGATCCCTACCTTGGGTCACCCGGAGGTGTTCATGATCAAGAAGATCACGTCGGTCCTGGCCTTTTCCGTGCTGCTCGCGCCGGGGACGGCCCACGCCGGGCGTCCGCGGGCGGCGGCGCCGCCCGCGCCGCCCAGGGTGCTGGCGGCGCTGGGAGACTCGATCAGCGCGGGGTTCAACGCGTGCGGCTGGTACGTCCCGTGCACATCGCGGTCGTGGTCGTCCGGGGACGGCTCCGAGGTGAACAGCCACTACCTGCGCCTGCTCGCGCTCGCGCCGGGGCTGAAGGGGCACAACCTCAACTTCGCGGTGCCCGGGGCGACCAGCGCCGATCTGCCCGAGCAGGCCCGGCGGGCGGCCGACGGCGGGGCCGACTACGTCACGATCCTCGTGGGCGCGCAGGACGTGTGCACGGAGTCGCCGGAGGTCATGACCCCCGTCGACACCTACCGGCGCCGGATCGACGAGGCCCTCGACGTGCTGCGGCCGACGGGGGCGCGGGTCTTCATCGCGAGCATCCCGGACCTGAAGCGGCTCTGGCGGATCGGCAAGGACGACCGCTGGGCCCGCGCGTTCTGGACGATCGGCCGGACCTGCCAGTCGATGCTGGCCAACCCGGAGTCCATGGCGAAGGAGGATCAGGCCAGGCGCGACGAGGTGCGCGACCGGGTGATGGACTACAACGAGCAGCTCCGGCAGGCCTGCCGGCGGTACGGCCCGGCCTGCCGCTACGACGGCGGCGCCGTCTTCGCCTTCCCCTTCACGCTCAAGCTGGTGAGCGGCTGGGACTTCTTCCATCCCAACGAGGCGGGTCAGCGGGCGCTCGCCCGGGTCACCTTCGCCGCCGGCTTCTTCGCGGATGCGAAGGTGTGACCGCCGTGCCGGCGGACGGCGGTCACAACCAGCCGTGGTGGCGGGCCGTCCTGGCCGCCTCGATCCGGTTGCGGGTGCCGGTCTTGCCGATCGCCGAGGACAGGTAGTTGCGCACGGTGCTCTCCGACAGGTGGAGCCGGGCGGCGATGTCGGCGATGGTCGATCCGTCGGCGGCGGCGGACAGCACGTCACGCTCCCGGCCGGTCAGCGGACTCGGCCCGGTGCTGAGCGCGGCCGCGGCGAGCGCGGGGTCGACGACCCGTTCGCCCCGTAGCACCCGGCGGATCGCGCCGGCCAGCTCCTCGACCGGGCCGTCCTTCACGAGGAACCCCCGGGCCCCCGCCTCCATGGCCCGGCGCAGATATCCCGGCCGCCCGAACGTGGTGAGGATCAGCACCCGGCATGAGGGCAGCCGCTCCCGTAGCTCGGCGGCGGCCGCGAGCCCGTCGCGGCCCGGCATCTCGATGTCGAGCAGCGCCACGTCGGGCCGGGTCGCCAGGGCGGCGGCCGCCACCTCCTCGCCGGAGGAGACCTGGGCGACGACCTCGATGTCGTCTTCGAGGCCGAGCAGCAGGGCCAGGGCGCCGCGCATCATGCCCTGATCTTCGGCCAGCAGCACCCTGATCACGTCTCGTCCTCCCCGCGCGGGACCGTCACACGCAGCAGAAAGCCCCGGCCGGGCAGCCGGTCGGCCGCCAGCCTGCCGCCGAGCGCGGTCACCCGCTCCCGGAGGCCGGCCAGCCCGTTGCCCCGGACCCGGCCCCGGCCGGGCCCGCCGCCGTCGTCGCGGATCTCCAGCACGAGATCGTCGCCCTCGCGCAGCTCGACCGCGCAGGTGGCGGCGCCGCTGTGCCGGATGACGTTGGTGACGCCTTCTCGTACGGCCCAGCCCAGCAGGGCGTCGGTCTCCGGCGTGAGCACCGCGGCCGGGACGCGGACGTCGGCGGCGATGCCGGCGTCGGCCAGCGCCGTACGGGCGGAGTCGAGCTCCGCGGCCAGGCCACGCCCCCGGTAGCCGGTGACGGCTGCCCGCACCTCGGTCAGCGCCTGCCGCCCGATCCGCTCGATGTCGGCGGCCTGCTCCGCCGCCGTCTCACCGTCGCGAAGGGCCAGGCGGCCTACGGCCTCCGCCTTCACGACCATGACCGACAGCGTGTGGCCGAGCAGGTCGTGCAGATCGCGGGCGAAGCGCAGCCGCTCCTCGGCGACCGCGGCCCGGGCCAGGTCCTCGCGGGTGTGCTGGAGCTCACGGATCGCCTCCCACAGCCTGATCATGATCGCCGGGACGATGCCCGACATGAAGATCCCCCACACCAGGGTCAGCGAGTCACCCGGCGGCGAACCGGAGCTCAGCCGGACGGCCAGGCCGGCGGCCACGATGACGAGCAGCGCGGCCGGCAGCTCCCGGCCGCGCACCGCCGTCCCCGTCGCGACGGCCAGCATGATCAGCGAATAGGACCAGTTCTCACCGAAGGCGGCCGTCCCGGCGATCGTGACGACGGCCAGCGCGGGCAGCGCCCGCCACTGGGCGTGCCGCCGCCATCGGCCGGAGAAGGCGAGGGTCACGGTGACCAGATAGAGCGCGACCGCCGCGATCACCCCGGGCACGGCGAGCCACAGCGGCTGCGACCGCCCGTGCACGATGTCCCACACCGGACCGGCCGCCAGGACGGTCATCCAATACATGCCCTTCGCGTCGGGGCCACGTTCGCCCTCTCGCAGCGGGTTCAGCCATTCTGCGCGATCCATCGCCTCAGAGGATTTCACGCCGGACGACCGCCGGGAGTTCCCCGCGTGGATGGTTGACAGTGGGCGAGCGATCTCCCCAGGTCACCCTGCGGGTCGAGCCCGCCGGCCCCAGCGGCGGCTGGTGACCCCTTGCCCGCGGCGATCGTCCGATTAGTCTTGGTTGTGATGGATCATCACGATGCAGGGGGGGCTCCGCGATATGGGCGGGACAGTGCGGGCGGTCAGCAGCAGTGGCGAATACACGTTCACCAAGCCGAATCGGAGCAGCATCACGTTACTCGCGGGGATCGGCGTGGAGGGGGACGTGCACGCCGGTGTGACGGTGAAGCACCGCTCTCGCGTCGCGAAGGACCCCACCCAGCCCAACCTCCGTCAGGTCCACCTCATCCACGAGGAGCTCTTCGCCGAGGTCGGCGGGAAGGGATTCCGGGTGGCGCCGGGCGAGCTCGGGGAGAACATCACCACCAGCGGAATCGACCTGCTCGGTCTGCCCGTGGGCACCCTGTTGCGCTTCGGGGACCAAGCGGTCGTGGAGGTCACCGGTCTGCGCAACCCCTGCGGGCAGATCGACGGCTTCCAGAACGGACTGCTGAAGGAGGTCGTCGGCCGGGACGAGGACGGCAACGTCGTCCGCAAGGCCGGGATCATGGGCGTCGTGCGCAAGGGCGGCGTGGTGCGGCCCGGCGACGCGATCGAGGTCGAGCTGCCCGCCGAACCGCACCGGCCCCTCGACCGGGTCTGACCGGCCCGCGCCACGCCGTACGGCAGGCCCGGCCGCGAACCCGGGCGCGGCCAAGGGCGGAACGCCCCCCGTGCGACCCCGCCCGCTCCTCTGTCCGCGAACAGCGGCCCGGCGGAGATCTCGGCGTGCCACACTGCCGGTATGGCAGCCTCGGACCGATCAGTGATCATCGACATCCGGACCCGCCGGGCCGGTGGGAAGCACGGTCCCGAGATATCCGACGGCGCCGATCCGCTGCTGCGCAAGGTCTACGGGCAGATCCTCCGCGACGAGCGGCTGGACCAGGACCGCACGCTCGACGACGTGGCGCGTGCGGTCGGCATGTCCAAGCAGTATCTGTCGGAGGTCGAGCGCGGTCGCAAGGAGCCGTCGTCGGAGATGCTCCGTTCGGTGTGCGACGCGCTCGAGCTGCCGATCGAGCACCTGCTCACCCGCGCCGTCCGGCGGATCACGGCATCGCGCCGGATCGCGACCCGCAGGCCGTCCGGGGCGCCGCGGGTGGAGCTGCTGGCGGCGTGAGCGCTACACCGGCTCGCGTGTGGTGATCAGCTCGTCGGCCAGGCCGTACTCGACGGCCTCACGGGCGTCGAAGACCCGATCACGGGCGGTGTCCCTGCGCAGCCGGGCGACGTCGACCCCGGTGTGGGCGCTGAGGATCTCCTCGGTCTGCGCGCGCACCCGCATCACCTCGGCCGCCTGCAGGGCCAGATCGGAGATGGTGCCCTGACCCTGCGTGTACGGCTGGTGCAGCAGCACACGGGAGTGGGCGAGCATGAACCGCCGCCCGGGCGCGCCGGCGGCGAGCAGCACAGCGGCGGCCGAGGCCGCCTGGCCCATGCAGTAGGTCGCGACCTTCGCCCGCAGGAACCGCATCGTGTCGTAGATGGCGAGCATCGCCGTCAACGATCCGCCGGGGGAGTTGATGTAGAGGTTGATCTCCTGGTCGGGGCTCTCCGCCTCCAGATGGAGCAGCTGCGCCATCACGACGTTCGCGACGCCGTCGTCGATCTCGGTGCCGAGGAAGACGATCCGCTCGTTGAGCAGCCGGCTGAAGACGTCGAACGACCGCTCCCCGACGGGGGTCCGCTCGACCACGTACGGGATCATGTACTGGCTCATGACGAGAACCCCATCGGGTTGGGCGCCGCGTACGGCGCGAGGCTGTGGAAGGAGTCGACGATCTCGTCGATGATCCCGTAGTCGCGGGCCTGCTCCGGGGTGAACCAGCGGTCCCGGTCACTGTCGGCGGCGATCTCCTCGACCGTGCGTCCGGTCTCCGCCGCCAGGATCTCCTCGGACTGCCGCTTCATGTACTCGAGGTTCTCGGACTGGATCGCGATGTCGATCGCCGTGCCGCCGATGCCGGCCGACGGCTGGTGCATCATGATCCGGCTGTGCGCGAGGCTGATCCGCTTGCCGTGGGTGCCGGAGGCCAGCAGCACCTGCCCCATGCTCGCCGCGAACCCCAGCGCGACGGTGACCACGTCGTTCGGGACCAGCTTCATCGTGTCGTAGATCGCCAGCCCGGCCGACACCGACCCTCCGGGCGAATTGATGTACAGGATGATGTCGCGCTCGGAGTCCGCTGTGGCCAGCAGCACCATCTCGGCGCACGCCCGCTCGGCCATCTCGTCGTCGACCTCTCCGGTCAACAGCAGGGTCCGCTGCTGGAACAGCTTCTCGTTCAGCCGATCTCGGTAGCTCATGCTCGGTGAAACACGCATGGCGCCTTTGTACGCGCCGCGCACCCGCCGCCCGCCGATATGTCTGCTGAGGGCAGATCGGGAGGCCGTCGCCCGCGGCTTTCGCCGGCGTCAGCCGGTCCGGCCGGCGCGGCGGTAGCCGTACATCGCGTAGAGGCCGAAGACGACCAGCCAGACGGTCAGCATGGCGATCTCGCGCGCCCCGGGGGCCGCTCCGAACGCGACGTGCCAGGACAGAGACGCGTAGCCGTTGGACGGGGTCCACTCGGCGAGGGCGCGCAGCCAGGACGGGAACCCGCTGACCGGCACCCACAGCCCGCCCACGATGGACAGGACGAGCATGGTCATGAGGTTGGCCATGGCCGCGCTCTGGCCGGTCAGTCGGTAGCCGTTGCCGAGGCCGAGCAGCGAGAACGGGATCGTTCCCGCCCACAACAGCACCACGATGGCCAGCCACCGCCCGGGCGTGAGCGTGACGTGGTTGACCAGCGCCCCGGTGAGCAGCACGGCGGCGATGCCCGGCACGACCCCGACGGCGCCGGTGACGACCTTGCCGGCGATCACCTGGGCCGGGGTCAGCGGGGTGAGGCGGAGCCGGCGCAGCCATCCGGCCGCGCGGTCCTCGGCGATGCCGCTGCCGTTGTTGAACGCGGCGCCGAGCCCGCCGTAGGCCGCCATGCTCACCATCGTGTAGATCGCGGCGTCGTGCTCGTCGCCGGGGGCCAGGCCGAGGTCGGTGAACACGAGGTACATGACGACGGGCATGATCAGGCCGAAGACGACGTAGCCGCCGTCGCGGGCGGTTCTGATCAGCTCAAACCGGATATATCCCAGCATCACATGGTCTCCTCGGCGATGGGGGCGTCTTCCGTGGTGAGGGCGACGAAGGCGTCCTCCAGGTCGGCGGGGGTCACCTCGAGGTTCCGTACGGCTCCCGCCTGCGCGAGGGCCATCACGGTCGCGTCGGGGTCGGCGCTGCGCAGGTGCGCGCGATCGCCCCGGATGTCCAGGTGGCGCACCCCGGGGAGCGCGGAGAGCCAGGCCGTCTCACCGGTCACGGTCACGCTCACGGTCGTCAGCGCCACCACCCGCTTGATCTCGTCGCTGGTGCCGTCCGCGATGACGCGGCCGCGGCCGACCACGATGACCCGGTCGGATCGTTCGTCGGCCTCGTCCAGATAGTGGGTGGAGAAGAGGATGGTCTTGCCCTGGCCGGCCAGGTCGCGCATGCCGTCCCAGAACTCCCGCCTGGCCGTGACGTCCAGGGCCGCCGTCGGTTCGTCGAGGACGACGAGATCGGGGTCGCCGACGACGGCGGTGGCGAACCGCACGCGCTGGGCCTGGCCGCCGGACAGCCTGTCCACCCGCCGATCGCGCAGCTGGGTGATCTGCGCGAGTCGGAGGACCCGGTCGAGCGGCAGCGGTGCGGGGTAGGTGCCGGCCACGAAGGAGAGCAGCTCGCGTACGGTGACCCGCCCGATCAGGCCGCCCTCCTGCGGCATCGCGCCCACCAGGCCCTGCCGTACGGCCTGGACAGGGTCGCGGCCGAACAGGGCGGCGCGTCCGGAGTCGGGCGCCAGCAGGCCGAGCAGCAGACCGATCGTCGTGGATTTGCCCGCTCCGTTCGGGCCGAGCAGGGCGACCGTCTGACCGCGGGGGATGGTGAGCGTGATCCTGTCGACGGCGCGTACCGGACCGAAGTTCCTGGTCACAGAGGAGAGCAGCACGGCCGGGCTTTCGTCGCTTCGCATGCTGGAAACGGTAGGAACCGGCCGCTCGCCCGAGTAGATCGATCGATCCGCTCTCCGGCAGGACATTTGTCCTGCCGGAGGTTATTAATCTACATTGTAAAGACGGCGGATCTTCTAAGGCCGGTGGATGACCTCGAAGTCGCCTCCGCCATTCGTCGACTCGTAAATCGTGCCGTCCATGGCGGCGGCGAGCAGATGCCGGGCGGAGACGGCGGTGAAGGCGACGGCGTGCGCGGGCAGACCGCCCCTGGCCCGCCAGGCCGTCCCATCGCCTGAGCCGGCGACATGCACCCCGCCGTCGGGGGCCACGCCGATGAGATCGCCCTGGTCGGTCACGTCGAGGAACGACAGCAGTGGGGCACCGGCCAGCGGCCGGAACGTCTCACCCGCGTCCCGGCTGACCTTCACCCCCTCGGGGGTGGTCGCGTAGACGGTGTCCGGGGCGTCGGCCCCGGCGGCGAGATCGAGCAGGTCGAGCCGGGCCGCCGAGGTGAGCCTGCCGCCCTCGCCCCGCCAGACCCGGCCGGTCTGCGCGTCGTAGCCGTAGACCCTGGGACCGGCGACCTGGAGGGCGTGGAAGTCGGCCCTGCCGGCCAGCGCCACCTGTTCCCAGGTCGTCCCCGCGTCCGTGGAGCGGATCAGGCCGAGGTGCGGTGCCCGGCCCGCGGCGATGTCGGCCGCCGAGGGGTGGCCGCTGGCGTAGAACGTGCCCGGCCCGGCGACCGTGAAGCCCATGTGGTCGGCATCGCCGTCGCCGACGCGGACCAACCGGCCTCCCTCGACGGTGAACAGCCCGAAATGCCCCGCTACGTGGACCTTGCCGGTGGCCGGGTCGACGCCCAGCCCGTGCACATGGCCGACGCCCTGATCGGCCGGTGCGGCGGAGGCGGCCCGGCCGGTGGCGTACGGCGCCGCGGTCTCGCCGTCACCCGCGCCGCAGGCGGCCAGGGTCGCCGTCAGCAGGACCACGGCGGCCGCCCGCGCCCCGCGCCGCCCGCACCTGCCGCGGCCATCGGGAACCGGGTCGAAGGTGTTCGTCATGTGAGCCCTCCTTCAGGCCCGGTAGCCGAGCAGGGTCATCATCCCGGCCGCACCGTGGTAGATGTTGTGGCAGTGGATCATCCAGATGCCGGGGTTGTCCGCTTCGAGGTCGGCGCTCACCGTCGCGCCGGGCAGCACGATCGCGGTGTCCTTACGCACGCCGCTCGTCCCGAGGGCGAAGGTGTGGCCGTGCAGGTGCATGGGATGCCACATCAGGGTCCGGTTCACGAAGGACAGCCGCACCCGCTCACCGGACCGGACGGGTTCGATCACCTCGGGGTCGTACTTCCTGCCGTTGATCCCCCAGTCGTACCTGGCCATGCTCCCGGTGAGCGTCAGCGTGATCGTGCGATCCGGTGCCCTGGCCGGCAGCCGTACGGCGTCGGCCGGGATGAGCCGGTCGTAGGAGACGAGGCGGCCGTCCAGCTCACCGGGCCAGACGTCGGCCTCCGGCGCGCGGGCACCGGCGGCGGTGCGGACCAGCGCGCGGGCCACGGCACGCTTGCCCTCGGCCAGGGCCACCAGCGGAAACACCCCGTCCTTGAGGGTGACCAGCACGTCGTACCGCTCGCCCATGCCGAGCAGCAGAGCGTCGGTGTCCACGGGCGCGACGGGGAAACCGTCGGCGTGGGTCACGGTCATGACGTGGCCGGCCAGCGCGACCCGGAACGCGGTGTCGCCCCCGGCGTTGATGATCCTGATCCGCAGCCGGGTGCCCGGTCTGGCGGCATGAGTTCGCGGCGCCGTCGCGATCCTGCCGTTAACCAGGAAGTGCGGATAGTGGACGTCCCCGGCGTCGCCGCCGAGGAGATCGCTTTCTGCGTTCATCATCATGTGCGGCCACGCCGCCGAGGGCGAGGCCGTCGCGGTGGGCATCGGCATCCCCCCATGACCCCCGTGACCCCCGTGACCGCCGGGCCCCGCCATGGAGGTGATCTCGGCCAGCACCTCGTCCGGAGTGCCGGTCACCCCGTCCAGCCAGTCGTCGAGGACGACGGTCCACTCGTCGTCATAGTCGTACGGCTCGGCCGGATCCTCCACGATGATCGGGGCGTACAGCCCGCGATCGAGCTGGGTGCCATGGTGGGGATGGAACCAGTACGTCCCCGGATGCGACGCGGTGAACTCGTAGACCATCTCCCCGCCGGAGGGGACGGGTGGCTGGGTGACGCCGGGCACGCCGTCGGCGTCGTTGCGCAGCGCGAGGCCGTGCCAGTGCACGGTGGTCTCCTGGGGGAGCCGGTTGGTCAGGCGGGCCCGGACGACCTCCCCGGCCCGGACGCGGA